>JAOUMX010000017.1 GCA_029881275.1 Gammaproteobacteria bacterium | reverse complement strand
TTGGTCAATTTGGCATGGTGATTATGCGCAGTGCCAGTCATGGACATAGTAAGCGAAATTCTGGTCCTCTGGTTATAGTCGGGCTGATGTTTTTTATTATAGGTTACATAGGTCTCTTTTCTGGCAGATTAATCAAAGCCGCTATTTCAAGACAGCGTGAGTATCTGGCGGATGCATCTTCGGTGCAGTTTACCCGAAATCCCAGAGGTATTGCCGGTGCGTTATACAAAATAAGAGAGAGTGTCCATCGTGGTTATCTTGGTTCAAATCGTGCCGAAGAAATGAGTCATATGTGTTTTGCCAGTTCGTTACCCACGTTTTTTGAATCATTACTGGCTACTCATCCACCACTGGATGTGCGCATTAATGCGATTGACCCATTATTTTTGAAGACGCAAAGAGCAAAAACTATTATCCAGGAACGTTCCACAGATAAAGAAACTAATAAAAGAGGTCAAGGTTATAGTGGTAATGATATCGTTAATTCAATAGGAAATCCGGGCGCTGAGCATTTGGTGTATGCGGCTTTAATGTATAAGTCATTGTCATCATTTTTAATTGATCTTTTGCATTCTAAAGATGGTGCTCAGGCAATAGTTTATGGGCTGATTATTTCTAGAATGGATTATGACCAGGGAATTGAGTATTTATCAGTACATTGCGATCAGGCTGTTGTGAATTTGACTGTAAAAGTCATTGAGCCTTTGAGTCATCTTGATAAAAGAAATCATTTGCCCATAATTGATCTGGTGCTGCCAGTTTTAAAAAGTCTGGATGGTGATAAACGAAAAACATTTATAGAAAATAGTGATGAGCTTATTAAAATGGATAAGCGAATTAGCTTATTTGAATTTGTTTTACTAATTGTTATAAGTCAGCATCTGGATAAGAAGGCAGAAACTGTAACGCCTGTTAAATACCATTCATTTAAACCTGTTGTAGATGATATTCATGTATTAATTTCAATGATGGCGCAGACAAGCAGGCAGTCAGATGAAAAAAACCGGGCTGTTTTTGACCGTGTAATGAAGACTTTTGTTTCTGTAGATATGCCGATTATCCCGGCCAGAGACTGTCATTTTAAAATGCTTTTACAGGCATTAAATCGATTGAGCAATCTGACGCCAATGCTTAAGAAATCGTTGATTACAGCATGTGTCGATTGTGTGATAGATGATGGTATTGTTATGTCGGATGAGGCGGAATTATTACGAGCAGTTGCTGAAAGCCTTGATTGTCCTGTGCCGCCTTTATTGCAGTAGTCGTTTTCTTTGGTGTCTTATTTAATGCCTTTTGTCCACAGCATTGTGATCTGGTAAAAATCGATTATATGAATAATATAATCATCCTGTTTTTATGAGCAATACTTCTTGCTATTACGCTGATGTCATTAGAGTGCTCAGGTGTGTAAGCGGTACATTACACGCTTATTACAGCTAGTTGTATCGTGTTATTAATTACCGGTATTATTTAAATGCTGTAATTTGATAGATCATTAAATGAGTGATTAATATTTAGCACGGATTTATTTTATCTGTAAAATAGCGGTATGTCTTTAAATCATATCTTTTCTGTTGCGCCCATGCTGGACTGGACCGATCGCCATGAGCGATATTTCCTCAGGTTATTATCTGAAAAAGCATTTCTTTATACGGAAATGGTGACGACAGGTGCAATTCTGCACGCTAATCCCGCTCGATTTCTTTGTTATAGCGAAGCTGAGCATCCGTTGGCATTACAATTAGGCGGTAGTGATCCGGATGCTCTGGCAGCCTGCGCCAGAATTGGGAATCAGTATGGTTATGATGAAATTAATCTGAATGTTGGTTGTCCAAGTGAGCGTGTAAAATCAGGCAGTTTTGGCGCCTGTCTTATGGCAGAGCCAAAACTGGTTGCTGAGTGTGTTCAGGCAATGAAATCTGTGGTTGATATTCCTGTTACCGTCAAGCATCGCATTGGTATTGATTATCGGGATTCATGGGATGAGCTTTGTGAATTTATAGAGATAGTGTCCTCTGCCGGTTGTCAGTTATTTATTGTGCATGCCCGTAAAGCGTGGTTGCAAGGGCTCAGTCCCAGGCAAAATCGTGAAATACCACCATTAAAATACCAGACTGTTTATGACCTGAAAAAACGTTATCCGCAGTTAGCATTTGTTATTAATGGTGGAATCAATACCATAGCTGAAGCAAAGCAGCATCTGGCATTTGTTGATGGTGTTATGATGGGTCGTGAAGCCTATCATAATCCGTATGTACTGGCGGATGTTGACACGCAGTTGTATGGCCAGGAAAAAAATATAGCTGACCGCGAGCAGGTGTTGATGAAGTTATTGCCCTATATCGAAGATGAATTAATGAAGGGAACAAAGTTGCATGCAATTACGCGTCATATTATGGGGTTGTTTTTAGGTGTGCCCGGAGCTAAAGCCTGGCGGCGACATTTAAGCGAATATGGCAATAAAAAAGGGGCGGGCCTGGAGGTTGTTCTTGAAGCTGCCAGGAAGCTTGATCTAACTCCTGGCAAGTGAGGTGGTGGGTTCTAAAAGCGTTTTCGCCAGGTTATATTGAAATTGACATCGGGAGATGCGTTGGTTTGTATATCTTCTGCAATAGCGATATCAAGCTCTGATTCTGATGTAACGGCAATACTGCCGCCAAAAGTAAGTTGGGTAACAGGGCCAAGAAAATCAGTGTCTGTTTTATAAAAAGCAGAATGATTATCCAGTTGTAATTTCAGTTGAATATTGTCTAGCCAGTTAAATTGTAGTCCTGCGGTTAGAAAAAAAGCATGGTTGTTATGAAGCCCGGTTAGCACATCGCTTTTCTTCATCAATAGTATGCCGCCATTGGTATAGACCCAGAGAGCATGATTGAGTTTTTGCTGGCTGGCAATCCAGAAACTGATATCTGCATGACCACTGCCGGTTAGATTCTGACTGTTGCCTGTGGGTAATTTTAAGCTGCTCCAGTAGCTAAGTGCGAAATCATTCTGGCTTGTTAGTTGATAAGCAATTTGAAGTGATACGTCGCCGATGCCGGTTAGCTTTTCCTGGTTATTTAAAAGGGTGATGCCATTGAGTTCATAGTATATGGCAATCTGTTTACCTGGATAATTAGGTCGTACCCCTTCGGGTAAACCGATCAGGTGATGGTAATTATCGATCCATTTGTCCATGAAACCACCGTAATGCTTAATAAACGGTATTTGTAATCGCAGCATCCAGTTTTGTTGAAGTGCATGATCCAGTATTAAATTTAAACGGTGGGTTTCAATATCAATAAACAGTATTTCATTGGCTGCTTGTTCTTCGTTAATGGTGTTGCTGAAATTGGCAGATATATAGAATGCAGTTTGGTGTGAATTTAATAATGTGGCGGCGACGGGTGTGGGCAGGCCGTAAATCGTTACCAGTGGATTCTGATCGATGGTTGAAAATGGGGTAATAGTTTCAGCCAGTGAAATCTGGCTGATAGTGATGCTAAATAAAAAACACAGGCAATAAAAAACCCTGTGAGCAGGTAAGCTGACAGGGTTTTCGAGTAACATTCAGCTAAGCAAATTATTTCATGCTGGAGAAGAATGCTGACAGATTGTCGATGTCGCCATCAGACAATGGTTTTGCCATGGCGTTCATGGTTGGGTCTTTACGAGAACCGTCACGGAATGCTTTCAGCTGCTTAACCATATAAGCTTCTTTCTGGCCATTCAGGTTAGGGTAGGTTGGCATTTTGCCAACACCGTCAGTGCCATGACAGGCAGCGCAAGTAGTTGCTTTTGCTTTGCCTGCAGCAGCATCGCCGGCAGCCATAACATTGGCAGACATAGTCAGTGCAGAAGCTGCCATCAGGGCTATGATTTGTTTTTTCATTGAGATACTCCAGTTTAAATGTAAGGAAGCCATTAAAATCTTAGGTCGCAAATTGTCTCAGAGCAGGCAAGCAATGTAAATTATAGTTTATTAATACTGTGATATGTTACATCTATGATGTGTTTTATCCTTTTAATAACAATAACTTATCGGTGTTCTGGTTGTCTTTTTACGCACATAATTACCCTGTAAGACCATTGTAATTTGCATAAGTTTGCCATTTAGCGCTTTAGAGATGCTGAAAAAAGCAGGCTTATCAGGTAAAGTGGCACCTCTTTAATTTTTGGCTCTTGGTGAGGACTCGACTATGGCAGATTTTAAGATTGCCCCATCCATATTATCAGCGGATTTCGCCCGTCTTGGCGAGGAAGTGGATAACGTAATCAAATCGGGTGCGGATATTGTGCACTTTGATGTAATGGACAACCATTACGTCCCCAATCTCACTATTGGTCCTCTGGTCTGTGAGGCACTGCGTAAGCATGGCGTTACAGCTGATATCGACGTTCATCTGATGGTTAAACCCGTGGATCGTATTATTCCTGATTTTGCCAAAGCAGGTGCGACCTATATTACTTTCCATCCGGAAGCTTCCGAGCACATTGACCGCAGTTTGCAGTTAATTCGTGAAAGTGGCTGTAAGTCCGGTCTGGTATTCAATCCTGCAACCCCTCTGGATTGTCTGAAATATGTTATGGATAAGGTCGACATGGTGTTGCTGATGTCGGTGAACCCCGGGTTTGGTGGTCAGTCTTTTATTCCTGCAACACTGGATAAATTGCGCGAAGCACGTAAATTGATTGATGCGTCTGGTCGCAGTATTCGTCTTGAAATTGATGGTGGTGTCAAAGTGGATAATATCCGTGAAATTGCTGAAGCAGGTGCCGATACTTTTGTAGCGGGTTCCGCGATTTTTGGTGCTGCGAATAAAGATGATGCCAATGTCTACGATACAGTCGTTGGCGCCATGCGATCTGAGCTGGCAAAAGCAAAAGTTTAATTTTTTACAGTCGCAGAGATACAGGGATTGCAGAGATATTACTTTAAATAAATAAACTCTGTTGTTTCTGTATTCTGTGGCCAATTTCCTCTTAGGTAGTGAATATGATTAATAAGCCCGCTATGGTTTTGATTGATGTAGATGGTACCTTGGTAGATAGCGTGCCGGATCTGGCTTTTTGTGTTGATGAAATGATGAAGCAACTGGATATGCCCGTGCGTGGCGAAGAACGGGTACGTCATTGGGTCGGTAATGGTGTTGAGCGCCTGGTGCGCCGTGCGCTGATTAATCAACTGGATGGTGAGCCTGATGAGGCGCTGTTTCAGAAAGCAATCCCCATTTTTGAAGCCCTGTATGCTGAAAATACATCGAAACGTAGCTGTCTCTATCCGGGTGTACGGGAAGCACTGGATTTTCTTAAAACCACCGGTGTGCATATTGGTTGTGTGACCAACAAGGCTGCCCAGTTTACCTTGCCTATTTTGAAAGATCTGGGTGTGAGCGGGTATTTTGAAATTGTTATTTGTGGTGACGACTTGCCCAGGAAAAAACCGGACCCTATGCCGTTACTGCATGCCGCAGAGAAAATGGGTGTTAAACCTGAGCAATCACTGATGCTGGGTGATTCCATGTCTGATGTAAAAGCAGCTCGTGCGGCCGGCTTTAATATTATTTGTATGTCGTATGGCTACAATCATGGTGAAGATATTCGTGACTACAATCCGGATGCCGTGGTTGATTCCATGGATGAAGTGAAAGCTCTGATTGACTGGTCCTGAAACTACCGGAATAATAGGCATTACTACTGATAAAAGATCAACGATTCAAAACATGTTTAAAATTTTCAGACATACGGATTTACGCGCATTCAATACCTGGCGATGGTGACAGACTGGCTATGGCCATTTGTTTGTATGTTTGTGTGAATCATTATGTCTGGAAAGAATCATGACCCCCGAAAAATTTGCTGAGTTAAAACAACGGAATTACACCCATATCCCGCTGGTACGTGAGGTTCTGGCGGATCTTGATACGCCGCTGAGCACCTATCTTAAGTTAGCAAATGTTCCCTATTCCTATTTGTTTGAGTCCGTTCAGGGTGGCGAGAAATGGGGGCGTTACTCCATTATTGGTTTGCCCTGTCGTACTCATATCAAAGTCCATGGTTATACCATCAGCATAGAAGAAAATGGTCAGCTTATTGAAAGCCTTGATGTTGAAGATCCATTGCAGTGGATAGAAAACTATCAGCAGGGTTTTAAAGTTGCTGAACTGGATGGGTTGCCAAAATTTACCGGTGGGCTGGTGGGTTATTTTGGTTATGACACCATTCGTTATATCGAACCGAAATTAAAAAATGGCCATAAACCCGATGTATTAAATACACCGGATATTCTGCTGATGTTGTCAGAAGAAGTGGTTGTTTTTGATAATCTCGCCGGCAAACTGTATTTGATTGTGAATGTGAATCCCGAGGTAGACAATGCTTATGTAAAAGGACAGCAGCGTCTTGATCAGTTAACACAAAAACTGCATGAATCGGTGCATAGTTATAAACCATCGACCAGTCACCGTCAGATTGCAGAAAGTGACTTTATCTCCGGGTTTACTGAAGACGGTTTTAAAAATGCAGTCAGCAAGGCCAGAGAATATATTGTTGATGGCGATATTATGCAGGTGGTGTTATCACAGCGTCTGTCGATCCCTGTTCAGTCTTCGCCACTGGATATTTATCGTTCCTTGCGTAGCCTGAATCCATCGCCTTATATGTATTTTATGGATCTGGGCGATCACCATGTAGTAGGTTCGTCACCAGAAATACTGGTGCGACTGGAAGATAATAAAGTAACTGTTCGACCTATTGCGGGAACGCGTCCTCGTGGTAAAAATGAAAATGAAGATATCGACCTGGAAAAAGATCTGTTAGCTGATCCAAAGGAGCTGGCGGAACATTTAATGCTGATTGATCTGGGGCGAAATGATGCTGGTCGTGTCAGTAAAACAGGTAGTGTTGAATTAACAGACAAAATGATTATCGAGCGATATTCGCATGTTATGCATATTGTTTCTAATGTAGTGGGCGAGTTACAAGAAGGCATGAGTGCTATTGATGTGTTGCGTGCTACCTTCCCGGCAGGTACGGTCAGTGGTGCGCCGAAAATTCGCGCCATGGAAATTATTGATGAGCTGGAACCAGTAAAGCGTGGTATTTATTCGGGCGCCGTGGGTTACATATCCTGGAATGGCAATATGGATACGGCGATCGCGATAAGAACGGCTGTGATCAAAAATAAAATGCTCAATATTCAGGCGGGAGCAGGCATTGTTTATGACTCTATACCTGAAAATGAATGGGCAGAAACCATGAATAAAGGCCGTGCTATTTTTCGAGCTGTTGCAAAAGCGGAAGCAGGTCTGGAGTAAAAGTATGCCTATATTGTCATCAGCTTTAGAGGAAAAGTCATCATGATGGTGATGATTGATAATTACGATTCATTTACCTACAACCTTGTTCAGTATCTGGGAGAGTTAGGTGCAGAGGTGGTTGTGCACCGTAATGATAAAATCACGGTAGAAGAAATAGCAAAATTAAATCCTGATCACCTGATGATTTCGCCTGGGCCCTGTACGCCGAATGAGGCAGGTATATCCATGGAGGCGATTAAATATTTTGCCGGTAAGATTCCTGTTCTGGGTGTCTGTCTTGGGCACCAAAGTATTGGCCAGGTATATGGTGGAAAAATTATTCACGCCAGAGAAATTATGCACGGGAAAACATCGATGATTCATCATAATAACGTTGGTGTTTTCAAAAACCTGAAAAATCCTTATCAGGCCACCCGTTATCATTCGCTGGTGATTGAAAAAGAAACTTTGCCGGATTGTCTCGAAGTTACTGCCTGGACAGAAAATGAAGATGGCAGTATTGATGAAATTATGGGCGTCAGGCATAAACAACTGGCAGTAGAAGGTGTGCAGTTTCATCCGGAATCTATTTTGACTGAACACGGTCATGATTTATTAAAGAATTTTTTACAAATGTAAAAGGTAATTTTTATGGATATGCAAGCAGCAATCAAAGCAGTCACAGAAAAAAGAAATCTTTCCCGTGATGAAATGACAGAAGTCATGAACCTGATTATGACCGGTCAGGCAACGGATTCCCAGATTGGCGGGTTTCTGATTGGCTTGCGCATGAAAGGCGAAACGGTTGATGAAGTCACTGCCGCTGCTACGGTGATGCGAGAGCTGTCCACTAAAGTTGATGTGAATAAAAATAATCTGGTGGATACCTGTGGTACCGGTGGTGATGCCTCCGGCAGTTTTAATATTTCAACCGCCAGTGCATTTGTTGCAGCAGCAGCAGGTGCTCATGTCGCCAAGCATGGCAATCGTTCGGTTTCCAGTAAATCGGGTAGTGCTGACGTGCTGGAAACGGCCGGTGTAAATCTGGAATTAAAACCGGAGCAGGTGGCAGAGTGTATACATAATGTGGGTGTTGGCTTTCTGTTTGCCATTAAACACCACGGTGCCATGAAGCATGCCATTGGTCCGAGAAAAGAAATGGGTGTGCGGACTATTTTCAATGTGCTGGGGCCATTAACTAATCCTGCATCTGCGCCGAACCAGGTGATAGGTGTGTTCTCCAAAGACTGGGTGGGGCCACTGGCGCAGGTTTTAAAACAGCTGGGCAGTCATCATGTCATGGTGGTGCATGCCGAAGATGGTATGGATGAAATTAGTATTGGCAGCGAAACCCATGTGGCTGAACTTAAAGATGGTGATATAAAAATCTATACCATTAAGCCGGAAGACTTTGGTATGACGCGTACCGAGCTGTCTGAGATACGTGCCAAGGATTCAGCGGATAGTCTGGCAATAATTAAATCCGTGTTCGACGGTCAATCAGGAGCGGCGCAGGATATTGTCTGTTTAAATGCCGGTGCGGCAATTTATGTTTCAGGGATTTGTGATTCGTTAATGGCGGGCATAGAAAAAGCCAGATCAGTAATTGCCGATGGTGCTGCAAAGCAGAAGCTTGAGGCGTTAGTTCATTACTCTAATAACTGTTAGATATTTAGTAAGCGTTTAAATTAATGTTAAATAACACACCTGATATTTTAAAAAAGATTCTGCAACGTAAAGGCGAAGAAATTGCTGAACGTTCCGCTTCGGTAAGCATTGCTGATTTAAAAGAACGTATAGTGGATGCTTCCCCGGTGCGTGGATTTATTAAATCCATCGAAACTAAAATTGCACAGGGTAAGTCGGGTGTCATCGCGGAAATTAAAAAAGCATCACCAAGCAAGGGTGTTTTGCGGCAGGATTTTTATCCGGCAGAAATTGCCAGAAGTTATGAGCAGCACGGGGCTGCCTGTTTGTCGGTACTAACAGATAAAGATTATTTTCAGGGTAACGAGGATTATCTGCAACAGGCCAGGGAGGCCACCAGTATTCCAGTGATCCGTAAGGACTTTATTATTGATCCTTATCAGGTGTATGAAGCACGAGCGATTAATGCAGACTGTATTTTGTTAATTGTTGCGGCACTCGATGATACCAGGTTAAATGAATTGCTGGATCTTGCAACTCGGCTTGGCATGGATGTGTTAATGGAAGTGCATGATACTGAAGAAATGGAGCGCGCACTATTGACAGGCGCCAAACTGATTGGTGTGAATAATCGAAATCTGCGTACTTTTGAAGTCAGTTTGAATAATACGCTGGATATGCTGCAGATGATGCCAGCTGATCGCTTGTTAGTAACTGAGAGTGGTATTCATACACAGGCGGACGTGAAGTTGATGCGTGATAATAACGTACACGCCTTTCTCGTTGGAGAGGCGTTTATGCGTGCTGCTGATCCCGGTGAAAAACTGGCGGAGTTATTTGGATTATAAAGTGTCCAGAAGGAAAAGCCTTCTGGAATATTATTAGCGTGTGCCATGTACCACTATGGTTTTGCCGTGCGCAGTGATTAGCTTGTCTTCTTCCAGTTCTTTTAGTACACGCCCGGCCATTTCTCGTGAGCAACCCACAATCTTGGCAATATCCTGACGGGTGATTTTAATTTGCATGCCATCGGGGTGGGTCATAGCATCAGGCTGTTTGCTGAGTTCAAGCAGTGTGCGTGCAATACGTCCAGATACATCCAGAAAAATCAGGTCACGAACTTTTTGCGTGGTTTTGATCAGGCGTTCAAATATTTGTCCAGATAACATGAACATGATTTCAGGTTCTTCAGCTACCAGTTTGCGGAATTGTGTGTAATTGATTTCAGCAATATCAGAGGTTGATTTAGCAATGACCATAGCACTACGGTCTACTTCTTTTTTAAATAGACCGGCTTCACCAAAAAAATCACCGGCATTCAGATAGGCAAGAATAATTTCTGCGCCTTCATCGTTTTCTGCCTGTACGCTTACCGAGCCCTTAATGATATAGTACAGGCTGTGTGGCTCATCTCCTTCGTGGATGATGGTTTTTTTGGCCGGGTAGCTTTTTTTGTGGCAGTGGCTGAGTAATTTTTCCAGTAACGGATCAGAATTATCGATTTTGGGTAGCAGTGTCATAAACTAATTGCCTGTGTCCTGTTGTTCAAGATAGCTATTAAATAAGTTCCGTCTAAGTATAGGGAAAATTAGCTTAAATGGGTGGTTATTAAGACAAAAACTGGGCTAATCGGCAAGTATTTTTAGGTAAATGGTATGAAAGCAAGGGTGAAATGGCTGGACAATATGTCCTTTGTCGGCGAATCAGGTAGTGGTCATTCCATTGTCATGGATGGGGCGCCAGAAAGTGGCGGGCGTAATCTGGCTGCTCGGCCAATGGAAATGGTGTTGATGGGCATGGGGGGCTGTACTGCATTTGATGTGGTGATGATTCTGAAAAAAGGCCGTCAACCGATAGATGACTGTATTGTTGAGTTATCTGCAGAGCGAGCAGATGATGTGCCAAAAGTTTTTACCAGGATTCATGTGCATTATATTATCAAGGGGAAGGGCTTAAGCGAGAAGCGAGTCGCGGATGCTGTTCATCTTACCGCTGAGAAGTACTGCTCTGTCTCCATTATGCTGGCCAAAAGTGCAGAAATTACCCACGATTACGAAATTATAGAAGAATAATTAATGTCAGATTTATCCCCTCAGCAGGCGTTTCACGCACTGCTCGACCAGTATTATCACGCCTGGTTCCGATATCATCCTGAGCAGGCAGTTCATGTCGGTGTTGCCGGTTATGAAGAATTTTTACGTGCTTATAGTGATGATGATATCGGGGCACTGATTTCATTAAACGAAAAACTCATCTCCAGTCTGGATGAGCTGGATTTTTATGCTCTGGATGCGGAAAGTCAGATCGATTATTCAGTGCTTTATAATGCGGCCATTATTGAATTACATGATTTACTGGAACATGACTGGCGTTACCGGCGGCCGCAGGATTTCCTGCCGGTTGATGCCATTCATCAATTAATATCACGGCCGGTTGATAATTTACATCAGGCATTTAAGCGCCGTTTGCAACAGATTCCTGAATATTTGCGTGGTGCGCGAGCTTATTTGAGTCAGCAGCCAGCGTTGATTCCGGCTGACTGGTTGAATAGTGCCTGTCAGCAGGCGAAAGCAGGCGTTATCTATTTTCGTGATCTGGTTCGTCACCCTGAAGTTGTCAGTAAATTCCAGAATCCTGCACGTCTACAGCCTTTGTGTGAGGCAGCCGCGGGGGCAATGGATGACTTTTTGCGCTTTCTTGAGCAGGAGTTGAAGCCGAAGGCCACAGGTGAGTTTGCTTCTGGCCAACATTACTTTGAGAGATTAGTAAAGCATAATCATTTTCTTGATGTTAGTGCCGATGATCTTCATGCTTTCGGGCAGTCATTATTTGATTCTACTCAAAAACAGTTGCTTGAGCTGACGCGAGAAATGAGAGGTGATGATGATATTCAGGCGGTGCTGGCCAGAATTCGTCAAGATCATCCAGATAGTGGTGCGGATGCTTTATTAACAGCTTATCGTGCCAGTATGAAATCGGCCTATGACTTCATAACACAGCATGAACTGGTGAGCGTTCCTGAGAAGCAGATGTTAAAGGTCATGGAGACACCCATATTTCTGCGCCATGAAATCCCTTTTGCAGCTTATGAAGAGCCTGCCAGCAGGGATGAAAGTCAGCAGGGTTATTATTATGTGACACCGGTCGTTTCAGGCGATCAGATGCTGGAACATAACTGGACCTCGATTGATTTAACCTGTGTACACGAAGCATTTCCCGGGCACCATTTACAGTTTGTGACAGCTAATCAGAATTCATCAAATAGCTTGCCGCGATTGTTAAATCCATCAGCAACGCTGTATGAGGGCTGGGCATTGTATTGTGAGGATCTGATGCTGGAGCAGGGTTATCTCGATCGGCCAGAGCACAAATTTATTATGTTACGTGACCGATTGTGGAGAGCCTTAAGGGTCATGCTCGATGTGGAACTGCATACCCGTGGTCTGAGTGCGGAAGATGCTGCGCAACGTATGTGTGACAGCCTTGGTTTTGATCTGGATCAGTGTAGAGCGGATATCAGCTGGTATATTCAATCACCGACTGTGCCCATGGGGTATGCAACAGGTTGGGCTCTGATACGGGCTGTGCGTGAAATAGAGTCTAAACAGAGTGATTTTAATTTAAAAGATTTTCATAATCGATTACTGTCAGTGGGTTCATGTGCTCTGCCACTGGTTATTAAGCGTGCCTTTGGTGACGCAACCTGGCAGGAAGCCAGGCAGCAGGTCTTTGGCAGGTAAATAAACGTTATTCATATCGGACATTAAAGGTTAAAATGCATTTTTTGCCCGTTATGTATGGAGGACGCAATATTGCCCCATAAAAAACTTAAGCTGGAAGGGTTTAATAATCTGACAAAAACCCTCAGCTTTAATATTTACGACATTGTATATGCTAATAATACGGAAGATATTAACAAATATATTGAATATATCGATGAGGTTTACAACGCTGAGCGTTTAACCCAGATTCTGACCGATGTTGCAGATATTATTGGCGCTAATATCCTGAATATAGCCCGTCAGGATTATGATCCTCAGGGTGCCAGTGTCACCATACTGATTTCTGAAGAGCCTGTTGCATCTGAGAAGCTGTCTAATGAAGAAGAGCCTGGGCCATTGCCCGATTCCGTTGTGGCTCATCTGGATAAGAGTCATTTAACTGTACATACCTATCCTGAAGCCCATACAGCTAATGGTATCAGTACATTTCGAGTTGATATTGATGTTTCAACCTGTGGTCGTGTTTCTCCTCTTAAAGCACTGAACTATCTGATCCACAGTTTTGATTCGGACATTGTTATTACCGATTATCGTGTTCGTGGTTTTACCCGTGATATCAATGGCAAGAAACATTATATTGATCATGAAATTAATTCGATTCAGAATTTTATTGCTGAAGATACAAAAGAACTGTATCAGATGATTGATGTTAATGTGTATCAGGAAAATCTGTTTCATACAAAGATGATTCTAAAGGAATTCGAACTTGATAATTATCTGTTCGGTTCATTGAAGGTCGATTATTCGGAGCAGGAACTGGAAACCATAACACAACGATTACGTCGTGAAATGGCAGAGGTTTTTCATGGAAAAAACCTGGATGAAGATGTTGAGCTTGGGGTTATGCCAAGGATATAAATCAGAATAATTAATGGTTATGCTGACGAATATTAAATCATTTTTCGAAAAGAACTTTATGAATGTAAACGTTGCTCAGGATGAGCAGCATCAATTAAAATTAGCAACTGCTGCCTTGCTAATTGAAATGATGCAGCAGGATGATGAAGTGCATGAAAAAGAATATCAGGCTGTTATGTTGGCGCTTCAGGAAAAATTTGATCTTTTAGAAACAGAAACAGAAAATCTAATTAAGCTGGCTCGTGAGGAAGCTCATGCGGCAACAGATTATCACCAGTTTACGCGTTTGATTTCCAGGCAGTTTAGCCAGTCTCAAAAAATAAAAGTTATTGAATATTTGTGGATGGTTGCCTATGCAGACGGTCATCTGGATCGATATGAAGAGCATATGGTGCGGCGTATTGCAGACTTGATTTATGTTTCGCATATTGACTTTATGCAGGCTAAACATCGGGTTAAGCAGCGATTAGGGCTGGATGATTAATATTCTGTTTTATCCGGTTTGTTACTCCATTCAATAAAACACTGGTCATGTTCATGACATGTCAGATGTTCAATTAATATGCTTCTTTGCTCATAGGGTATGCACAATTCGCGAGCAATTATTGCATCATCAAATCCGGCATTTGCAGCTTCCTGTTCTGTTGCTGCAAAAACAACCCTGTTAATGCGAGCCCAGTAAATGGCTGACATGCACATTGGGCAGGGTTCGCAGCTGGTATAGAGCGTACAGGTTTCCAGTGTAAAACTTTTGATGTTTTTACAGGCATCGCGTATCGCGTTTATTTCAGCATGTGCAGTGGGGTCATTGTTTATAGTGACCTGGTTATTTCCGCGGCCAATGATGTTATTGTTTTTGACAATAAGGGCGCCAAAAGGACCGCCGCCTTGAGCAACTGAACGGGTTGCTAATTGAACGGCTTGTTTGAGAAATGATGTGTCTGTTGCAGACATGTAATTATTTATTGTTCGATATCAAATTTTTTCTCAAAGTGGGCTATTTGAAAGACCTGTTTAATAAAGTCATTGCAGTTGACGATTTTGATTCTATGGTTGCTGAATTCATCATCCAGTAGCAGCAACATGCCGAGAGCGGCGCTATCCATATAATTGGTATTTTTCAGATCAACAATGACACTGTAGGATTTGTCCAGATCCTGGTAGGAGTTCCTGAATTGTGGGTGTATTGAGAAATCGAAATTGCCACTGACTTTGATTCTTACTTCCTTTTTTTCTTCATCTTTATCAATATGGATAGACATAAATTAGACTCGATTATTTGTGAGGGTTCTGCAGGTCGATCAACGATGATTATAGACGAATAATAACGATATTTCTGGCTTGTTGATACGGGGTTAGTGTTTTGTGTGTGGGATTTCAGGTTGATGTGAGCTGGCAAAAATGGCTTCCACATCAACAGCATCAAAAGAATAGTGGGTATTGCAGAATTCACAATCAACTTCAATATTCTGCTGTTCCTCAAGGATGCTATGAACTTCATTTAATCCAAGTGATAGTAGTATTGAGCTGATGCGATCTCTTGAGCAGTTGCAGCGGAAACAGATTGGCTCGGCTTCAAACAGTCGAATATCTTCTTCATGAAATAGTCGATGTAGCAGGCTCTGGATATCAAGCTGTAATAATTCTGCTGGAGTAATTGTTGACGCCAGATGTGTGGTGCGTTGCCATGCGTCTGCATCGGGGTCTTCACCCGGCATTTCCTGTAATAGAAAGCCAGCACAGGCATTGTTGTCGGCACTTAACCATAAGCGTGTATTTAATTGTTCAGATTGCTGAAAATAGCTTTCAATAGCCTGATTTAACTGATCTCCCTGTAACGCAATAATGCCCTGGTAAGGATCGCCATCATCGGGTTCAATGGTAATAACCATTTGTCCGTTACCAAAGATTGCATTTAAATCATGATCAGGAACGTCATCGTGCCAACGAGCAATGGCTCTCATGGTGCCGCTGGAGGTGGCCTGGGCAACCAGCAGGTGTAGCGGACCATCACCGCGAATCTGCAGAATGAGTGAGCCGCTAAATTTGATGGTTGCTGCCAGTAAAGCACAGGCAGCCAGTGCTTCGCCTAGAATTTTACGAACAGTTTCTGGGTACTCGCAGCGTTCGAGTACTGCTTTCCATGTTGCATCAAGGTGTACCATTTCTCCTCGAACATGGGTATGCTCAATTAAAAAGCGATGTAGTCGATCGTTTTCTGACATTAGCCATTCAGTTTCTGTTTAAGTATTTCATTGACCTGTGCAGGGTTGGCTTTGCCCTTGGAGATTTTCATTGCCTGACCAACAAAGAAACCAAATAATTTGTCCTTGCCTGAACGATATTGTTCGACCTGTTGTGGATTGCTGGCGATAATATCATCGATCATGGACTCAATTGCCGAGCTATCGGTAATCTGTTTCAGTCCTTTGTTTTCAATAACCGTGTCAGCATCACCTTCTCCTGACCACATGGCATTGAAGACATCTTTGGCAATTTTGCCGGATATCGTGTTATCTTCAATGCGTTTGAGCATGCCCGCCAGCATTTTGGCCGTTACGGGTGATTGCCTGATGCTGATGTCTTCTTTGTTGACCCGGGCCGATAAATCACCAATAACCCAGTTAGCGACCAGTTTTGCATCCCCCGCCAGTTGTTTGGCTACCGTTTCAAAATAATCCGCCAGTTCACGACTGGATGTTAATATGCCGGCATCATAATCTGTAAGATGATATTCGCTAACAAAACGCTGGTGTTTTTCTTTAGGTAGTTCGGGCAGGGTGTTACGCACGCTTTCGATATAGGCATCATCCAGAATAACCGGGAGTAGATCAGGGTCAGGAAAATAACGATAATCGTTGGCTTCTTCCTTGCTGCGCATGGAGCGTGTTTCATCTTTATCTGCATCATAGAGGCGAGTTTCCTGTATGACTTCGCCGCCACTTTCAATGACGTCAATTTGGCGTTCAATTTCATAATTGATGGCGCGCTCGACAAAACGAAATGAATTAATATTTTTTATTTCTGCTCGTGTGCCGAATTCTTCCTGGCCTTTTAGACGCACGGAAACGTTTGCGTCACAACGGAATGAGCCTTCGGCCATATTGCCATCACAAATTTCCAGGTATTGCACTAACGAATGTATTTTTTTCATATAGGCAACGGCTTCTTTTGCAGAACGAATATCAGGTTCGGAAACAATCTCTAACAAAGGTGTTCCTGCACGATTTAAATCGATGCCGGTCATGCCGTGAAAATCTTCATGTAATGATTTTCCTGCATCTTCTTCAAGATGGGCGCGTGTAATGCCGATGATTCGCTTGCTGCCATCTTCAAGTTCAATTTCCATTTTACCCTTCTCAACAATGGGTAACTCGAATTGCGAGATCTGATACCCTTTGGGCAGGTCAGGATAAAAATAATTTTTACGCGCAAAAACGGAATGTTTTGAAACATTGGAACCGGTTGCCAGACCAAATTTTGCAGCCATACGAATGGCTTCCTGATTAACCACAGGTAATACTCCGGGCAGGCCAAGATCAACGGCGCATGCCTGAGTATTCGGTTCTGCGCCATAGGCGGTTGATGCCGAAGAAAAAATTTTACTTTTTGTGGCCAGTTGAGCGTGTATTTCTAAACCAATTACGCTTTCCCACTCCATACAGAATGCCTCTTAAATAATTTGTTTTATGCAAATGCTTTGGGGATTTGCTTATGCCAGTCAGTAGCCAGTTGATATTGGTGCGCAATATTTAACAGACGGCTTTCGTCAAACGAATTCGCAATGATTTGTAATCCAACAGGCATGTTGTTGCTAAAACCCGCAGGAACACTGATGCCGGGTAATCCTGCCAGATTAACCGCAATGGTATAAATGTCGGATAAATACATGGATACCGGATCATTGGTTTTTTCGCCAATATTAAATGCTGTGCCGGGTGATGACGGCCCCATAATGACATCAACCTGCTCAAATGCTTTGCTGAAGTCTTCAGAAATCATACGCCGTAATTGCTGCGCTTTTAAATAATAAGCATCGTAGTAACCTGCGGATAATGCATAGGTGCCGACCATAATGCGGCGTTTAACTTCGGTGCCAAAACCTTCGCCGCGGGAACGTTTGTAAAGGTCTTCCAGATCTCTGGGTGCTTCACAACGATAACCAAAACGCACACCATCAAAACGTGACAGGTTTGATGAGCACTCCGCAGGTGCAACAACATAATAAACCGGTACAGCCAGATGTGTATTGGGTAAAGAAATATCAATAATTTCTGCACCCATGGCTTTGTATTGTTGTATGGCCTGATTAACAACTTCAGCAACGCCTGCATCCAGGCCTTCACCAAAATATTCTTTTGGCAGACCAATTTTCAGTCCCTTGATTGCTTTGGAAAGGTCGGCTGTGTAGTCGGGCACATCCAGTTCTAAAGAAGTGGAATCACGGCGATCAAATCCTGCCATAGCGTTTAACAGTAGTGCACAGTCTTCAGCCGTTTGTGCCATTGGGCCTCCCTGATCAAGGCTGGAAGCAAAAGCAATCATGCCATAACGTGAAACCCGTCCATAAGTGGGTTTTAAACCGGTGATGCCACAGAGAGAGGCAGGTTGACGAATCGAACCGCCGGTATCTGTGCCGGTTGCAGCGGGTGTCAGCCTTGCAGCTACCGAAGCGGCTGAACCACCGGATGATCCGCCCGGAACAGCGTTAGTATTCCAGGGGTTCCTGACCGGGCCGTAATAACTGGTTTCATTGGATGAGCCCATGGCAAATTCATCCATATTCGTTTTGCCGAGCATGACCATGCCGGCATCGGCCATTTTCTCAACCACAGTTGCATTGTAGGGGGCGATAAAGTTATCCAGCATTTTTGATCCGCAACTGGTTTTAACATCCTGTGTGCAGAAAATATCTTTGTGAGCAAATGGAATTCCGGTTAACGGGCCGGCCGTGCCCGACTGGATTTTTTCATCGGCAAGTTTTGCCTGTGCCAGTGCTTGTTCTTCAGTCACGGTAATAAAACTATTCAGATCAGAATCATGTTGTTTGATGCGATCAATGAATGACTGGGTTAATTCAACCGATGAAACCTTTCCTGCTGCAAGCATACTGGATAGTTCGGCCAGTGTTTTTGTGTGATACATGTGTCTTCCTGCAGTCAATTATTCGATTACTTTGGGTACCAGGTACAGACCATTTTCAGTTTGTGGTGCAATTTTCTGGAAACGATCGCGCTGGTTTTCTTCAAGAACTTCATCGGCACGTAATCGCTGGCCAACATCCTGAGGATGAGCCATAGGAGGTACATTACGGGTATCAATTGAATTCATCTGCGCAACCAGATCAAGAATATTTGAAAGGTTACTGGCATAGTCATCAATGTCGGATTCATTAATACCTAATCGCGCTAGGTGTGCGATTTTTTTTACCTCATCAGGTCCCAATGACATGATTATCTCCGGCTTTATGTTCTGAAATGATAAATAATGTTTAAAACCGCGCAAAATTAGCACATTCTTCACAGTTAAACTACTGCTGAGCTTGCCCTTGTGGGAACTCGTTGTTAGAGTAGCGCTGATTCACAGGGCGAGCTGTACTTTATGCCCCTGTGTACTATTAATATATAAAATTATTACAACCATAAAATAACAGGTCGGCCAAACACCATGTTAAAGCGCTTAAGGGGCATGTTCTCCAACGATTTATCGATTGATCTCGGTACAGCTAACACATTAATTTATGCTCGCGGCAAAGGAATAGTTCTTAATGAGCCATCTGTTGTAGCGATCCGTCAGGATAGAGGTCCGGGTGGTCCAAAAACCATAGAAGCTTACGGTGCTGATGCCAAAGGTATGCTGGGCCGTACACCACAAAATATCACCGCAATTCGTCCTATGCGCGATGGTGTTATTGCTGATTTTCATGTCACTGAAAAAATGCTGCAACACTTTATTAAGCGTGTTCATGATAAAGCTATGTTCAGACCCAGTCCCCGCGTTCTGATATGTGTACCCTGTGGGGCAACTCAGGTTGAACGTCGTGCTATTAGAGAATCGGCGGCAGGTGCTGGTGCCAGAAAAGTGTATTTGATTGAAGAACCCATGGCGGCAGCCATAGGTGCTGGTATGCCGGTTGATGAACCTCGTGGTTCAATGGTGCTGGATATTGGTGGCGGTACTTCTGAGGTCGCGGTTATTTCTTTGAATGGTATTGTTTATTCAGCGTCAGTGCGTATTGGTGGTGACAAGTTTGATGAGGGTATTTTCAGTTACGTTCGCCGTAATTACGGCATTTTAATTGGTGAGGCGACGGCTGAACGCATTAAACACCAGATTGGTTCTGCGTACCCCGGTAAGGAATTGCTGGAAATTGAAGTTAAGGGCCGTAATCTTTCTGAGGGTATCCCTCGTAGCTTTACTCTGAACAGTAATGAAATACTGGAAGCACTGCAGGAGCCACTGCAGGGTATTGTCAGTGCGGTAAAAACAGCACTGGAACAAACTCCACCTGAACTGGGTGCTGATGTTGCGGAAAGGGGTATTGTATTAACGGGTGGTGGAGCGTTGTTACGTGACCTTGATCGCCTGTTGATGGAAGAGACCGGGCTACCTGTGATTATGGCTGAGGAACCCCTGACCTGTGTTGCACGAGGCGGTGGTCGAGTGCTGGAACTCATTGATGAGCATGGTGGTGACTTCCTGGCCGTTGAATAAACATTATTCAATTGCTTTTATTCAGGCAGCTGAACAAATGAGTAAACAGTTGTTACAAGGGATATATTGATGCAGCCACTATTTATGCGTGGCCCATCAGTTACCTTGCGTGTCATTATTCTGGTGGGTTTATCGGTTGCTTTGATGATCGCAGATCACCGCTGGAATCATCTTGAGTCCATGCGGGAAGCGATCGAGTCATACCTTATTTATCCTCTGCGTTATGTTGTTAATCTCCCGGTGGCGTTTGTTCACTGGAGTAGTGATTCCTTTTTATCTCATCAGGAATTATTCGATGAAAATCAAAGTCTTAAAGATCAGCAGCTAAGAGCTCAAGTGAGTTTGCAAAAACTCAGTATCCTGGAAAAAGAAAATGAACGTTTAAGAAGAATGCTCAGTGCCCAGCCGAAGGTAGGTGAAAGAGTCCTCATAGCTGAGTTGCTGTCTATTGATATGGATCCCTATAAACAGCAGGTGGTATTGAATAAAGGGGAGCAGCATGAGGTCTATCTGGGACAACCGGTGATTGATGCCTGGGGCGTTATGGGGCAGGTTGTTCACATGGGTGGATTTTCATCTACAGCAATGTTAATTACGGATCCAAGTCATGCAATTCCAGTACAGGTTAATCGCAATGGATTGCGCAGTACCGTGTTTGGTAATGGTCAGCCGGACAGGCTTGAGCTGAGATATATACCGCATAATGCCGATATTGAAATAGGTGATCTGATTATTACGTCTGGGCTGGGTGGGCGATTCCCGCCTAATTACCCTGTAGGCAGAATTATTGAAATAGAGCGTCCGGCAGGTGAGACTTTTGCTAATGTCATTGCACAGCCGGTTGCCCATATTGATCGTAGTCGTGAAGTTTTGCTGGTCTGGCATAATCCGCCACAAAATGAACAAAATGAAAAAGCAGAAACAGGTGAAAAAACAGTAGAGGCTATCGTGGGTGAATAATTGTTATCGTATAGTTTCTTTTAGTATTGTCATTGCGTTGATGCTGGCTATGTTGCCTCTGCCTGACTGGGCGCAGGCTTTTCGGCCTGACTGGGTAGCCATGGTGTTGATCTACTGGGTGATGGCATTGCCACAACAGGTTGGAGTAACCTTTGCCTGGGTATCTGGATTATTACTCGATGTTACTCTGGGCAGTATACTGGGGCAGCATGCTATTGGCCTGGTTCTGGTCTCATTTCTGGTGCTGTTGCAGTATAAGCGCATCCGTGTTTTTTCATTGTTTCAGCAATCTATAGTCGTTTTTATTTTGTTGATATTTAAGCAGATAATTGTTCTATGGGTGAGTGGTATAGTGGGTCAGGAGGCTGAAACCTGGTCATATTTTTTACCCAGTTTGATTGGCGCAATGATCTGGCCCTGGGTGTTTACCCTGTTGAGAAATATTCGTCGTCAGAATACTCGAACTAGCCAGATGTAATCTAATATGACTTCTTTAAAGCAACAACTTGCAGAGTATGGTTTCGAATCCAGAGAATCCTATGATTATGCTGTTGATTGTCTGCTCAATAGTCCTGGGAATACTATTCGTTGTTTGAATGTTGATGGTGATCCCGGGCGTCGTAAAACAGCGTTTGCCCATGCGCTGGGTCAGGCACTGGGTCATGAGCATGTTCTCTATTTTGAATTTGGTATTGAAAAGCCGGTGCCTCAGATTATTCATCTTCGTGATGGTGAGGAAATGCCTGAGGAACCGCCAACGCAGCCATTTGATCGGGTGATGACTGAGGCCTGTGCTTTAAGTGAAGCAGAAAAAACAATTGTTATACTGGATCAGTTACATAAAGCTGAATTTCAGCAACATATCAGGTTATTTGAGTTTACCAAAAGCAAAATCTGGTCTTATGGCGATGTGAAATTTCATGCCAACGCTAATAATATGATGATTTTCTTAATTTCGAATGAAGTTTTGTACCATTCCTTACAGCAGAACAGTTTTCGAATCTGGATAAGTGCGCAGGCCTTGAGTGCGGGTAAAGTACAGCCACAGGATCTTGATCTGGATGAAACCAGTCGAGAATGGCTGGATCCATTAAATGATCTTATGATTGAGCTTGGTCTGTCACCCTCCTTAGCCGAATATAAGAAACTGGCATATGACATCGAAACCCATGTTCGAACTGAAGAACAGCTAAAAACCTCAATTTTTGGGTGGATAGAGAATGTTGATCGTACACGCCTGAATAGTAAGTCTATTCAGCCATTTGTAACCAGGCTAATGAAGGTCATTGAATCAGGTTTCGGTATTCAGGAAGAAATAGAGCTTAGCTCGAGTAATATGGATTAATAAGATGCAGTTACAGGCTACCATTCGTCAGAAAAATGCATAAAAGTTGCAGTGAAATGATAATAAATGTTGTTGATTATTTGACTTTCTTGCTATAAATACCCCATAAGCACAAAAATTATGTTTGAATTTGACCTTTAATGGTTATTTTCATGGGAAGGTTTGAAAAACAGATAATTAATGCTAGAAGTTAATTAACTGATAAGAAAACTTTTTTGTGATCTATGTAACAGTGAATTGTCCAAATGATAAATAGAATCTTAATATCGGAGTTATAAACGATGTTGGTTATGCAAAACAATACACAGCAGCAACACAATCAGGTACAGCGTGAGCTTCGCGATGTGTCCAGTACTGCGCGTTTGTTTAGTTTTAACCGTCCTGTTTATATGACAAGTGCTGTTTGGCATGATTGTGTAGAATTAATGGACCATAATGGCAAAACGATAGATGAATTAGCTGTTTTGCAGAGATTAAGGCATGTGCTGTTTATGGCATCAAGTGCACTGCATGGAAGAGTTAAGAATCTGGAGTGTGATTTCAAGATTCATCGTGTTCCTAATGACAGTAAGGCTCGTCATCCTGAGCCAACAACACTGAAAATTGTTGCGCACGAAGATCAATTTAATCAGCCAGTGATCACAATTAAGCAACCTGATGAATGATAATCGAGCAGAAATAATTGATATGTTCCCTGAAGATCATTATCAACTAGACACAAACTACAGACCTGATCTAAGGGATGTAACCAGCTCTGCAAGATTATTTAATTTCAAACGTCCAGTTTACATGTCATATGATGTCTGGGATGACTGTGTAGATCTAAAAGCAGCTAATAAAGAATCATTTGACGAACTTGCTGTATTGCAGCGGTTGCGGCATGTATTGTTTATGGCGGCCAGTGTTCTTCAGGGACGAGTTGACGATTTGCAATATAACTTCCGTATATACCGCGTGCCCAATACTAGTACTCTGGATGAGCAACGTCGGCCCGAGCCTGTTGATCTGCAGCTTGTTGCGCATAAAGATGAATATAACAGGCCCATCATTACCATACAGTTTCCGGCTAAATAATCGCCAAAAACTGTAGTAAAAACGAATTCGTATCTGTTATTAGCATTGCCTGTTGGTAACTGACATCATGAGATCAAGTTATGATAAAGCATTGGTTTAGTTCGAAAAAAAGTGATAGTGATAATTTATCGAGTATAGCTGATCGCTTGAAATCACGAAGTGTTCTCATAGTTGATGATTCCAAAACACAGTTATTTGCAATGGAAAAAATGCTAAGAAGTGTTGGTATTAATACGCATACAGCAGAGAACGGCAAGCAGGGTATTTTAATGGCCCGGCATATTAAGCCTGATTTGATTCTGATGGATATAGTGATGCCAGAGTTAAATGGATTTCAGGCTACACGGCATTTAACACGTCAGCCAGATACCTGTCATATCCCTATTATTATTGTCAGTGGTTCAAATCAGCAGTCTGATAAAGCCTGGGGTTTAAAGCTGGGAGCAAAAGATTATATAGCCAAGCCAGTGAATAAAAATGAGTTAATTACCAAGATTGATGCCTGGTTAAGCAAGCGTTCAGTGGGGCCTGTAAAAGCAATAGAGGAGCCTGAGAAGACTACAGACGTGTTCTTTCAGGCTGTTTAAAGAAGCTTATAATTGATAATGAAAAGAAAAAGCACCTCTAGGGTGCTTTTTTTATATGTAATAGGCTGTTGTGGTCATAACTTTTGACATGGCCTGCATGATTTTCTTAACGGGCCAGGGTAATTCGGCACCTCCCCCCTCAAGAGCGATGGTGGCGTGATGAGCTTCATCTTCTTTCATTTGTAGTAATATAGCTTTACTTCGGCTGTCACTGGCGGGCAGTCTGGAAAGATGATTATCAAGGTGTCTGATAACTTGATGTTCGGTTTCGGCAACAAAACCCAGACTCCATTTGTCACCTATGGCACCGGCAAATGCACCTATAGCAAATGAACCGGCATACCATAGTGGGTTCAATATGCTTTTGTGACTACCCAGCTCATCGAGTCGTTTTTCTGTCCAGGCAAGATGATCATTTTCTTCCAGTGCAGCACGTTCCATGCTGGAGCGCACTTCTTCCAGCCGGGCAGTAAGGGCCTGTCCCTGATACAGCGCCTGAGCAGAGACTTCTCCTGAATGGTTAACGCGCATTAGCCCTGCGGACAGTTTACGTTCTTCATCGGTCAGTTTTGTTTTGGCAACACTATTCGCCGGGTCCGGTCTTTCGGTAATACTGGGCCTTCCCATTACCGTGCGAAGCGCATGGTCTGCCTGAGAAATAAATTGATCAAAAGAGGAGTAGTGACGCATGAGTCTGTTCCGTGTTTAACTTGGTGCAGTATATCACTTTAGCTGATCTGCCAGCAGTGTGACGGGGTGAATGACTTCCAGTTTTATCTTTCTGAGCCTGAGAGCGGATTTTAAATGCAGGCTGCAACCAATATTGTCGCTGATTAATAACGATGTGTGTACAGGGTTAATCGTGTTTAATTTTTGATCCAGTAATTGATCAGCCAGCTCAGGGTATTCCAGAAAATTACTGCCTCCTGCACCACAGCAGGTATCGGAGTTGGGCATTTTTTGGATGTTTAGACCAGGAATGAGCTCAACCAGGGTCTGGTTAATGCCGCCAAGTTTGAGTGAATTTCTCAAACTGCAGCTTTCATGTAATAAAATCGTCTGTTTGCGAGAATTGAACCGGTCAGGGCCGGGTTGAATTTTCTGCAGAACAAACTGATTAATATGAAATGCCGGTAGAGCTGTCTGTTGCTGTACCAGTTGAGCGCCGCAGCCACTATCAATGTAGATCAGGGCAACAACATCATATTGCTGAAAAACATCAGCATTTTTACGGGCGAGTTCAGTGGCAGTGTCTATTTGGCCGTTATGCTGGTGTAATGCCCCACAGCAATACTGATCTTTTGGTATAAAAACATTAAAGCCAAAATGAGTCAGCAGCTGAATACAGCTCTGAAGCGTATCACTATTGAACATTGAACCCATGCAGCCGGTAAATAGCAGGACTGAGCCGATAGCTTCGTTGATAGCGGGATAATAGTCTTCAAATTTACGCATCTTATTATGGGCCAGTAAATCAACAGATTTAGACAGTGTTGATCCGGCTTTGTTGGGTATCAGTTTTGATAATCTGTGTATGCCTGTATGCCCGATAATATTCAGCAGGCCATGAGACTGACGCAGGTTTCCATTTTCTTTAATGGTATTTAGCAGTCGATCTATTACCGCCGGTTGTTTATGCTGGGGTGCTGTCAATTGTCGCGCTTTATCCATGAGGGCCATAAAGGGAACTTTTGAGGGGCAGATGCTTTCGCAGGCACGACAGCCCAGGCAGTGATTCAGATGCATAACTGTTTTATCATCAGCTACTAGCTGATTATTTGCCAGTGCCTGAATCATCATGATGCGTCCTCTCGGTGATTCGGCTTCAATTTTATAGAGGCTGTAGGTCGGGCAATGTGGAGTGCACATCCCGCATAGAACGCATAGGTCGGTATCGGCAAAGTCACTCGGTGATGGTCTGGAGCTGGAAGTTTTCAAAATCAGTGTGTGTAATGGGCTTTGTCTGAGAATCAGGCATCTTAATGAAAACGATGGGAACTAAGCAATGTCATTTTATAAATATCATGTGTTTTTCTGTACTAACAGGCGTGAACCGGGTGAGTCTTGTTGTGAAAGCGCGTCAGCCAGTAAATTAAGGGCTTATGCCAAGCAAAAGGTAAAAGACCTCGGGTCGTCTATTGAGGGTAATGTAAGAATTAATACGGCAGGTTGCCTGAATCGTTGTGCCGAGGGGCCGGTGATTGTGATTTACCCGGAAGATACCTGGTATACCTATGTGGATGAGCAGGATATAGATGAAATTATTGAAAAACACCTGATGAACGGTGAGATTGTGGATCGATTACGGCTTAAATAGCATTTTTTTCAAATTAAAACTTGAATATTAGCAAATGCTGTATTAGTATTTGCTTATAGAGTTAAGCGGTTGAATTCATTTTTTTCATGTAAAACTCCTCCATCCTCCTTTGGTGGTATTTATTTAGGCGCGGTATCCCCTACCGCGCCTTCTTTTTGCCTGAAAAAAGACGTTTAGTGCTTGTGTCAAAGGGACTAATTCTGTAATATTCTCCGCCTTTCGTTTATAGCGATTAACAGCGATCATCCATTAGGACATAGCAACATGAAGACATTCAGTGCCAAGCCAGAGACGGTCAAGCGTGACTGGTACATAGTAGATGCAGACGGTAAGACCTTAGGTCGTCTGGCAACTGAAATTGCCCGTCGTTTACGTGGCAAACATAAAGCAGAATACACTCCGCACGTGGATACAGGTGACTATATTGTTGTAGTCAATGCTGAGAAAGTACGTGTGACAGGTAACAAAGCTAAAGATAAAATGTATTACAACCATACTGGTTTTATTGGTGGCATGAAGACAATTTCTTTCGAGAAACTGATTGCTAAAAAACCAGAAGAGGTCATTGAGCGTGCAGTAAAAGGCATGCTTCCCAAGAACCCATTGGGTCGAGAAATGTACCGTAAACTTAAGGTATATGCCGGTCCAGATCATAAGCACTCGGCTCAACAGCCCCAGGTGCTTGAATTTAACAGGTAATAATCCATGGCAGAAACCCAATATTACGCAACCGGACGTCGTAAAACTTCAAGTGCACGTGTTTTCATGCGCTCAGGTAACGGTCAAATCAACGTCAATGGTCGCCCGCTGGAGCAGTTCTTTGGTCGTAAAACAGCCCATATGGTTGTTAAGCAGCCTCTGGATGTAGTTGATATGAATGGCAAATTTGATTTTCATATTACAGTTAAAGGCGGTGGTGGTACCGGTCAGTCGGGTGCTATCCGTCATGGTATTACCCGTGCCCTGATTGCATATGATGAGAGCCTGCGTAGCCCATTGCGTAAAGCTGGCTTCGTAACACGTGATGCACGTGAGGTAGAGCGTAAGAAAGTGGGTCTGCGTAAAGCACGTAGAGCAACCCAGTTCTCGAAACGTTAATCTATCGGTTCCCGATATTGGGGAATCGTCTAGCGGCAGGACTGCGGACTCTGACTCCGCCAACCTAGGTTCAAATCCTAGTTCCCCAGCCAATATAAAAAGACCCGAAAGGGTCTTTTTTTTGCCTGCAAAAAAGCGCCTGGCGAGTATTTATACTGAAAACCCTGTGGGAAGTTGATTAAGCAGTCTGTGCCTGAATTTTGCCTGGCTATAGAGTGGGCGACTGGAATCTTATGATTTTGACATAATTCCCAAATAACATTATCTACAGCCTTAAATATAGTTATCTTATATTTCTGCGGACAGGTTAAGCTTGTACAGGGAGTATGAAGTGACTGGTCAGTCATTTAATGTGCTGGCTTCAGGCGTTAAAAAAGTGTGTTAAAGCTGGATGATGAGTAAGATAATTGATTGTTTTTAAAGGTTATTTCTGTTTTTTTGTCAGCATTGATGTGTTGAATGGCTATGATTGCGTCAATTGAAGTGTTAATACTGGCAGGTATTCAATGCCTCGAGACATGTGTCCTTAAAAAGCGGTCAATAAAAAGGCGAATGTTTTGCGCTAAGGTTATTTAAAAAATAAAAAAATGGTTAATTAAAATGCCGTATTAGCAGAAAATAAAGACGGAATGTTTTTCGGTTTCGAATTAATTTTTATATACAGACATTAATTTTTTTATTTCGTTTTACTCTATTTATACAGTGAATTACTGG
>JAOUMX010000231.1 GCA_029881275.1 Gammaproteobacteria bacterium | reverse complement strand
TTTGAGAAAATGATTCGTGGAGAGGGTTTTGATAATTTTCAGATTAAGGAGCGTGACGCTAAAGGTAACATTATTCAGGCTGCGAACAGAGATCAATATGTGGTTGTTCACTATATTGAACCGATGCAAGGAAATGAAGCCGCGTTTGGTTTTGATGTGGCGTCTAATGCGGAGCGCTTAAAAGCACTTAATCAGGCAAGAGACAGCGGTCAATATGTTGCCACTGAACGAATAACCCTTGTGCAGGATAACGGCAATCAGGCTGGCTTCTTGTTATTTCAACCCGTGTATGATGGTGCACATAATACACAACAGGAACGGCGTGAAAATATAACGGGATTCATCGTCGGGGTTTTTCGTGTAGGCGACATTATTAAGGAAGTTTTGGAACAAACGGATGATATCAAGATCGTCGTCGGTATTTATGATCAAACTGTAGCCGATTATCAGCATCTCTATGGTCCGGAAAGTCGTAATTTATTTTCCAGTGCAATAGTTCAGTTGAATGCGTCTCTCGAAATTGCGGGACGACATTGGTTGATATCGATTATGCCTTCAGAGTGGTATCTGGCTAATCATTATGGATGGCAGGCATGGTTTATTCTGGCCGTAGGCCTTATGTTTATCACATTGCTCAGTGCATTTTTGCTGGCTATGACAGGGCGTTCATTTTTAATAACCAGACTGGTTGACCGTCGGACAGCTGAGTTGAGTGGCATTTTATCAACTGCAATTGAAGCCATTATTACCACCGATGCAAATGGTATCATTGAATCAATCAACCCTGCAGGTGAACGGCTCTTTGGTTACCGCAGGGCTGACATAATAGGCGCATCGGTTTGTAACATTATTCCGGAATTCTTTAGCCAGTCAGATATAGAAAAGGACAGGGAAAATGTTTCTCTTAGTTCAGGTAATCGGCGTGATTCGTATGCAATTCGTAAAGATCAAGAGCGGATATCTATTGAGCTCGCAATAAGCGTTTTAAAAGTTATTGATAGAACGCTTTATACCGCGATTATTCATGACTTGACCGAACGTACAAAAATTAATCAGATGAAAGATGAATTTATTTCTACAGTGAGCCATGAGTTGCGTACACCGCTTACTTCCATAAAAGGTGTGGTGGGCTTGTTACTTGGTGGTGCGCTGGATAATGATATGGAAAAAAAGAAAAGTATGATAGAAGTTTCTTATAAGAATATTGGTCACCTTGAGATGCTAATTAATGATTTACTGGATATCAACAAATTTCAGTCTGCAGGCGATCGGCTACAGTTAACAACGATACGCATCAATGATCTGATCGATAAAGCTATTCGCGCTAATCAGGGATATGCCGAAAAATATAATGTTTCGTATCAATGGCAGCCCATCGATGAACATAATGTATATATCAATGTTGATGAAGTTAAACTGATGCAGGTTTTATTTAATTTACTTTCTAACGCTGTGAAGTATTCGCCCAAGCAGGCTAAGGTTATAATATCCACTCATCTTAATGGGGATGAGATTCGCGTTTCGATATCAGATACAGGGCCAGGCATTCCGTTAGCGTTTCAGGATAAGGTATTTGATCGGTTTACACAGGCTGATTCATCAGATACACGTCGAGCAGGCGGTACCGGGTTGGGAATGGCAATAACGAAATTAATAGTAGAAAAGCATGGTGGCTGCATTGGCTTTGATAGTACACCAGGCCAGGGAACGACTTTTTATTTTGTGCTGTCAATTGTAAAATAAAATCAGGTGTAGAATTCAGCATAAAAGTGAGACCTGAACATGAATTTTCTAATGGGAACACTGTTGATAAACAATTAGGCATATTAGGGTTCTGATTTGATGTTTTTATTTCCGAAGTTATTTATTACGATTCTATTTTTATTTTCAGTTGCGGCACTTGCCTCGGCAGAAAATGCCTCGACGCATCAACAGGCTGTGACTATCGCTATCAATCATGCGGATGGCGGTAAGACCAGTTCACGGCATGTGGGGCGTTTGCTTGCTGTGC
>JAOUMX010000016.1 GCA_029881275.1 Gammaproteobacteria bacterium | reverse complement strand
TCCACTGGAAATATTGACTGGACTGGTGTCGTAGTAAATATTGTAAGAATCTGCATCTATTTTTGCGTCCCAGCTTAGTGTGATCTGCCCGTTATCCGTACTTGCCTGTAAGTTTGCCGGGGCAGGTGCAAGAGTGGTGGTGAACGACCAACTGGTGTTGATTAAAGACGTATTACCTGAAAGATCCTGAATACTGGCGCTTAAAGTGACTTCATACATTGTGTTATAGGAAAAACCTGCTGAAGGCATGAATGTAATTAAATTGTTTTCTGTAAAAGATATTGTACCGGGCACATTCGTTCCACCATCATTCAATGTAAAACTGGATATTGTTGATGCATTCGTATCGATGGTTTCTGAAAAATAAACAACAATAAAATCAGGAATGTCCACCACAGTGTTAGCTTCGGGGAACTTGAATGAAACTGACGGAGCCAGGGTGTCTAGACAAAAGACAGTAATTTGATCCCTGCCGTTGTTGCCCCGCTCATCAACAGCATGCACTCGAATCACATTCTCACCAAGGACCAGCGAAACAGAACCTGATGTTGACCAGGTATTTGATTCACCGTGATGGTATACACGTCCATTCACAACTTGACCGGTTGTATCATTGGTTACCGTGATAGTGATGGCGGAATCATAATAACTTTCAGTAAAACACTGGAAATACTCGGGCGGGTAAAATAAACATGCCCACCCCACACAGTCGCACCATGTCTCCTCTCTCATCCGTCCACCTGATGAGACAAACACCTCACCGGCAATATCAATGCCGCCAGTGTTTTCGACGCTGTACGTATGTGCTGATGTCGGTGATGTGATGGTTATCCAGCCACCGCCTTTATCATCGTCATGAAAACATGCGGTTAGTGCAAACGACAAAAGATTCAACACCAGGAAATGAAGAAATATTTTCACATACATCTCCAGATACTTCATATTTAAATATTATGCTTATATATTTAAACAAGGGTTGACTCAGGTCATCCAGAATTAATAATCGTCAGACTATGAGCCTGGTTATTTCATGCCAAAGCCGACATAATATTTGTGACGTGACGGTTGAGGGCATGCTGCCAGAGCGGTCTCTACGGTTTGTTAGATACTTATATCTTACAACCTCATGAACGTATGTATCCGCCATCATTAACTGTCACCCAGTGATCTCATTCGACCCGTTCCAGCCAGACTGGCCCAAACCCCTGTTTTTTCTACGGATAATACACTCCTCTAATACCGTCTCTACCCGCTGATAATCCGGCAAACATAGCCATTTCGAAACATTTCATCTATAATTCCTCTCCGCACTGAGGGGCGCTGCAGCAGATTTCTCTGTCAGGCTCGGTGCATCTATATTTAAACGGCGCTCATTTATTAGTCTCTAGCAAAGCTAAAGAATGGGCCTGGATCTTAAATCTCTCAGAGATTGCATCGTCACATATGACAAGATCAACCTCATCAAATGCTGCATTGATACGACTACAAGTATTTGCTAATCATTAATGATTGCACCGAGGATTATTAACAATGTCAAAAAGTCACTTATTTACATCTGAATCGGTTTCTGAAGGCCATCCAGACAAAGTTGCTGATCAGATTTCTGATGCCATTCTGGATGCCATATTCCAGCAGGACAACAAGGCTCGCGTTGCCTGTGAAACCCTGGTCAACACGGGAATGGTTATACTATCCGGTGAAATCACCACCTCCGCCTGGGTTGATATGCAGGCAGTTGTGCGTCAAACCGTTAAGGAAATTGGCTATAACAGCTCGGAAATGGGTTTCGACTGGGAATCCTGCGCCGTTATTACCTCTATCGACAAACAGTCTGCTGATATTGCCATGGGTGTTGACGAAAGCAGCGATCATGAACAGGGTGCCGGCGATCAGGGCCTGATGTTTGGCTACGCCAGCAATGAAACCGATGTGTTGATGCCAGCCCCCATTACCTACGCCCACAAGCTGGTAAAACGTCAGGCAGAAGTGCGCAAAAACGGCACACTGTCATGGTTACGCCCGGATGCAAAAAGTCAGGTGACTTTCCGTTATGAAGATGGCAAACCCACCGCCATTGATGCGGTTGTTTTATCCACCCAGCACAATCCTGACATTACACTGGCGGCACTGCGTGAAGCGGTAATGGATGAAATTATCAAACCCGTCCTGCCCGCAGAATGGATCAGCAAGGACACCAAATTCTTCATCAATCCAACCGGTAATTTTGTCATTGGTGGCCCGGTAGGTGATTGCGGCCTGACCGGTCGTAAAATCATTGTCGATACCTACGGTGGTATGGCCCGTCACGGCGGTGGTGCTTTCTCTGGTAAAGACCCATCAAAAGTTGACCGTTCTGCCGCTTATGCAGGTCGTTATGTTGCCAAGAATATCGTTGCCGCAGGTCTTGCGGATAAGTGTGAAATTCAGGTTTCCTATGCCATTGGCGTCGCTGAGCCGACATCCATTTCAGTGGAAACCTTTGGTACCGGCAAAATTGACGATGCCCGTATAGTTGAACTGGTACGCGAACATTTTAATCTGAAACCCAAAGGCCTGATTCAGATGCTGGATTTATTACGTCCTATTTATCGTCATACAGCAGCATACGGTCACTTTGGCCGCGAAGAACCTAACTTTACATGGGAAAAAACGGACAAGGCCGCCGCGTTAAAAGACGCAGCAGGTTTGTAATCCGGCTTTTTCTGATAACCCCTGCACTGAGGAGCGCTGCAGCAGATATATTATCTGTCAGGCTCAGCACAGGGGACAAGATGTTTCAAACGGCGCTCATGACTAATTTTTCTGGAGATTAACATGAGCGACTTTTCTGATTACAAAGTAGCCGACATGTCCCTGGCCAGCTGGGGACGTAAAGAAATCATTATTGCTGAAACTGAAATGCCGGGCCTGATGGCGCTGCGTGAAGAATACGGCAGCTCTCAGCCACTCAAGGGCGCTCGCATTACGGGTAGTATTCATATGACTATCCAGACCGCTGTACTGATTGAAACCTTGACAGCTCTGGGTGCCGAAGTTCGCTGGTGTTCATGTAATATTTTTTCGACTCAGGATCAGGCAGCAGCCGCCATTGCAGCGGCAGGTATACCCGTGTTCGCATGGAAAGGCGAAACCATTGAAGAATACTGGTGGTGTACAGAGCAGGCATTAACCTGGCCTGATGGTGGCACACCCAACATGATTCTTGATGATGGTGGTGATGCCACGTTATTAGTTCATAAAGGCGTTGAATACGAAAAATCCGGCAAAGTGCCTGATGCCAAAGCCAGTGACAATGAAGAATGGAAAGCCATTATTGATGTACTTAAACGCACCATTTCTCCCGGTTCTAAAAAATGGACGGATATCGCTAACAACGTAAAAGGTGTTACCGAAGAAACAACCACCGGTGTTCATCGTTTATATCAAATGGTGGAAGCAGGCGAATTGCTGTTCCCTGCCATGAACGTTAACGATTCTGTTACCAAATCAAAATTTGATAACCTGTACGGCTGTCGCGAGTCTTTACTCGATGGCATCAAACGCGCAACCGACGTCATGATTGCCGGTAAAATCTGTGTCGTTCTCGGTTACGGTGATGTTGGCAAAGGCTGCGCACATGCATTCCGTGGCATGGGTGCAACGGTATGGGTGACTGAAATTGATCCTATCTGTGCACTGCAGGCAGCAATGGAAGGTTACCGTGTCGTAGATATGAACGACGCTGCTAAAATGGGTGATATTTTTGTTACCACTACCGGCAATGTCCATGTTATCAATCATGACCACATGGCATCAATGAAAGATCAGGCCATCGTCTGCAACATTGGTCACTTCGATTCTGAAATCGATATCGCTTCTTTAGAAAAGTACCAGTGGGAAGAAATCAAACCACAGGTTGATCATGTTATTTTCCCTGATGGCAAACGTATTATTATTCTTGCCAAAGGTCGTCTGGTAAATCTGGGTTGTGCGACAGGTCATCCAAGTTTTGTTATGTCCGCATCTTTCACCAATCAGGTTATGGCGCAAATTGAATTCTTCACCAAGGGTGATGAGTACGAAAATAAAGTTTATATACTGCCTAAACTCCTTGATGAAAAAGTTGCCCGTCTTCACCTGAAAAAAATTGGTGTTAATTTAACAACCCTGTCTAAAGAACAGGCTGATTACATCAATGTTCCAGTTGAGGGTCCATACAAGCCTGGTCATTATCGTTACTAATCAGGGTAATAAACTTTAGTAAGCCGGAGTACTGCAGGTCAGTACTCCGCTAACTATCCAGCACTAGACAATCATAACCATGAAATCACAACAACAATATTCAAAAACATTTAGTTGTGAATTTTTTCCTCCCAAAACTGATCAGGGAATGGAAAAACTTCATGCCACCAGCCTGAAACTGAAACAGGAAATGAATCCTGAATACTTTTCGGTTACATTTGGTGCCGGTGGCTCAACACGTGATCGTACTTTTGATGCCGTTACGCAAATTAACAAGGTATCCGGCATTGATGTGGCTCCTCATTTATCATGCATTGGCTCCACCATAAGCCAGATTGATGAAATACTGGCCAGCTATAAAAACCAGGGCATTAAACGCATAGTGGCACTACGTGGTGATATACCGTCCGGTATGGTTTCACCCGGCGAATTTAATTATGCCAATGAACTGGTAGAATATATTCGAAAATCCACCGGTGATCATTTTAAGATTGAGGTCGCAGCTTATCCCGAATTTCATCCGCAGTCTAAATCGTCTACAGATGACCTGAAAAACTTCAAACGAAAAATTGAAGCCGGAGCCGATTCGGCTATTACCCAGTATTTCTATAATGCCGATGCTTATTTTAGATTTATAGAAAGCTGTGAAAAAATGGCAATAGACAAACCGATTATGCCGGGTATTATGCCGATCACTAATTTTTCCAGTTTATCGCGTTTTTCCGATGCCTGTGGCGCGGAAATACCCCGCTGGTTACGCAAACGGCTACAGGCTTTTGGTGACGATGTTGATTCCATAAAAGACTTTGGCGCTGATGTCGTTACTCATATGTGCCAGCAATTGCTGGATGCAGGAGCGCCAGGGCTACATTTCTACACTCTCAACCAGACAGAAGCCACATTGCGTATCTGGAAAAACCTCTCTAAATAACATATATCGCAAGATAGCCTGTTGCTATCTTGCGACTTTCATTTGATCCACATAAACTCAGAACATGAATAATTTATCTTTTTCAAAAAGGGATCTGGCGTCCGTCTGGCATCCCTGTACCCAGATGAAAGACCATGAATGGCTGCCTCTAATCCCGATAAAAAAAGGTGAAGGCGTCTGGCTCGAAGACTATGACGGCAATCGTTACATAGATGCCATCAGTTCATGGTGGGTCAATTTATTTGGCCATGCCAATCCTCGCATTAATGATGCCATCAAACATCAGCTGGATACACTCGAACACACAATCATGGGTGGTTTTACCCACGAGCCCGTCATTAACCTGTCCGAGAAACTCATAGACATTACCCCACAAGGTCTTAATCACTGTTTTTATGCCGACAACGGTTCTTCAGCAGTCGAAGTTGCATTAAAAATGAGTTTTCATTACTGGCATAATGCTGGCAACACCCGTAAAACAAAATTTATAAATCTGGCCAATAGTTATCATGGTGAAACACTGGGTGCACTTTCCGTTGGCGACGTAAGCTTATACAAGGAAACTTATAAAGCCTTATTACTCGACGTAATAACAGCCCCCAGCCCTGATGCTTACTTAAGAGAACCAGGCGAATCAAAACGTGACTACGCGCTACGCAGTTTTGCAGGCATGGAACAAATATTACAACAACATGCTGATGAAGCCTGTGCTGTGATTATCGAACCCATGGTTCAATGCGCAGGCAATATGCGCATGTATGATGCTATCTATCTGAATAAACTCCGTGAGGCATGTACAAAATACAATGTACATTTAATTGCTGATGAAATAGCCGTTGGCTTTGGCCGCACCGGAAAAATGTTTGGTTGTAATCACGCAAATATTACACCTGATTTTATGTGTTTATCCAAAGGATTAACCGGCGGCTATTTACCTTTATCAGCGGTTATTACCACTGAAAATATCTATCAGGCTTTCTATGATAATTATGAAAACCTGACCGCTTTTCTTCACTCGCATAGTTATACCGGAAACCCGCTGGCCTGCGCTGCCGCACTGGCTACGCTGAGCATTTTTAAAACTGACAATGTACTTGAAAATAATATCCAGCTTATTGATTCCATGAAACAGGCAACTGAACATTTTATTGATCATCCTCACGTTGCAGATGTACGACAGACAGGTATGATACTCGCTATAGAACTAATTAAAGACAAACAGAAAAAGCAGCCCTATCCCTGGCAGGAAAGGCGAGGCCTAACCGTTTATCAACATGGTTTAAAAAATAACGCCATCCTTCGACCACTTGGCAATGTTATTTACTTCATGCCACCTTATATAATCACGCCTGAGCAAATTGAATACCTTGCCAACACAGCATGGCAGGGTATTCAACTGGCAACCGCCGATTAATTTATGCGAACTATTCGAATTTACATTGATACGCCATTAATAATCGATACGACTATCGAGCTTGATCGGCAGGCTGCCAGCCATCTTACTCGTGTACTACGTTTGCGCAACAATGACTGCTTCACTGTTTTTAATGGCTCCGACGGTGAGTATACCGCGCAGTTAGTTCTGGATAATAAAAAATCATTCGCAAAAATTATTTCTCATAAAAACACAACAACCCAATCCTGTATTTCCATTACATTACTACAATGTATATCCAAGGGAGACCGGATGGATTTTGCCATTCAGAAAGCGACAGAACTGGGCACAAACACAATTATTCCGATCATATCAGAACATACCGTGGTTAATCTAAAGGAAGATCGCTGGGAAAAAAAACTTAACCATTGGCAATCAGTTGCTATCAGTGCCTGCGAACAATGCGGACGTAATGACATTCCTGACATTAGATCACCGATCACTCTCCAGGAGCAACTTGCTAATACAATGACAGGAACAAAACTTATTTTTGATCCGCTATCTAAGACATCATTCTCGTCTATAAAACCTGAGACAACTCATTTCTGGTTGTTAATTGGGCCGGAAGGCGGATTATCCGAACGGGAAATCATGCATGCTAAAGAATCAGGTTTTTCCGGAATTAAAATTGGTCAGAGAATTCTAAGAACTGAAACGGCGGCACTTGCCGGTATTACGGCAATTCAAACATTGTGGGGCGACTTTAGGTCATAATATATTTAATAATGGATTCCAGTTTTATCAGATCCAGAATACTGGCTTTTTCTCCATGGATCAGTATTTTTTCTTCAATCACCGGATGCCGTGACTCTTCTTCATCACTAATTATACTATTGGGTTTTAAGTTAATAACTTTTGGTGTTCCCTGAACCAGAAACGCCATAAAATTGAAACTTGCATTTTCACCAATAACATACACTACCGCAGCTTTAACATTACCACTGGCCAGACTGGGCATTCGCACACCACCCATTGCTTCGATAGATACCAGTGGAATTGAATTACCGCGCCAGTCAAGATAGCCCAGCATCCAGTTAGGTTTATTGGCTACGTTTATAATGTTACGTATCGCAACAACTTCAGCCACTGCTGTTTTTGGCAGAATAAGCTGATTTTCATTAACTGAAAGCAAAACACATTTTATCTGTTCTTCGACATCTGTCATTACATATCTAACCAAGTAAACTATTAATATTTTCCATCAGCTCGTCTTCCTGATACGGCTTACCAAGATACCTGTTAACACCTATATCCATTGCCTTGTCACGATGCTTCGCACCCGTTCTTGATGTAATCATAATAATAGGCAATTCTTTTAATCGATCATCATTTCTAACATGTGTCGCGACTTCATAACCATCCATTCTCGGCATTTCAATATCAAGCAACATTACATCTGGTATCTGATCCTGTAATTGAGCGACTGCATCAATTCCGTCTTTTGCTGTAACCACTCTCATGCCATTACGCTCAAGCATACGTGCTGTAACTTTACGAATGGTAATCGAATCATCCACTACCATTACCAGAGGTGATACTTCTTCCTTAACTTCTTCTATGGCAACGTCACCCGCCTCACCACCAATATGGAACAGCGCCTCACCGAGAACAAGATTATTCATTTCAAGTATTAGAACCACACGACCATCACCAAGAATTGTCGCACCCGATATACCTCTAACAGCGCTAATCTGAGGACCTACCGGTTTAACCACAACTTCTCGTCGACCTAATAAGTCATCGACATGTAAAGCAATGCGCTGATCACCTACATGAACTAATAACACAGGGAACAATTCTGTCCTCATTGAATAATCAGTCTGTTGACCATTCAGTAGAAAATTAAGCTGTTTTAAAACATAAGGCACACCAGCAAATTCATACCGGCCACCTTCTGTATCATAAATAGTCTGCAGTTCCGGTCCAGCCATTCGAACCACACCTTTAATACTATTCAATGGTACTGCATAAATATCATCACCCGCATGCACTAGTAATGCATGATTGATAGCCAGCGTCAGAGGCAAACGAATTGTAAAAGTCGTACCCTTACCTTTAATGGTATCAATTTCAAGCACGCCACCAAGCTGTTTGATTTCACTATCAACAACATCCATACCAACGCCACGACCGGCAATCTGAGTAACGGTTTCAGCAGTACTAAAACCCGCCTCCATAATAAACTGCAAAACATCATGGTCACTTATTTTGCTATCTGGCTCTATAAAGCCACGATCGATTGCCTTAGCACGAATAGCATCAGCATCTATACCTTTTCCGTCATCAACAACTTTCATGACGACATCACCACCTTCCCTGTCGACATATATATGTATATTGCCAACTTCCGGCTTACCTATCGCCAATCTATGCTTAGGATCTTCAATACCATGAGCTACCGCATTACGCAGCATGTGTTCCAGTGGTGCCACAATTCTATCCAGCACGGTGCGATCAACTTCACTGGATTCACCATTAATTTCCAGCTCAACATCTTTATCAAGTTCACGCGCTGTTTGTCTTACAATTCTTCTAAGTCTTGATGCCAGGCCACCAAAATGAACCATTCTGGTTCGCATCAAACCTTCCTGTAATTCAGCACTTACTCGTGATTCCTGCAACAACAACATTTCAGCATCACGAATATCTTCGTTCACAATATCCTTGATACTTTCTATATCACCTACAGTTTCCTGCAAACTTCGTGATATTTGTTGCATAGTTGAAAATCTATCCATTTCGAGAGGATCGAAATGTTCATCATACTGATCAGACTCTTTCTCATAACGCGACAAAATCTGCGCTTCTGTTTCCATGGTTAAATGGCGTAACTGTTCACGCAGACGCACAATGGTCTGATCCATTTCAGAAAGATTAAATGTAAAGTTACTGATTTGCTGCCCCATTCGGGCATGAAACACGCTGACTTCACCAGCATGATTGACTAGTTCATTCAGCAGATCGGATCTAACGCGGACCTGCTCGTTGGCGATTCCTCTGCTCGCAGAGTCTTCCTGCACACTTTCTTCTGCGTCTTTATCTAGAACAAAAGCATGCTCACCAGCGACACCTGAAGGTTTTGATTTAACGGGCTCATCTATTTTTAAATCTACTGACGTTGCTACCGCTTCCGGCTCGAGATCAATAACAATCTCTTCTTCCTGATCTTCATCATCTTCAAAAACAAGTTCAGGCGCATCATCAAGATCCAGCTCAATCGTTTCGTCTACATCTGCCTCAAGCTCTGTTTCGTTTATATCATCTTTTTTTTTGAGGTCAATTTCTTCACCACGACGCAAGGCGTCAAGGTGATTAATCAGATTTTCTGCTGTTAGCATTGGCTCACGGTTTTTAACTTTAGCCATCATATCCGACAGTCTATCCATAGACTCATGCAGCGTATTGCCCATAGCCCTCGAGAACCCTACTCGACCTTCAGTAACGGCTATAACCAATGACTCCAGCGCGTGGGTCAAGTTACCAACAGGTGAAAGATCGGCCATGCGTGCGCCGCCTTTTAAAGTATGCAACAAGCGCTGTAATTCCTGAACACTATCAGAGTCGCCAGGATTATTAGCCCATTTCTGCAAACTATTTTCACAACCATCAAGAAGCTCTTCTGCTTCTTCGAGAAAAATATCGACCAGCTCATCATCAACATCACTGTAGGAGACGAGTGATTCTTCTGGTGAATTTTTTTCCACCGGATGGGCCACTGCAGGCGCTTCCACCGTCAAACTTTCTGATGACTCGCTTACTTTTCCTGTTAAGCTTTTTATCCGTTCCAGCAACTCTCGGTCAGCGTCTAATTTATTTCGTGGATCAGCCAGCTGATCCAGCATCCTTGCAACGCTCTTACGCAGATCATCAATAAGCTTCACACCATCATCATCTAATGCAGCATTTTCACCTTCAATTTCGATAAGTTTTTTAACATATTTTTCAGCACTACCACATAACTCAGCTATTTCTTCAACCTGGGCCGTGCGGGCACTTCCAAATAGTGTATGCAGTGCTCTGGTTAATTCATTTCCAGCTACTAATGACTCAATACCTTTCGCATGTTTCTCAAGCAACTCACTAATCTGATCCAGATGACTTTCAGACTCGCCTTTAAAAATGCCAAATAAAACAGGATCAGCATGTATTGGCAAAAGATTATCATCTTCAATTATTAATTCTTCTTCAGCTTCTTCTGGAATTTCGAAATCAATCTGAAAATCATCATCTGAATCCATTTGCAGAAGTGACTCATCTATTTCCGACAATGTTTCATCATCAATCGAAGTTGCTAACTGAAGCGCTTCTATATCATCCGTTAAATCAACATCGAAATCATCTTCCAGGCTAAATTCATCTGAAATATCTAATTCATCTTCTAACTGAATATCTGCCTCTGACAGATCAGCAATTTCTATATCCTGATCTTCCTCAATAGCAATGCTCTCGGCAGTTTCTGCTATTTCTTCGGCAGATTCTTCAACAGGTTGTTCTTCTTTCTGAACTTTTACCTGCTCAACAGCCTGACCATTACTAATCGCCTCTGCTAATTGCATTAATTCATAAACATTTTCTACCGGCTCCTGATTACCCTTTAACTGCTCAATCAACTGCGGTAACACACCGAGGGACTCTTCTAAGGCATTGAAAACATCTTTATTTGGCTTAATGCTATTATCGATAATTCGATTTAGCATACTCTCAAATTTCCAGGCAAACTCACCAATTAACTGCGCACCAATGAGTCGCCCACTACCTTTTAAAGTATGAAATGACCGTCTGATTGTTGTTAAGGCATCTTCGTCGTTTGGATTATTTATCCATATTGGCAACTGCTCATTCAAGGACGCCAGTTCTTCTATTGCTTCTTCTATGAATATTTCCAGAATCTCTTCATCGGCATCGCCATCAAGAATTGCATACTGCTGCATGCTGGAACTAACAGGCCCGGATTCAACAACTTGCTTAACACCAGGAGCAGTCTTTTGAGTAACCGCCTGTTCTGGTTCATTTTCTACAGCAGCTTCTTCCAGTGAAATCTCAACAGGCTGAACCAGCATTTCTTCTGGCTCCGCAACAACTATGTTCTCTGGCTCTTCTTCCGAGCCTGTTGTTAAATCAGCATCTTCATATTTTGCTGAAATTTCTTCCAGCTTCATTGCCGCATTTTCACCTGCGGTCATAGATAGCTCAATATTTGGCCGGCCTTCAAGTAATGCTTCCAGATAATATTCAACACTGGTAATAATGAACGCAATCTCATCCTGAGTTTCACTATCTGGCTCCAGGCCCTGACCAATAAGAACTTTTCTGATGTAATTTTCAAGCGCGGTAATCTGTGGTCCGAGTCGTTGAATAGGCAGCATGGACATTGCGCCCTTAATTTCATCAAGCCTTTTTAATACGTCTTTTAGTAAATCTGTCTTACTTACATCATCCAGATAATTAAGAATTGATTGTCTGGCATCACTGAAATTATGCAATGCTTCACGTATAACCGCCGAAAGAACATCGTTATATTCAGCCTCTGGCATATCTTCCATATTGCCGACGCGATGCCTGGATTTTGCAGCTTTATGGGCGCCCGACTTACTTGCAATAAAGTTATTTAACTGTGATTCAACACCGAGAAGAACACCAGCGACTTCCATTATTTCAGTATCTGTGGCCTCGAGCTCTCCAGCCACGATTGACTCGATCTTCTTCTTCTGAAGGCTAACATTTTCTCTTGGCTCACCAAGTCCCAACATCGACATGGTGTCAGCGATTTTATTTAATAAATCAGGAAGTGTTTTTAGTTTTTCCAGATCACGAACTTCACTGTGCACAAACAATTCAAGAATGTCTTTTACTTCAAGCAAATCTTCTCGAATAGCCTGTGATACTGTTCGCAGCAATTCTTCATTAAGCCCACCAAGTCCGGCACGAACTTCATCCAGCTCCGAATCTGTTGGCAATAACTGGCTAAGCTTATACAGAGATTTTATCTTATCAACTCGGGGCGTACTTACCGTTACACGACCAACATAATAAAGTAAGTTTTTGAGCAATTCTCTTGATGATTTTTCAGTAAATGCTTCTTCGCCATTATCAATTAATTCCTTGATACTGCGATCTACCTGACCAAGTATCATTTTTATACTGACATTTGCATCAAGACCATCATGCATTAATCCATCAACCAGTGCTGCACTACAGTTCCATAGTCGACGAATCGAATGATTAGCTGAATTTTTTTCAAGCTCTGCCAGAACGGCAAGAATTCGTTTTAAACTGGGTTTAACCTTTTCGCCCTTAAACCAGCCAATCAATCCCATCTGGTAATGTGGACGTATTTTTTTTGCAATTGCAGATAACTTACCTGCCTCAATTTCCTGAACACCAGTGGTATCATCTGCATCACTGGCATCAATATCAGGAAAGAACATTACGTTTTCAGAAAGCAGGCTTTCGTTTCTTGATGCACGCAGATCATTCAGCATCGGCAACAGCACCATAGGTACATCTTTATTGCCTGCCTGCAAACTTTCAAGATAATCTGGCAACTGCAACATGGCACGCATCAATACATCATACGCATCATCTTTTTGTTTAACTTGATTATTTAATACAGCCTTGGCCAGCAACTCCATTTCTTCAGCCATTTGCGCCGCACCATACAACTCAACCATCTGCAGTGTGCCTTGCACCATATGCAAATGATCAATACATTCATTCAGGCTCTCCTGCCTGGCAGAATCCTCAATGTATGCGGAAAGCGAAACCTGCGCCTCATGCAGTATGTGATCAAGTTCTTTCTTGACCCAGCGCAGAGAATTATATTCGACGGTATCCTCAGTCTTCATCTTTATATTGCCAATATTACCTGTTACGCATTAACCGTTTAATATAACTGTTTCGACCTGATCATGACCCTCAGGCAGCTTAAATCCAGCAACAGATTTACGTAACTCATTCGCAAGTTCCGTCAAATTACCAATCGATGCCGATGTCTCTTCTGTACCTTCTGATGTCTGTAACGTAATTTCCTGGATAACATTCATCGTATTGGATACATCCACCGCAACGGATGCCTGTGAACTCGCTGACTGCGAAATACCCTGAATCAGTTTTGCCAGTTCATCAGATACCGTTTCAATTTCAATGAGTGCGTCACCCGCATCCTCAGCCATCTTCGCACCACTTACTACGTTGGCGGTACTATCTTCCATTGAGCTTACCGCTTCGTTGGTATCCGACTGAATGGTTTTAACCAGTGCCTCAATCTGTTTGGTTGCATTACCTGCACGTTCCGCCAGTCGCTGAACCTCATCCGCAACCACCGCGAAACCACGACCCGCTTCACCAGCGGTTGATGCCTGTATTGCAGCATTCAATGCAAGAATGTTCGTCTGGTCCGCGATTTCAGTAATCAGTCCCACGATATCACCGATTTCCTGAGAAGATTCACCGAGTCGTTTAATACGTTTTGATGTTTCCTGAATCTGTTCACGAATAGTATCCATACCCTTAATACTTCTACGTACGATACCTGCACCTTTCTGCGCGATTTCAAGTGATTTATGCGCTACTTCCACTGAGCCTGCCGCATCTTTAGATACGCCCTCCATTGAATCCGCCATATCGGTAATCGCGGCACTGGCTGATGCAATTTCCCTTGCCTGATGTGAGCTCGCCTCGGTTAATCGTGACGCAGTCGCCAGCGTTTTTTCTGCCGCGGAGGAAACTTCTACCGCTGTAGTATTAATGGTAGCTACCAGGGTTCGGAGTGCATCAATTGCATAGTTAACAGAGTCGGCTATCGCGCCCGTAATTTCCTCGGTAACCGTTGCATGCACAGTCAGGTCACCTTCCGCAAGATTTGCCATTTCGTCAAGTAATCGCAAAATAGCGCGCTGGTTTCTTCTATTCTGCTCTAACGCAGCATCCTCACGTTCACCTGAGTCACGTACCATCAAAACACCGGCGATGATGATAATAATTACAGCTACGACACCAGCTCCAAATCCCACGTAACCAATCAGGTCGAGGAACGCACCTCGTGAAGTAATTTTCTTTTCCAGCGCTTCTTCAGCTAATAAAAGATTCGCCGCATACCCTTCAATAGTATTAGCCGCCGCTTTTACATCAAATAGTTCTGGTGATAACTCAAGTATTGCCTGTACGTGATCACTCACCGAACTGAATAACATGGCAACTTCACGTAATTTAGTACGTACTTCTTCATCTTTAATCTGATTGATGCGTAATTTACTAGAGCCTTTCAGCATAGCCTCAAGTACCGTACCAAATCGTGCCGCATCTCGCCCAAATCGATCCGCTGAGGCCGCTGCACCTTCACCACCCGCAAGCACCCTGTTCATGTTATTCTCAATACGCTGAGTCAACATTAACTGACGACTGGCCATAAATATCTGCCGATTATCTGCATTTCTTTCCACCAGCAGATCCACAACTTCTTCCGAGAAAGATAACAGCTGAGGAATAAATTCCTGAATAACCAGTACGAATTCACCTACTTCTGATATTGCGCTTTTGCCCTCAAGAATATGCACCACATTTGCACTATATGAACCTGCCAGATCGTCACCTTGAGCACCCGCCCAGGCATCATTAACCGCATTAAATTCCATACCTGCATAATTAGATACTGGTGGCAACCCTGTCACAGGATTACCTTGAGCCAACTGGTTAATTAATGCATCAAATCTCAGTTTATATTTTTCCAGCTCTGCAAATGCCGTACTCTTACCCGCGGCAGCTTCCAGCGCAAATGTCGCCATACGCTGTGAAAGTAATTTTTGTTCAGATACTGTCTCAAGATACTTCTGCTGATATGATTGCTCAATTGCCGCGTAAAATAAGCTACCCAGCATGACCGCAATCGAAAGGAATAGAATAATACCCAGGATCAGTATTGGTTTGCTTATTACGCCTAGGGCAAACGGATTTCGTTTTGCTGCGCTCATTTTATTATCTTCTCCTAACCATCAAATACAATTTTATAATTGCATCTTTATTCTTATAATGAAGCCTGTAAAAAACGCTCATCATCAATCAATGCGTGAAAACTAAAAACAGGCCAATATTTTTCATCTCTATTGAAGGCCAGTTTTATATAAGGCTGTAATTTCGCATCCATATTCGGCAATTCATAAGTTTGTTCTTCTAGTGAAAAATGTTTTAGCCCCGAAACACTATCAACAACCAGCCCTGTATTTGTACCTTTATGCCTGACTACTAATACACGACACTTTTTTTTATTTACCAGATCATCAGAGTCTATAAACCCCTTCAGGTCCATCAATGGCAACAAACTACCACGAACATTTGCTATCCCTACTACCCAGGGCTTCACTCCCGGGATTTTTGTATAACTGGGCAAATCAAGTATTTCGACGACTTCACCCATTTTAGAAATAAGCTCTGTATTGCCAATATTAAAACCTATGCCAACCCACTCACTTACATTACTATCAAGACTTGGTAATGCAGCTGCGCGTTCAACACATAATTTCTCCAGCTCCTGCAATCGTTGAAATGGATTACTCATAACACTTAAATCGCTTTTAACCACCCGCCAGAGCAGCATTAACCCTGTCAATCAGGTCTTTTTCTTTAACCGGCTTAACAATGTAATCTTTTGCACCCTGACGAATGCCCCAGACCTTATCTGTCTCCTGATCTTTTGTGGTAACGATAATTACCGGTATCGATGATGTTGCCTCAATGGTTGAAAGCTTTCTTGTTGCCTGAAAACCATTCATACCTGGCATAACAACATCCATCAGCACCAGGTCAGGCAAACTGGTCTGTGCTTTTTCTATACCTTCTTCGCCTGACTCTGCAACAATGACGCTATGACCATTTTTCTCTAACATGGTCTTAAACACATGAATCTCTGTTGGGGAATCATCTACGATGAGAATATTTGCCATTCGTTAACTCCAGATCTCAATCAATAACTTAATTATTCAGCATACTTATACTTATTAAGTATGCTCTTTTATCGCACCCAGCAGGTCTTCTTTGGTAAACGGCTTTGTTAAATACTGTTCTGAACCAACGATTCTGCCTCTGGCACGGTCAAAAATACTGTCTTTACTCGAAAGCATAATGACAGGGGTATCCTTGAACATACGATTATGTTTTATCAGCGCGCATGTTTGATAACCGTCTAAACGCGGCATCATAATGTCTACAAAGATAATGTTTGGCTTATGTTCTGCAATCTTGGATAAGGCTTCAAAACCATCCACAGCAGTCACTACTTCACAGCCTTCTTTTTTTAAGAGGTTTTCTGCAGTTCGACGAATAGTTTTACTATCGTCGATCACCATAACTTTCAGGCCAGAAATACCCGCGGAATCTTCTGCCATAGCTATCCCGTTCATCCCCAATCAAATCAATAAAATTAGTCGATACACTCAGGAATGTAGCTCAAGTATTTCAGTTACGCAATTAAATCCACCATTAAACAAGTCAGTTACACGCCAAATATTAAGTAAAGTATTATGTTTCATCGGGCAAGGTCATGATTAGGCACAAAAAGCCTTTTTTCGGCTATAATGCCGGCTAATCATTTCCAGACTAGCCATCAAGCAAGTAATGACCCATAAAAACCTCAAGCTTGGCATCATCATGGACCCCATTGAGTCCATCAAAATTAAAAAAGACAGCAGTTTTGCCATGTTACTGGCTGCCCAGCGCAAGCAATGGCAGATTTATTACATCCGTCAGAGCGATCTTTTTCTACAGGATGAACAGGTTTTTGCTTACAGTGCGAGACTTCAGGTTGAGGACAATCCAGAAAAATGGTTTTCACTTTATTCCACTGAACAGATTAACCTGGCTGATCTGGATGTCATTCTGATGAGAAAAGATCCGCCCTTTGACATGGAATACATCTATACCAGTTATTTACTGGAACAGGTGGAAAAATCAGGTGTCTTAATAGTTAACAGGCCAGCCAGTCTTCGAGATGCAAATGAAAAATTATTTGCACTCCAGTTCCCACAGTGCTGCACTAACACACTGGTGACTCGCCACCCGGGCAAACTCCGTGATTTCATCCATGAACAAGCCGATGTCATCCTGAAACCACTGGATGGCATGGGCGGAGAATCTATTTTTAGAGTGACACCCACAGACGCCAATCTCTCGGTCATTATAGAAACCATAACCCGTCACGGCACAAAAACCATCATGGCACAGAAATACATTCCTCAAATCACCGAAGGGGATAAACGTATTCTTCTTATTAATGGCGAACCTGTACCCTATTCACTTGCCCGCATACCGGCCCTGGGTGAAACCCGGGGCAATCTTGCTGCCGGCGGACAGGGCATAGGAATGCCCCTCACTGATCGAGAACAATGGATTTGCCAGCAGGTTGGACCACGCCTTAGGGAGATGGGCCTTATTTTTGTTGGTATCGATGTCATTGGCGACTATCTAACTGAAGTAAACGTCACCAGCCCCACCTGTATTCGCGAACTGGACAAGCAGTTTGGTGTTGATATTGGCATGCAACTCATGGACTGTATTGAATCGCTTTGCCAATGAAACTGCTAGTCATCCTGACTTTATTATCATCAGTCATTACCGGTTGTGAATCAAAAACAGCCGAATATCAACGCGAGATTCTTAGCTTCGGCACACTGATCACGGTCACTCTTTATGATGTCGATCATGACCTGGCCGAAAAAATATTCGATCATCTGGATAATGACTTTGCCTATTTTCACTCTGTCTGGAGCCCATGGGAACCCGGCTCACTGAGCCGTATTAACTCACTCATTCCCACGCAAAAAGAATTCAGTGCCGGTCCTTCGGTTCTGCCACTGATTAATCAGTCACTCAACCTGGCCATTGCAACAGATCATTTATTTAATCCCGCCATTGGCAAACTCATCAATCTCTGGCAATTTCATAAAAGTGACGACCCGGATATCCATCCACCTGACCCTGAAATCATTCAAGCACTGGTCAACAGCAATCCCAGACTCACTGATTTAAAAATAAACGGTGTGCGCATACAAAGCCGGAATCCAGATGTTCAGCTAAGTTTTGGCGCATTTGCAAAAGGCTATGCGATAGATCTTAGTGTTCAATACCTGAAAGACATGGGTATTAAAAATGCCATTATTAATACCGGGGGCGACCTCAAAGCCATTGGCAAACATGGTGATCGAAACTGGCGCATTGCCATTAGACATCCTCGGCAACAGGACATTATTGCAACCATAGAAACACAGGGTGAAGAAAGCATTTTCACCTCTGGCGATTATGAACGTTATTATATGTACCAGGGAAAACGCTATCACCATATTCTAGATCCACGCACTGGCTACCCCGCAGATCAATCACAGTCCGTCACCGTCATTCATCATGACTCTGGACTTGCAGATGCTGCGGCAACTGCTATTTTCATTGCTGGCCCGGATAAATGGCTGGATATTGCTAAAAAATTAAACCTCAAACAGGTCATGCTAATCGATAATCAGGGCAATATTCATGTCACACCCGAAATGAAATCGAGACTTATCTTAAAAAATCCACAAGAAACTACACTAATTGAAAGCTCCGCTCTATAATTCAAACATGGCAACGGCTTCTGCAACACCACCGGTTACCGCAAAAGACAGATTAGGTATGACTCTGTTTTTTGCTATTATTTTCCATGGAATCCTCATCCTTGGTGTCACTTTTATTTCTGAGCCTTCGGCAAAACAGAAAATTCCACCGTCATTGAGTGTCATCCTTGTTAATACAACACACTCATCCACGCCCGAAAAAGCTGATTATCTGGCGCAGGTTTCACAGGATGGTGGTGGTAACAGCGAAGAAAAAGTAAGACCCACAGATTTATTTTCTGCCAATACTTTATCACAACAACCTGGCATTGCCGCAGAACAACAAACCATTTCCACTCAGCCCCAGAAACAGGAAATCAAGAAAGACGCGGTCATCACCCAAAACAGCTCCACTTTAAAAACCTTTACTCATAAAAAAACAAGTAAGGAAAATAATCAAAATGAAATCATTGAGTCACAACAGAAACAAACCATACCGGCTCGATTAGTAGAAGAACTTAGCCTGACTTATCAGGAATACTCGCAAAAACCAAAAGAAAAATTTATTCATTCACGCACTAAAGAATATGTTGCCGCCAGCTATATGCACCAATGGGTTGATAAGGTAGAACGCCTTGGCAACGCCGATTACCCTGATGAAGCCATAAGAAATAAACTCAGCGGCACCCTTATTCTCGATGTTGTCATAAACTCTGATGGCAGCTTGCGCAATATTGAACTTCGTCGATCATCAGGACATCAAATACTCGACGATGCCGCTAAACGTATTGTAAAAATGGCATCGCCATATTCACCTTTCCCTAAAAAACTTGAACAACAGGCCGATGTTATCCACATTACCAGAAGCTGGAAATTTCACAGCACAAATGAACTCAAAACATTTTAATGGATAACACTAACTTAACTAATCACTTCCTGATTGCCATGCCCTCACTGGAGGATGGCAACTTTAGTCAATCAGTCACCTATATCTGCGAACACGATACCAATGGCACATTGGGCATCACCATTAACCGCCCCTCTGACATCATACTTGGTGAAGTATTTGATCAACTGGGAATAACAAACCCTGCTGAAGAATCATCTGAGCAGACAGTTTATATTGGCGGCCCTGTTCATCAGGACAGGGGTTTTATACTGCACTCGCCCAACGGACACTGGGATTCCAGTTTACAAATAACCGATGAAATTTCTCTAACCACATCAAAAGACATCATAGAAGCCATTGCCAATAATCAGGGCCCTGCTCACACATTGATTGCTTTAGGTTATGCCGGCTGGGGACCGGGTCAGCTGGAATATGAATTATCCGTTAATGCCTGGTTGAGCTGCCCGGCCAATAAGGACATTATTTTCAATACGCCGGTCGAAACACGCTGGCAGCAAGCCGCTCAGCTGCTCGGCATAGATTTACAATTACTCAGCCATGACGCGGGCCACGCCTGATAGATGACCATAACCACGGTACTCGGCTTTGACTATGGCGAACGCCGCATTGGTATCGCGGTAGGACAGACCATCACAGGAAATGCATCACCACTGGAAACCATCACCACAATCAACCAGAAACCTGACTGGACTAAAATCCAGAAAATTATTCAGGAGTGGCGGCCAGACGCTCTAATTATTGGCATTCCCTATCACCTGGACGGTAAGCCCAGTGAGATGACAGAAAAAGCCGAACGCTTCGGCAGGCAACTGGAAGGCCGCTTTAACCTGCCAGTCAAAACCGTCAATGAAACACTCAGTTCATACGAAGCAGAACGGGAATTACAAAAAAAAGTTAAAATAAGTCAACACAACAAGCAAGAGATTGATAAAATGTCTGCCGCAATCATCGTTCAAAGTTGGCTGGAGCAAAATTCATGACCCATGTAGCCAAACCAGATCAGCTACTGGAAAAACTGGCAACAGATCTAAACAACCTGCTTGAGCAACGCGGCATTGATAATCCATTAATGGTCGGCATACACACCGGCGGTGCATGGCTTGCAGAAAAATTACATGCATTACTCAACATCAAGCAGCCTCTGGCAACATTAGACATCAGTTTTTATCGAGATGACTTTTCACGCATTGGCATGAATCCCCAGGTAAAAGCATCTCGCCTTCCACCCCAGGTAGAAAATATCCATATCATTCTGGTTGATGACGTTTTACAAACCGGACGGACGATACGTGCTGCGATGAATGAACTGTTTGATTATGGTCGACCCGCATCCATCACGCTTGCCTGCCTGATTGAACGTAGTGGACGTGAACTCCCCATTCAGGCAGATGCCGTGGGGCAAATCCTTGAGCTAAATGATCACGAAGAAATAAAATTAACCGGGCCGGAACCTCTGGCATGGGAAATCAAACGTCTGGACAAGGCACCCTGATGGTCAACAAGGCAACGCGCAAAACTGACAATATGATCGGCAAGGATCTATGGAACATTCAGCTTGATAATAATGGCAATCTAAAACACCTGCTCACTATCGAAGGTTTGAGTACAGAAATGCTGACCAGCATTCTTGATACTGCCGAAACCTTTGCGGGGGTTAACGAATCCGTCAAGAAAGTCCCTCTGCTTCGTGGCAAAACCATTGTTAACCTTTTTTTTGAAGCCAGCACACGCACACGCACCACCTTTGAACTGGCCGCCAAACGTCTGTCAGCGGATGTACTCAACATTAACATCAGCACATCTGCCACCAGCAAAGGTGAATCACTACTGGACACACTGCGTAATCTGGAAGCCATGCAGTGCGATATGTTTATTGTCCGTCATGAAAGCTCAGGCACAGCGCATTTCATCGCCAACCATGTTGCTCCTCACATCAGCGTATTGAATGCCGGTGATGGCCGTCACGCCCATCCCACACAGGCACTGCTTGATATGTTCACCATACGCCGCAATAAAGGCGCTGACTTTGGCAAGCTGCGGGTCGCTATTGTGGGTGATTTATTGCATTCACGGGTAGCACGCTCACAAATCCATGCATTAAATATTCTAAACACCGGCGAAATTAGAGTAGTAGCACCAAAAACGCTACTGCCTAAAGACATAGAACAAATGGGTGTCAGCGTCTATCACGATATACAGAGCGGCATCAAAGATGCTGATGTTGTGATTATGCTGCGCCTGCAAAAAGAACGCATGCAGGGCGCATTGCTACCCAGTGAACAGGAATACTTCCAGCTTTATGGATTAACCGAAGAAAGACTAAAAGCGGCCAAACCGGATGCTATCGTGATGCACCCAGGCCCAATCAATCGTGGTGTTGAAATTGATTCAACGGTTGCCGATGGTCCGCAATCAGTTATTCTTAACCAGGTCACTTATGGCATAGCTGTACGCATGGCAGTAATGTCAATGACATTGGGTAGTCACAGCACATCAGATGATAAGCAGAGGAAATCCTCATGAGCCGTTTGCTCATTCAAAACGGTCGCGTCATTGACCCGGCTAATAATCTGGATCAAGTAACCAATATTTATATCAGTGACGGTAAAATTTTTGCTGTTGGCGATGCATGCGAAGGCTTTCAGGCAGATCAAACCATAGAGGCCACTGGTCATTATGTCATACCCGGCATTGTTGATATCTGCGCACGTCTGCGTGAACCCGGACTGGAATACAAAGCAGATATCGCCTCAGAAACAGTGGCTGCAACCAGTGCAGGCATTACCACACTGTGTATTCCACCTGATACAGACCCGGTCATTGATGAACCTGCCGTGGTCGAGCTTATTCATCGAAAAGTCAAAAATGCGGGACACGCTAATGTCGTTGCGCTGGGCGCTTTAACATTAGGCTTAAAAGGTGAATATTTAAGTGAAATGGCCGCACTTAAAACAGCCGGCTGTGTCGGGCTGAGCAATGCTCGCTCTCCCGTTCACAATACACTGGTGATAAGTCGCGCCTTCGAGTATGCAGCAACCCATAACATGACTGTATTTATAGAAGCCAATGACCCCTGGTTAAGCAATAAAGGCTGCGCCCATGAAGGTCCTGTTTCAACCCGTCTGGGATTACCCCCCATTCCCTACTCTGCCGAAACGGCAAGTATTGCCCATTACCTTGAATTAATTACTGATACAAACGTACGCGCACATTTTTGTCGACTCTCATGTGCACGCAGTGTAGAAATGATTAATCAGGCAAAAACCATGGGACTGAATGTAACCGCTGATGTTTCAGCTCATCAGTTACACCTTACTGAAATGGACATCAGCAGCTTCAACAGTCAATGCCATGTCATACCACCTCTGCGAAATCAACGTGACAGAGATGCTTTACGTACAGGCATTAGCCATAACATTCTTAGCGCTATTTGCTCGGATCACCAGCCCCATGAAATTGATGCCAAACAGGCACCTTTTCCCGCAACAGAACCCGGCATCTCCGCACTGGAAACCTTATTACCATTAACACTAAGACTGGTGAATGATGGCCAGATGAATTTAACAACGGCCATTTCAAAATTAACAAAAGAACCGGCCGAAATTCTTGGCATCAATAGAGGCACACTAAGCCAGAATGCCGCTGCCGACATTTGCATCATAAATCCTGCCACAGAATGGACTCTGGATGCCAACAGTCTCATTAGCCAGGGCAGAAACACCCCGTTTCATGGCTGGAATTTTACCGGAAAAGTCAGTCAGACATTAATTGATGGCAAAGTTATTTATTCTGCCAATTAATTCAGGCCGCAATCAATTTGCAGCGAGTCATTTATGATTGTTTATTCTTAATAATAAATTTATATCATGCTTAATTACATCTGGGCCGGCCTCATAATTATCAGCATCAGCTTCGCATTAGGCCATGACCTGCATGATGAATGGAATAACACACATGAAAATGGACTTGCCATTCAGATCCCTTTCACACAATTAGATGACAGCACATTAATTGAACTACACTATGCCAATACAACTATTTCCGCTCACTGGAAAAATAGCCAGCATCTACAGTTAATTATCCCCGCAACCAGCACATCTCATAAAAATAAAACATTTACTCACCGTTTACTATCACATGACAAGGAATTACTGGCAGATGTAACACACATTGACCCGGACAACCAATCCCTGACTATCGTTCTTCCGGAGATTCACTGGAGCAGAATGCAGGCCATCAGTGATGCTGCTTTTGATATGGCTAAATTTGCTGTCACTCTGGCAATTGCGCTTGCCGGCATTATGGCTCTCTGGCTTGGCTTAATGCGCATTGCAGAAAAAAGCGGCATGATTTTTTTCTTTGTTAAAGCCATTCAACCTTTACTCCACTGGTTATTTCCCGAGATTCCTAAAAATCACCCAGCACTGGGCAGCATTAGCCTCAATCTGGCAGCCAATGTGCTTGGACTGGGCAATGCAGCAACACCCCTTGGCATTAAAGCCATGCAACAATTACAGTCAATTAATCAAAAAAAAGAACAGGCCAGTAATAGTATGTGCATGTTTCTGGCATTAAACACATCCAGTGTTCAGTTATTACCTCCAGTCACACTGATTGCCATCATGGGAACACAGGTTAGTGAATTAATTATCCCCATTATACTGGCGACAAGCGCCTCAACATTAGCGGCCGTTATTACAGCAAAAAGCTATGCCAGGTTGAATCGATAATGCATCACTATACAGCCCTGATAATTCCTCTACTGATACTTTTTATTGTTAGCCATGGCTTGTATAAAAAATTAGCCGTTTATGAAGAATTTGTCGATGGCGCCAAAGAAGGATTTACCACCGCCGTACGTATTATTCCCTATCTAGTGGCCATTTTATTTGCTATTGCCATGTTTCGCGCCAGTGGCGCAATGGAATCGTTAATCAATTTAATCGAACCTGTATTTGTATTTTTTGGCATACCACCGGAAACTCTGCCCATGGCCATTATCAGACCCATGACAGGCAGCGGATCCGTTGCCGTGCTTGCTGACCTGATTGAAACCCATGGCGATGACTCACTGATTGTTAAAATTGCCGCCACTATGTTTGGCTCAACCGAAACTACTTTTTATGTACTGGCTGTTTATTTTGGCTCGATTAACATCAAAAAAACAGGCTATGCACTTCAGGCAGGACTGATAGCAGACCTGGTCGGTTTTATTGCCGCCGTATCTGTATGTTACTGGTACTTCTCCTGAGTTATTAAACCTTTACCGCCTAATTCCCCACTTTTGCCTTCTTTTCTTTTTTTATACTTACCATAGACTGTATGCCCACACCCCCTGCGGAGGATTCACTCATGCATATCCGAATTACTACCGATCCAATTTCATTAAATGAAGTCATCAACCCTGAAAGTCATCCTTGTATTTATGATGGCAATGGCCAAGATGGTCTCGAAATTTATTTTGAAAACGAAACTAACCGCGATGAATTTCTGGCCTGGGGTCATGAACAGGACAACGATGACATGATTGTACTCATGGGCAACGATTCTGCCGACTATGTTGCGGAGGGCTAACAGCATTCAGAAACAAGTTTATCAATAACCTTATCTAACCAGGAGAACAATATGTTTTTACGACTTTATTTTCTTCTACCCAATGAAGAATTAACTCAACGACTTATACCTGAATTAGTCCAGCATGGCGTTAGTAAAAATAACATTCATGCAATTGTTCGCAATAAGACAACTGACATATCATTACCAGAAACAAACAAATGGCAAAAGAAAGATTTTAGTCATCAACTTGAAAACTTTGCCTGGAATTCAAATCTGGCTATCTTCTTCCTTGCATTCTTAAGCCTGGCATTATGTTTATGGTTCGACATGAAAATCCCTGCCATTTTAAGCATTGTGGTAATGGCGATAACTTTTATTGTTGGCGATTTATTTGCCATGTTAATTCCGAAAGTTCACCTGGATGAATTTGAACACGCACTCAGTCATGGAGAAGTTCTATTGATGGTAGATACTTTAAAAAAGAACAGTGCGACAATTGAAAACATGGTCAGCAAACATCATCCCGCTGCCATTGCGGGTGGCTCTTGCTGGACTCTGAATGCCTATGGCATTTAATTTCATCTTCCCATAAAAAAAGGCTGTATATTAATACAGCCTTTTTAAATCAATTAACCGTTATAGTGCTTGAGTCCAGATTAAAATCACCAACGAAATTAGAGCTATTGATGCAATAGCAATAGTTGCACACATTACACAAAACCTGCCAACCTCTTTTGGTACTTCAGACATAACAAACACCCTCGCGCATTTTCATTTTTCTAATTAACATCTTCCTGTTACAAAATGAATATTAATTGCTGAGGGATAACGCGGCTTGACTTATATCAATAATAATTATTGCACAATAAAAATTAACTATTGTTTAAGTAATAATATTATTAGATTAGAAATTATTAAATACAATACTTAACTAACATCTGGCAAGTCACTCATACCACCTGAAGGAAAATCCGATGATTCATCCTGCTTGTTACCACTCGAATCCATAACACCGCCACCAAAATTAATTTTCCACTCAAGGTTACTACGTGAATCAGCATTGCTTAATGCCGTCTTAAGATCAATTCGACCTTCTTTGAATAAACTATACAGTGACTGATCAAATGTTTGCATGCCTTCGGCTTCACCTTTCTCCATAATTTCTTTTATTTCATGGAACTCACCTTTACGAATCAATTCCGAGATGTAGGGTGTATTAATCAGGATTTCAATAGCGGCTACTCGTTTACCACTCATACCAACAACCAGTCGCTGGGATATAATCGCCTGCAAGTTCATCGACATATCCATCAGTATCTGGTTTCGCGCATCTGTTGGAAAGAAACTTAAAATACGATCCAGCGTCTGATTGGCATTCACTGCGTGCAATGTCGTCAAACACAAATGCCCGGTGTCCGCGTATTGAATCGCAGCTTCCATTGTTTCACGATCACGCACCTCACCAATCATAATGACATTAGGTGCTTCGCGCATCGCTTCACGTAATGCATTTTCATAAGACAAGGTATCCAGTCCTACTTCTCGCTGACCAACAATCGATTTTTTATGCTGAAACATAAATTCAATCGGATCTTCAATTGTCAGAATATGGCCAGGCATAGCTTCACTACGATAATCAATCATTGAAGCCAGTGTAGTGGACTTACCTGAACCAGTTGATCCAACAACCAGAATTAGACCCTTACGCTTAAGCATTAGATCTTTTAATTTAACTGGCAAGTTCAACTGCTCAATGGTGGGTACATCTGCCTTGATATGACGGATAACCATTGATACTTCACCGCGCTGTGTATACACATTGACTCGAAATCGACCTAGGCCCTGCAAAGACAAACCCATGTTCATTTCCATAGTCGCCTCAAATCCCATTTGCTGCTGATCATCCATAACGCTATAGGCAAGCTCTTTCACTGCTCCCGGCATCATTTTTGATTTGCCAACAGGGCGCATAACACCTTCGATATTCATACAAATGGGTGCACCGGTGGTGAAAAACAAATCAGAACCACCTTTTTCTGCCATTAACTTTAAATAGGGCTCAAGCTTCATATATAACCTTGTTTTATCTCAAACGATTTGGATTATCTTTTTCATCCTGCTGAATTTGCAGGCCATCAAGACCATCCATAATATCTTCTTTCTTCGAATCCTTACCCTGCAATTTGATGCGCAATCTTAAATCATTAATTGAATCTGCATTTCGCAGCGCATCTTCATAGGTAATTAATCCATCTTCATACAAATCAAACAATGCCTGGTCAAAGGTTTTCATGCCATACTCATTTGACTTGGTCATCAATTCTTTCATAGCATGCACTTCACCCTTGAATATCAGATCGGACATCATAGGTGTTGCCAGCATTATTTCAACTGCAGGCACACGACCTTCACCACCTTTTAATGGAATCAGGCGTTGCGATATAACTCCCTTCAGGTTTAATGATAAATCCATTAATAACTGATTGCGTCGTTCTTCCGGGAAAAAGTTAATTATACGATCCAGTGCCTGATTGGTACTATTTGCATGCAGTGTACATAAACATAAATGCCCGGTTTCAGCAAAAGCGATAGCATATTCCATTGTTTCACGATCACGTACCTCACCAATCAGAATAACATCAGGCGCCTGACGCAAGGTATTTTTCAAAGCAACTTCAAAACTCTCTGTATCAACACCAACCTCACGCTGAGTAACCAGACAATTTCCATGTTGATGCACAAACTCAATCGGATCTTCAATAGTAATAATATGACCAAAACTATTCTGATTACGATAGCCCACCATGGCTGCCAGTGATGTCGATTTACCTGATCCAGTGGCACCCACAAAAACCACCAGCCCACGTTTGGTCATTGC
>JAOUMX010000230.1 GCA_029881275.1 Gammaproteobacteria bacterium | reverse complement strand
TTTATAGATATGCCCCTTGAAATCGCCATGCTGATAGCCCTGCTCCCAGATAAGACCCTGTATCGCTTTTAATGGAGTAATTTTTTTATCTTCATCAATCCATTGAATCAACTGGTCAGCAACCTGGCTCAAATCCATATCAAGATTACCGGTTTCCATGCGCACATCATTAATATGGGTAGATGCTTTACCATCCTGAACACTCTGACAGATAAATTGCCGCATCTGCTTACGAGCATAAGGAAACAGCACATCATGAACAAAGGATATTGATGATGTGGTGCCTTCAATGTCAGTGACAATCGCTTTAATCATAATGCGGAACTGTATTCATCAAAATCAGGAAACTGACTGGCAATTTTACTGCCGGTCATATGGCCTTCCCAGCCATTTTCAGTGGTAAAAAAACGAATACATTTAAAACTCGGATGTTCACCCATATCAAACCAGTGAGTAGTATTAGCGGGTACGCTAATCAGATCACCTTTTTCGCACATTACCAGAAACACCTTACCATTAGCATGCAAATAAAACAGACCTTTACCATCAACAAAAAAACGGATTTCAAAATCACCATGGGTATGCTCTGCAAGAAATTTATTACGCATCATTTCTTTATCCGGATGATCAGGTCCGAGACTGACCACATCAACCGACTTAAATCCATATTGCGTATTCAACTTATCAACCGAAGATCGATAGGCATCTAACACAGCCTGTTGATCTGCATTTACTGCCAGTGGCTGATTTGCCTGCCAACGTTCAAACTGTACACCAATCGCTTTAAGCTCAGATTCGATAACTGAAAAATCAGTTATGACATCAGTCTGTTTTTCAGCTGCTTCAGAATAAACTGTCATTGCCGTCATTTCTGCATACCTCGTCTGCGGATCTCACATTCAAATAAAAATTCAAAGGCCTCGACGTGCCTTAATGCATCGTCAATATTATTACCCCAGGTATAGAAGCCATGTCCGGCGATAAGATAACCATGAACTGCGGCTGTCATCGTATTCATATAATCATCTACCCGCTGTGCTAAACGAACAATATTCTGATCATTATCAAAAATCGGCACATCGATGCTGGACTCATGGGTATCAATACCGGGAAAGGCTTTTAATAACTCATAATCCTGCAAGTTAATTTTATTCTCACAGAATCTGGACAGTACGGTCGCGTTAACTGAATGTGGATGCAGCACTACTGCAGCATCACTAAATCGCTTATAAATCTGCACATGCAAAAGAGTTTCAGCAGATGATTTTCGACCATCAAGTGATTCACCTTCGGAATTTATCCGCATAATATCAGCTGATGTTAACTTACCCTTGTGACGACCGGAAACCGTAATGGCAATAGTACCATCTGACATACGTGCAGAAAAATTACCACTGGTAGCTGGCACCATTCCCATGGTATACAACTGTTTACCGGCATTGATCAGCTCATTTGAGCGTTGTTGAAATTCTATTGACACTATTTTTCTGTGTTTAAAATGAAAACATCGAGTATATATTATTTCTTATTAAAATATGATCAATTAATTGCGCCCTCAACCGGAATAATAAACCATCATGTCGATACCTCTGATTAAAAAAATACTGATCAAATCCATTAGCCTGGTTTCCATTATCCTGCCCTGGCACATTAACCCGGCAATGGCTGACGAAACCGAAATAAAAACCGGTGACCCGGCACCTGCATTCACGCTTTATGACCAGCATAACAAACAGCGGTCTATTACCGACTATCAGGGCAAATGGCTGATTATTTATTTCTACCCAAAGGATGACACCCCTGGCTGCACCCAGGAAGCCTGCCATTTCCGTGATGACATTTACAAAATACGTGAATTAAATGCCGAGGTAATTGGAATCAGTATTGATAACATCCTTAGCCACAAGGCTTTTTCAGAAAAATTCAACCTGCCCTTCCCCCTGTTAGCAGATCCCAACGGCATAACCGCCAGACAATACGGTGCCTTTTTCTCACTAGGCCCTGTCAAATTTGCCAAA
>JAOUMX010000130.1 GCA_029881275.1 Gammaproteobacteria bacterium | reverse complement strand
ATGCAGGCAGCTCTTGGGAAAATGAATGGTTTCGGTATTCGGAAAACAACCGACTTCATAGGTCTGTACACGGTTAAAGAAAGTACCGGTTGGCTCCTTACCATAAGGGTTGTCATCCGACATAAATCCTGCCGGACCCGAGGTGTTCCATTCTTTACAACTGGTCACACAGGCACTGCAACCGACACAGACATTTAAATCAATAACTAAAGCTAACTGGGACATTATTTATTCCCCCTGGCAAACTTACCGGCAAAGTAGCCCAGCCAGGAACGACGGGCATCTGTTCCCGGCACGGCAGGCATGGCATCAAACTGCGGCCAGGTTTCTTTGGGTTCATCATCGCCGGCCTTATAAATACGCACCCGCACGTCATACCATCCCGCCTGACCGGTGATCGGATCAGAATTGGATACATGATCACCGCTTTCATGAGCGGGCAGCTCTTCGGCTATCAGATGATTCAACAAAAAGCCCTTTTTCGATTCATTGGCACCGGCATCAAGATTCCAGGCACCGGAGGCTTTACCCACGGCATTCCAGGTCCAGATAGTACCTGGCTCAACCGCTTCGGAGAAGCGCGCCATACAACGCACCTTGCCATGCATGGACTCCACCCAGATCCAGTCACCATCGTCAAATCCATGTTTGGCACCCAGAGAAGGATGAACATGCATATAGTTATGGGCATGAATCTGGCGCAACCAGGCATTCTGCGAATCCCATGAGTGATACATCGCCATGGGGCGCTGAGTAATGGCATTTAACGGGTACTTACGTTTATCCGTGAGTTGCGCTTCCAGCGGCTCTGAATAAAACGGTAGCGGATTAAAATGTTCTTCAATACGTTTACGCAAATGCGGCGGCGGTTGCTTACCCGGGTACTTACCCTGGGCTGCGAGACGGAATTTCTGCAACACTTCTGAATAAATATGAATATTGATCGGCTCGGCATAACGGGTCAGGCGATGATCCTGTGCCCAGCGCAGATAACCCATATTCCAGTTACGCATGTACTGATAAGACTTGGGCAAATGATACTGATAAACACAGTTATTCTTTTCGTACATTTCCCACTGGTTCGGATTCGGCTCGCCTTTCATAAATTTCTCACCGCCCTTGCCACGCCAGCCAGCAAGAAAACCAATTCCGGAACCCGGCTCGGTTTCATAATTAACTATGAAATCCGGGTAATCACGGAATTTACGTTCACCATTGTCTTTTACAAAAGCCGGCAATTTCAGCCGCGAACCCATTTCAATCAGCACTTCCTGGAAAGGCTTACATTCACCTTTGGGCGGCAACACCGGAATACGCACCGAATCCACCGGCCCGTCATATTCTGAAATCGGCCGATCCAGCATGGACATGACATCATGACGCTCCAGATACGTGGTATCCGGCAGGATCAAATCACCATAGGCGGTCATTTCTGACTGGAAGGCATCGGCGACAATGATAAATGGAATCTTGTATTCGCCATCTTCATCCTTGTCATTCAGCATCTTGCGCACTTCGGCGGTATTCATCGATGAATTCCAGGCCATGTTAGCCATAAAAATCATCAGCGTGTCGATGCTATAGGGGTCACCTCGCCAGGCATTGGTAATCACATTGTGCATCAGACCATGTGCGGATAACGGAAACTCCCAGGAGAAGGCCTTATCAATCCGCACCGGCTGCTGATTTTCATCCACAAACAGATCATTGGGATCTGCTGGCCAGCCCAGTGGCATACCACCCAGTGGTGTATTCGGCTGCACACCTTCCGGGCCTTTCGGTGTTTTGGCGCAGGGAGGAATCGGCCGAGGGAACGGTGCCTTATGGCGGAAACCACCGGGACGGTCGATAGTACCCAGAATCGACATCAGAATCGCCAGCGCCCGAATGGTCTGGAAACCATTGGAGTGTGCGGCAGTGCCACGCATGGAATGAAAAGCCACAGGATTACCGGTAATGGTATCGTGTTCCTTACCCCAGGCATCGGTCCAGGCGATGGGTAATTCAATTTTTTCATCACGGGCGGTGATACCCATTTCATAAGCCAGACGACGAATGGTTTCGGCAGGAATTCCGGTCACGTTGGCCGCCCATTCCGGCGTATATTCTTCCACCTGTTCTTTTAACAACTGAAAAGCAGGCTTAACCGACGTGCCGTCATCGAGCTTGAATTCGCCCAGCAGAAAAGGATCAACACCTTCGGTATGGGTTTTAACCGCCTTATCCGTATGGCGATCCCACCAGAGTTCATTCATCGGATCGAAACAGCCCGGCTCTTTATCGCTCTCGGTACGAATAAATAGTCCCTGCTCATCAGAGGCCTCATCAGTATTGATCAGCTGCGCCGAATTAGAGTACTGCACCAGAAAATCACGGTCATACAGACCCTGAGCAATCAGCTCACGAATCAATGACAGAATCAGAGCACCATCAGTACCCGGCTTGATTGGCACCCATTCATCAGCAATCGCCGAATAACCGGTGCGCACCGGATTAATAGAAATAAATCGACCGCCATTACGCTTGAACTTGGATAACGCAATTTTCATCGGATTGGAATGATGGTCTTCCGCCGTTCCAATCATGATGAATAACTTGGAACGATCCAGATCAGGGCCACCAAATTCCCAGAAGGAACCACCAATGGTGTAGATCATACCGGTAGCCATATTCACCGAACAGAAACCACCATGAGCTGCATAATTAGGCGTACCGAACTGTTTGGCAAACAAACCGGTCAGCGCCTGCATCTGATCTCGGCCGGTAAACAGGGCAAACTTTTTCGGATCCGTGGCACGCAAATGGGACAGGCGCTCTTCCATAATGCCAAATGCCTTTTCCCAGGAAATTTCTTCAAACTGGGCATCGCCACGATCTGCACCCTGCTTACGCAATAAAGGCCTGGTTAATCGCGCTGGTGAATACTGCTTCATAATGCCGGAAGCACCTTTGGCACAGATCACACCCTGATTCAATGGATGATCAGGGTTACCCTGAATGTAGCGAACTTCACCATCACGTAGAGTGACACGTATACCGCAACGACAGGCACACATGTAGCAGGTCGTGTTCTTGACCTCAATACAGCTATTAGCGCTCATCTTGTCAGTTTCAGGGGAATAATTCATAAACTTAAGTCCTGCCCTTAAAGAAGGGATAAGATTATAGGCATGCAGCAGGTTGCTGACTAATCATGGTTATTAAGAGTTTCATAAAATTCTTAAATACTACTTTATTGAGAAACATCAACAACTTTAGCGGAATATCAGGTATACCATATCAGGTTTAGTCATTAATACTAGCCAATAACCTTTTTAAATTAATGACTTATACACATTCAACTGGTTTAGACTTTTATTTACCAAAGGCAATTATAAAACTGAAGCCAGAAATAAATGATTAGTTTTTTTAATAGATCCCAACCCCCACTCTCGGTCTATAATGCTCTATGACTCAGCTAATTGATCAATTTGGACGCAGTATCGACTATGTCAGACTATCAGTAACTGACCGCTGCGACCTGCGCTGCAGTTACTGCATGCCGAAACAGTTCCGTGATTTTCACGAACCTGAAGACTGGCTCAGCTTCGATGAAATTGAAAGAGTCATCGCAACCTTTACCCGACTGGGTACTCGCAGAGTCAGAATGACAGGTGGCGAACCTCTGGTCCGTAAAAACCTGACACAACTGGCCGCAAGACTCTCAGCCCTGCCCCAACTGGAAGACCTCTCCTTAAGCACCAACGCCACGCGCATGGCTCAACATGCACAGGAACTGAAAGACGCCGGCATTAGCCGTATCAATGCCAGTCTTGATAGTCTTGACCCGATAAAATTCAAACAACTGACCGGTGGTAAACTGGAAAAAGTACTTGAAGGCTTAATGGCAGCAAAACAGGCAGGCTTCAAACCAATCAAGATCAATATGGTATTAATGAAAAATATCAATGATAACGAAGTCGAAAACATGGTTGATTTCTGTATTGAACATGGCTTCACATTGCGCTTCATAGAAACCATGCCGGTGGGTGATATGGGACGCAAGGCCAGTGAAAATTATATTGATCTGCAACTCATTAAAACACGCCTGGCAAAACGCTTTGATTTAATTCCCGGCGTCATGCCCGGTGGTGGCCCTGCACGCTATTTAAAAGTTGCTGACACCGATATTAACATCGGTTTTATTACACCCATGTCACAACACTTCTGCGCCACCTGCAACCGGGTCAGATTATCTGTTGATGGCACCATTTATACATGCCTGGGACAGGAACATCATTTTGAACTGCGCCCTTTATTACGCGCCGGCATCAGTGATCATGAACTGGAACAGACCATCCGCACTGCGATCAATCTAAAACCGGAAAAACATGAATTTAACGAGAACCCTGAAAAAGTTTTAAGATTCATGTCTTATACAGGCGGGTGATATTGTAAGTCAAAAATCCTCAAATAAGATTTCAATCTTACAATGATCTTAAAATGCATGTCGCGAACTTGCACTAATACGATAATCATCATCAGCAAATCCATAACCTGCATCAATACGCAAATCCACTTTAACAAAACTTGGTATTTTCCAGCGAATACCAAAACCCACGGCAGTTTCAAGCGGGCTATCTTTAATATCATGAATCGTTTCATAGGCATTACCCGTATCAACAAAAAAAGCATAGCGCAATCGGGGATGGTCTTCGTCCGGCAGTAAATACTCTATATTCATCAGAAACTGCGCATTACCCTTGAATCTGTTTTTATCGTAGCCTCGCAAATCATCACTACCACCCAGACTAAATGCATACTCATCCAAAACATCATTACTGGCAAAAGAAAATAATGTTTGCACATTCAGATTATCATCCGGCCGCGAATCGAACCGATAATAACTTCGATAATATAAATTATGAATGGAAAACTCAGACTGACTACCTAACGAATGATGTGAAAACTCAGCGGCATAGCCATACTCCTTACCACCTCTGTTATGTAAATAATGATGCACATCTTCATAACCAAAATGCATGGTTAAAGATGTTGCATCTGTTTCATCAAGCAACAGGCCAGATACAACACCTTCAAACTGACGAAATCTATACCTTACACCATAACCTAGAAAATAGCCTCGACTACCATGACTTCTATCAAGAAACTTACTCAGCCCGACACTAAAGGATCGATCAATTACATTTTCATCTTCTGTTAAAATATTTTCTGTCACATTATTATCATCTGCTATCGAGATACTAAAGGTGTAATCACTGCCGGCAACAAAGGCATCCACATATGACATTTCTTTTTTTACCTGCCTGACACCGGATGTTTTGCCACGATTCAATAACAGAAAATGAAACTCATGATTCAAGCCACCTATATTATCCCAACGCAATTGCAGACCAGGATGCACCCTGTTATCTTCAGTTTTTAATCGCGGTATCACCAGTAGATAATATTTTTCCTTAACAACAAATATAACATTCATATACGTGTTATTCTGAAAATCCACATCTACTGCTTCCTCCAGATAATAATCAACCGAACGAAACAGGCCGAGATCCATAATAGCCTGTACTGAACTAAGTATTTTATTACCATCAAGGATGTCACCTGATGAAATAAATATTTCCCGCCGCAACACGGAAGCACGGGTCTCATCATTGCCTTCAAATAAAATCTGATTAACATATGTGACCGCATTTACAGAATGACTGCATAAAAGCAAAACAACCAGCCATAATTTTGTTACTTTACTCGCCATACTGACCTTAATATCAAAGCACCCCATTGATGCATAACAAGACCGGATAACACCAGACCCGAACCAGACCAGATTGAAAGATCGATCACTTCAAAATTAAAAACACTTCCTATCCATAAGGCGACAACAGGTGTTATTAAAGTAATTAATGCCACATTTGAAGCAGGCAAATGAACCAAAATAAAATAATAGCCAACAAAACCGACCACAGAACCCATAACACCTAAATAAATAATAGACCACAATGCACGTAACGGTATGGTGACAGGCAACTCAGCACCCAACACTAAATAAGTCAGTGCAAATAGCGGCAAAGAGAACAATAAACCACCACAGGTAATCATTAATGCTGGCACATCTGGCTTCAAATATTTAATCCAGACTGAACTCATAGAATGCAAAATCACTGACAACAACACAGCCATGGCACCCAACAAAGCTTTCTCACCCAGTGACCACTGCTTAATAAACATAATGACCAGCCCGATCACACCCAACAAGGCACCCATCAACTTTAATAAAGTCAAACTCTGCTCAAACAAAAACCTTGCAGCCAGAACCGCAGTAATAATAGGCGTCAACCCAAAAATAACAGACACCACACCCGATGGTATATATTGAGCACCCCAGTAAACAGGCAGCATCGCACCATAAATGGCCATGCCCGATGCTACATAGGCATAAACAGCATGCCTATGTAGACAGAGCTTCCTGTAAACCATCAATACCAGTAGCAGTGCCAGAATGGCGCCAATCAACATCCTGGCTGAAATGCCAAATAAAAAACCGACATCTTCCCCGCTCCATTTAATAGCCAATGGTGTCGTTGACCAGATCATGACCACCAGGCAATAAACTGAAATAATCATTATAAATTTTTGCTTTTCCACAATTGCCTCGTTCCACAATGTAAAGACCTCTTACTTGAGATCACTACTCTTTATCAAAACACAATAGCTGCCATTAGTATCTGGCTATCCAAATTCGCTTCCCATTACCTGTTCACACGGCAAAAAAAAGGCCGCAGTTCAATTGAATCTGCGGCCTTCCATATTTAATCAGTATTATTTAAGTTAAATACTATATCGAGCACACAGATAGGGGCGTACGCGCCAGTTAAGGCGTGCAACCATATAAATCTCTTTTAGTGCGCGAATCTTATTCATAAATCTAGATTGTGCTATTGCTCTAATTTTGTCAAGATATAGCCACTCCTAAACACAGACTTTATATATGCAGATTAATCAAATATGTATTCTTGGCGGAACCGGGTTTGTAGGCACTTATATTGCCAGCCGCTTATCTACCCGTGGATATAAAATAAAGGTCCTGACTCGCAAAAAGGAAAAATGCAAGCATCTGCTGATGCTGCCCGGGATTGAAATCATCGAAACAGATATACATCAACAGGCCAATCTTGAAAAACATTTTTCAGACATTGATGCCGTCATCAATCTCGTTGGCATACTCAACGAAAAAGGTCATAAAGGCGAAGAGTTCAGAGCTGTGCATTTTGAACTACCTCGAAAAATACTCAATGCATGCCACCAGACGAAAGTTTATCGAATACTGCACATGAGCGCACTAAATGCCAACGCCAGTGCCAGCCCAAGCCATTATTTACGCAGCAAAGGCGAAGGCGAAAATCATTTACATGCCTTCGCCGGTAAAATACAGGTAACCAGTTTCAGACCCTCTGTTATTTTTGGACCCGGAGACGACTTCCTCAACAGATTTGCCAGGCTTCTCAAGTTAATGCCTTTATTTTTCCCACTGGCCTGCCCTGCAAGTCGTTTTGCACCTGTGTATGTCGGCGATGTAGCTCAGTGCTTTGTAGCATCACTGACAGATAAAACAACTTATGGCAACAAATATGATTTATGCGGTCCAAATGAATACACCCTGAGGCAACTGGTTGAATATACCTGTGAACTACTAGATATCAAACGCAACATTATTGGCTTGCCCAACATGGCCTCACACCTGCAGGCGATTATATTTGAATGGTTACCCGGCAAACTTTTTTCCATTGATAACTATAATTCATTGAAGGTTG
>JAOUMX010000129.1 GCA_029881275.1 Gammaproteobacteria bacterium | reverse complement strand
ATCCGGAGTACCCCAGCCTTCGGGGTAATGACAGGCAGAACACACTTCATAAACATCCATACCATTTTCCACATCGGGTGTCAGACTCATGGCATCATCTTTTTCACCACCTGCTTCATTCCATGCCGCTGACTGAAATGATACTGCCATACTCATGGTGAATATGACCGAGGCGATTAACTTACTTTTTTTCATACCTGTTTCTCCAGATACCCGCCGTTTTCCCAAACAACGGGCATAACTTTAATGTGCACGTAAATTAATACCTTAGCCCAGTTAATGCCTTGACATTCATCAAACCGATTACCGGGATTATTTAACTTCTGATAAGTATTTGGCAAGTGCCGCCATTTCTTCATCATTAACCATATGCATAATGCCTTTCATAGCCGCTGTCATACCGTTATTTCGTTTTCCACTTTTAATATCTTTCAACTGCTGCAAAATATACCCTTCATTCTGACCTGCCAGTTTTGGATAGGTATTCATAATGGGCTTTTTGCCTTCAGCACCATGACAAGCTGAACATCCACCCTTGGCTGGATTTTTATATATTGCCCCACCATCCACTGCATAAGCTGATGCACTTAATGTTGAAAGGACAATTGCTGACATCAGCGATATTAATTTTTTACTCATAAGTTAACTCCTAAAATTCAAATAATCTTAACGACAGATTGCCGAGGTCTTAACCTCTATTTTTGTAAGTTTTTAAATCTTCAATTAAAACGGGGGAGCCAGGCTCCCCCGTTTTACTCAACCATCAACGCCTATTTAACTTTCTTGGCGCCATTTTGCTCAAGGAATGTTTTCGCCCTCAAGCCCAGATCAGCCGTTTTAACCTGATACTGCCACCACTGATTAGCCCAGAGCATGGCATTCTGCCAGTCTTTTTGGGCTGCAGAGGCTTCAGATTTCTTCTTCGCTTCTTCAGCAAAACCTAACTGATCAGTCGCATCTTCTACCAGTGACACTACCGTTGGGAAATCCTGGTAATTATGACTGGTGATAAAGGCAACCACTGAATCAATAACGGCCTGAGTCTCAATGTTAGTCTTAACCTGCTTGTCATAATCAGCCTGAGTATAGGCAACACCCTGTTGAGCGGCACCTGCCTTGGCTTTATAACCCTTAGGCGTTACTAACATATAACCCTGCATTTCCAGATGCAATGCTGAACAGAACTCTGTGCAGTAGTAAGGGAATACACCGGCTCTATCTGCAATGAAACGTGCTGTAGCAGTTTTTCCTGGTTCCAGTGATAACTGAACATTGCCACCGTACATTGCGAAACCATGCACTTCATCTTCGGCCCGTTCAAGGTTAGTTAAGTGAATAATAACCTCATCACCCACTTCTGCTTCAATGGTTTCAGGTGTGATGTGTGACCGAATAGTGGTACCAAACACTTCAACCTTACCCGGTGTTTTCACAGTCTTTTCACGACCTGCACGCGTCTTGAATGGAGAATGTTTATCCGCACGGCTATCCCATCCTGATTTATAGCGATTATGCGGTTTCAGTTTGTCTGCCTTAATCGCTACTGCATAATGGGGTTCACCCAGAGGTAGTGGCATATCGTATAACAGACTCATTTTACTTTCGCTGATATCCAGCAACTGATGATTCTGTGGATGTAATGGTCCAACAGGATTGAAACGATCTATGGCCAGCTTGTTAAGAGCAACCAGATATTTGCCATCAGGCGTCATACTGTCGCCTTCCATTGTCATCAAATGACCAATGTTGTAATGGATTGAAATTTTATCCAGTATTTTGCCTTCACAATAATCCCATTTACCCACCATTGAATCTACGTATAACGAGGTATAAGCCACGCATTTTTTAGAATCAAACTGGGTATGCAATGGCCCAAGGCCCAGCTCCAGCTGTTTATGAACGGCATCATTCAAGCTGATAATAGGAATACCATAGGGATCCTTACCTTCGAATTTTTTATCCTTGATTGCCTGCTGAATCTTGTCAAAGCTATACACAGTCGTATGGCTATCCAGTTTTCCTGAGACGATAATGTATTTACCATCAGGCGTAACATCAGCGCCATGAGGACTCTTGGGTTCAGGAATCAGGAACAGAATACCTTCTTTAACAGCCGTTTCGATTGTCAGCACATTCGCGCCATTAATTTTCGTGGCTTTACCTGCTGCGACCAGCTCCGCTGCTTTCTTCCAGTTCACCACATGCATGAAATCGGTGTCTTTTGCAGAACAACCGGCCTCATAAGGAGGGCGACCTTTTTCAATACCGCCTACATAGCGTTCTGAACAGAAAGAGTTAGTAAAAGACCAGCCATCTGATGGGCCTTTACCAAAGTCAGATAAATCCTGACTGTAGGGAGGTGCCATTACTGTAAATGAATTACCTTCGTCAATACGACCCTTTTCTTTATCAAAACGCCAGTAAGTCATACCGCCACGGTATTTATCATTAAACTCTTCCAGTGGCACAAATTCATTTTCAAACGGAGCCGCATACTGCGCTGCAGTAATCACATAGTCTGTATTAGGCGTTACAAATGCTCCACCATGCTGAGACTTGAATACTGGATTTACGACAATTTGTTTGGTTTCAAAATCATGTAAATCAATAACCGCGACACGGGGGTTGGCTTTATCATTGATAAACAACCAGCGACCATCATATTCACCATTAGTTTCAGATATAGCGGGGTGATGGGTATCACCAAAATTGATTTCCTTACCGTGTACATTTCCCTGCCTCAATACAGCTTTTGACTCTTCATCAAAGCCATAACCCTGCCAGGGCTCGGGTGTAAACACACCTATGTACTTCAGTATACGCATCGACGGGATGCCATAGACAATAACCTGACCGCTTTGACCGCCCGAACTAAAAACTATGTACTCGTCGCGTCCACCTGTCGGCGTGTATGTTTTAGCGGCTGCTAAAAGGTCTTTCTGAGTTAAGCCACGATCTTTCATGACTTCTTCCAGCGATTTCGCTGACATAGCGCTTGTACTGACGGCCAAGCCCAAACCTATGCTTGCCAGTCCAGTAAATACGCGTTGGACTCTTGTTTTCATTCTTGGCTCCCCCGCATTATGAGATATTATTTTGACTAAAAGACTATGATCGCCTCACTATACAACTGCCTTGATCAAGGTCAACTGCTGTGTCATTTCACACACTTTACTCTCTAAACAGGGCTTCATCTATAAAACCTGAACTGACTACCACACCAGGTAATTAATCTATTTTATAATTCTTGAGGCTTTATATAATTTTTATATCAGAAAACAATATCAATGATTTTAGGAGAGTGATTTCTATAAGCAGGCATAGTCATACCGACAGTGGCATTAATATAAGTAGGGTCCGTGACAACAAAACGCCTACCATTAACATCAACGCCATCACCCTTAACAGCCTGATTAAAGCGAATAGCCGCTGCGATGTGTCCCGGATAATCCAGACCCACAATATCCAGCCCCAGCAAATTGCGTACCAGCCAGGCAAAAAACACTGACCGATCCTCGCAATCTGAATAAGGGTAATAGAGAGTTTCTTCCGGAAACAGATAATTCTCAACACCAAACTGACTTTCATCTGTCTTGTATGGAAAAGCCGTTTGCACAAACCGTAATAAAAGATTCACAGCTTCCTGCTCGGATCTGCCTACCAGTAGCGGCCTTAACTGCTCAAGCAATAAATTACCTGTTGCCGTATTAACTTCGGCGACGTAATACAGTGCTATATCCATTTGCGGATAGGTCTTCAGAAAATCCACTGTGTACAAATCATTTTCAGCATTGATTAAATAATGCCGCCCCTGAAAAACAAATTTGAACTGCCGATTTTGCTGTTTTCGCTGGGTATTGATGGTTTTATCAAGACGCATATTGAGCAGCTTACTAGCGCCCTGATATTGTCCATCATAGGTAAATACTTTGCCTGGATTTTGTTTAACACCCTCTAAACCCAAAGCGTAATAACGAATACCATCCAGCGTAAAATAAGGTGCTGCATACAGTTGCTGCTCAGCTGGCAACAACAGGTATACCTGATTGTCATCATAAGCGATGCGCGCACTATAGCCTTCTTTTGCCAGAACAAACCAGATCAGCAACATACGTTCATTCTGCTGTGCCGGATAAATCTTCCCGGCAACTTCATGTATTAACAACACATAAGCCCAGTCATTTAACTGCAATGGATTACGTTGCTGCTGCAATTGTTTTATTAATGATTCATAATCAGCCTTGCTTAACTCGGACCAGTGACGACTCATTGCATTTTCATTAATACTATCTGCAAGCCTGATTTTCAATTTTGGATCGTAACTAAATGCCAGTGTCTGGCCATAAAAATTCAACTGTATTTTTTGACCTTGTGGCAAGCGTACAACTGGTGCAGGTTTAACAGGCTCCGGCTTTTGTACCGGTAGCTTTTTCGGCGGGATCTTAAAATCGGAAATTTTTTTAATGGGCTTTTCGGCTATTATTTTTTCTACTATCGGTATATGCGGCTCAGGTTTTGCAACCGGTATCGATACCGGCTTGGGCGTCTCATCTCGCACCAGCCCCTGAAAGGTCTGCATTTCCCGCCATTGAGTTTTCAGAAACTGGGTAAACTCCCTGTCACGTTTATCTTTATATTCCTGAAAACTACTGGTTTCCTGTTGCAACCATTGCTCAAATTCGGAGCGATTGTTCGCACCGACAGTTGCACACTGCATCACACTCATAAACAGAAAACCATAACTCAATAATTTTAGCTGTTTCATAACTGACTACTAAAATAAATATATTTCCCAAACTAAAAAAGCCGATCATATGATCGGCTTTTTATTTTATCGGGTCAGCTTATTGGCCCATTCTGGAGATTTCTTCGGCCAGCTCATCCTGGCCCTTCTGTGCCTTGAACTGTTGCCATAAAGCTCGCTCATTTTTCATGCTGGTTTTCAGTGCCGCCTCACTGGCCTTTTGAACACTTTCCGCATCCATACCCATCAGTACATATAAAGTACCATTAGGACTGGTTGTCATGGTCACCTGTTTAGTGCCCACCAGTGTTTCATTGGTTATCTGTTTGGTAACCGATGTCATTACTTTATCAACCGTTTCTGAATCGGCTGCACCGGTGGTTTCAACATACTGCTTGATCATATTGCGAACTTCAACCTGCATGCGCTGAGCCAGCTGAACCCGAGCATCAGTTGCCGCCATCTGCTTCATAAAACTATGTCCGGCACCTGACTTCTGTGCGGTGCCAACCGCTGAGACTTCAACACCCTCCATAGTCTCACTACAAACCCAGCCTGGCGCTGATACAGCCGATGCATCTGGAAACACACAATCCGGCTTAGCTCCGCAGCCAGTTAATAATACTGTAAAGGCAGCACCTGCAAGCAGATAGGGAAATTTGTTCATATCGGTAACTCCATTAATATTTTTACATACGGCCAAGATAACTGAGGCCCATTCATTATTCAATTAGCACAAACTATCAACTTTTATCCTGTGACTGACTTATCATATCTAAAGGTTAGCCATCTGATCTACATGAGGATACCACACAACGATTACGACCGCTTTTCTTCGCCTGATACAGCGCCTTGTCAGCACGCTCAAACACCTTTGTCCAGCCTGTATCTTCTTTTCTGAAACAGCTGACACCACAGGAAATGGTAATTTTTACTTCTTCTCCCTGATACGTAAAGTTGCAGGATGAGACCCGCTCTCTTAAATCATTGACCAGGCGTAAGGTTTCTTCCTCTTTGGTACCGGGCAAGAGCATAATGAACTCTTCGCCACCGTAACGAGCCAGAAAATCCGTTTCCCTGATTCTTTCATGCAGTACCTGGGCCACGGTTTTTAAAACTTTATCACCGGCCTTATGACCATAAGTATCATTTACTTTTTTAAAGAAATCCACATCCCAGATAACCAGACTCAATGGATGCCCAAAACGCTTCCAGCGTGCTATTTCTTCTATAACTTTCTTTTCATAAGCCAGTCGATTGGGAATTTCCGTTAACACATCAGACAGGGCTTCCTTATTTTTTTCGGCAATGACTTTACGCAGATTTTCTGTTTCTTCTTCCAATAAATTCATGCGTGATTGCATATCTGAAAGATTACCCAGCGCATCTTTTAAGCGCTTGTCTTCGATATCGCGATAGGCTTTTACGTGATCGGATATCACATCAATACGTGATGTTACCACCTGTTTTAGAGCATTTAGCTCGGTCGCCTGATTAACATCATTACGAATAACCTCTACATGATTATTCATTTTGTTATCGAATTCACGCCCCTGAGTTTCTGCCAGTTGAATAGACCTGCTTTCAATTTGTAAAAACTCATCAATATCATTTAGTCTTCCGGTAATTGTTTGCAGAAAATCTTCAAACTCCTGCTTCTCTTCCTGCATACGACTACGAATAACATTAATAAGTGAAGCAACATCTTTTAACAGAATTTTCCAGTCGGCTGGATTGTTGTCCTGCTCCAGCCTTTCTTTCATCTGATTAACGTCAGATGTTAACTCATTGGGCACCAGCAGCTGCTCCAGTAAACGGATAATCAGCTCCTGAATAGACGGCTGAATTAAATCATCTGACTCAGTTACTAAAGTAGTTTTCTGTACGGATTTATTGACTTCGCTCAGCATTCCGGCAAGGTCATTTGATAATTGCTGAAGCTGGATTTTTTCGTTTGCATTAACAGCCAGCGTTTTAAAGGCAGATAATTTTCCAGTCACAACCTCTGTGCGCATAAAACTTTCGATTATAGTGAGTAAACAATCACGGTATGCTTCTATTGCCATGTCATGGTTTTTATCAGCACTTTTATCATCACTGCCAATCAAACGCTTTAACAGACCTGGTTTATTAGTGTCATCTGTATCCGTTTTACTGCCAATAGCCGCATTAATAAGCTGATAGGTATCACCAAGCAGATTATCTAACTGTTCACTATTTACCTTGTCTATTTTTTTTAACAGCGCTTCTTTTTTCTTTTCAAATTTATCAGGTAATTGAATACTCTGTAAAATAGACTGAAGAATAACAGCCGGACTCTGTCCTGGGGATTTTTTTTCTGCTTCTACTTTTGCAATAATTTTTGAAAGATCATCGATCACCAGATCGAGATGATGGGGATTAACTTTATCTTTGATCATTTGACGAACATCATCAAGATATTTGTCAATTTTGTGATGGCTACCTTCTGCAGCCAGACTGATTCTACTAATTGCTTTCTTCAGGGCAGCCTCAAGCTTTGACCATTCCTTTTCTTTTTCATCTAGTTGATCCAGTTGAAAATAATACTTCTGCTTCCAGCTATCAGCATTCTGATCTGTAGAATCCTGTGCCATGTAGAATGCCCCCGGCTTTAATGGCTTTTTTGCGCCTTCTTACTAGAGAAGGCGCGGCTTATGTCTATAGCCAGCTTTAATTTATTTTGTTTCTTTTCCAATTAAATGGTTGGTTATATCAATCATTTTCTTATAGCCACCGGCCTGTGTAGCAGAGATTGTATATTTACCATTTACCGCCAGCATAGGAACACCATTTAATTTGTAATCACGACTTAACTGCATGGCCTTGCGTGCTCGCATTTCAACACCAAAGGAATTAAATGTATCTTCAAATGCTTTTTTATCAACGCCTTTAGTGCCCAGAAAATCAACTATTTCAGCCAATGTTGTTAAGCGCAGCTTTTGCACATGCATCGCTTTAAACAGGTCTTCATGAAATGCCTCACCCTTGCCCATTAACTCCAGTGCGTAATAGGTTTTAGTATGAACCATCCAGTTTGGATTTAACGGC
>JAOUMX010000128.1 GCA_029881275.1 Gammaproteobacteria bacterium | reverse complement strand
GACACCACTGCGGATCATTCATTAAACCCGAATGCGTATCAACTGGTGGTTGTTAATCGAGATGAAATAGAGCCGTTTGCGGGATGGGCTTTTCTATAAGCTTCAACTAACTATCGCCTGTAACACCTGCAGATTTAACCAATGTGTTGCATCGTCCAGTTGAATCCATAGCTAACAACAGCCCATAAAGCTAATAACGTTTTATCACCTGATATTCAACGCCATGTTCTACAGCAATTGACTCAACTAAAACAAAATTATTAACCCGCCAGTGTATCGGCGCAAAATTTCCAAACTCGCCTGGTTTGTTTAATTTACGCATCAATGTTAAATGAGCTGCATAAGGTCTGCGGTTAACATCATAATCACAAGGAGATAAAACATTTCCCAGCTTTGTATAAAGTTTTTTTAAAGGATCTGGCGTAACTTGACAGCCCATCCAGAATACTCGGGCTTTATAAAAATATCCGTAGCAATCCAGACTAAGTTCAAAAGGATCGACTGTTACCGTTTGTGCCGCCTGATCTAGACAATCTAACTTTTCTTCTAAAACATTTCCGATAAAATGAAGTGTGATGTGAATATTTTCAGGCCGCATTAAACGGCCTTTTAGTTTTGACTGGGGTGACTGATTAAACGTCTCAATCACTTTTTGCCTGACCCCATCATCGGGCCAGAGGGCAAAAAATACTCTTCTGGTGTTTACCTTATCCATTATCCAGTAATCGCTTTACACCCAACAGGGCCTGATAAACCGCCTGACGACGCACGGCTTCCCGGTCACCCTCAAATTGAAACTTAACTGCTTCCAGCACTTGCCCCGGTCTTGCCCAGGCCATCCAGACAGTACCAACGGGTTTCTCATCGCTACCACCTCCCGGGCCGGCTATGCCACTAATGGAAACACCGATACTGGCATTGCATCGATCCAGTAAACCCAGCACCATTTCTTTAACTGCAGGCTGACTGACAGCACCATAATCGTTAAGGGTCTGCTGACTCACACCCAGTAAGGCGTGCTTGGCTTCATTATGGTAAGTCACCAGCGCGCACTCAAACCAGACAGAACAGCCATCCAGATCAGTAATAATTTTCGATACCCAGCCGCCGGTACAGGATTCAGCCGTCGCCATTAACATATTCCTGGCAACCAGTTGCTCACCCAGTTCTGCCGCCAGGGAGCGCAATAACGCATCATCTGGAATCATTTGAATCCCTACCTTTAATCAATGACTTAACAATAACACGAGAAAATTTATAGACAAGAATTGCAATAGCCTGACCCATATATTAGAATTCACTAATATCTAATCAGGAGTAGTAAGTAGTATGACAATCGATCGTATTGTATTGGCCTTTGCAGGTATTATGATTTTATTCAGCGTAACCATGTCCCAGCTGCATTCTGTTAACTGGTTATGGCTCACCGGCTTTGTTGGTATTAATGTTCTTCAGTCAGCCTTTACGGGATTTTGTCCCCTGGCAACCATGTTAAAGGCGATCGGCATTAAACCCGGTCAGGCGTTTAACTAAAAGCCTTCATATAAAGAGCCACTGAGTGGCTCTTTTTTTGCCTCCCCCAGGCCTTAGCTCAGCTTTATAGTTCATTCAGCTTTTTCTGCATAAAAGCGATCAATTCTTCAATCCTGTCAAATTGCTCAATTGTTTCTTTTGTCATCCATATTACAAGGTTGTCGCCCTGTTTAAGGTAAATAACGGGTAATGCTTTACCTTCAATTCCATACTGAGCAAACAGTTCATCTCGATGCAGAAACTCACAGTCTAGATCCAGTTGCTGGAGAAATTTAACCCAGCTTTCCCGTACCTTGAAATAACCATGGGTTAATTCGCATAAATGGCAGGCATAGGTTTTAGGCGAAATAATTTTATGCGCAATATCCGTGATGGTATTAAATAAACCACTGTCTGCATTGTAAACAAATAGCAGTTTCTGTTGATTACTCGCCATGATCACTTTCAACGGGCAGGCCGGCATTTTTCCACTCAGGAAACCCGTCTTCCAGACGTCGTGCGTGTAATCCTTGCTGACGCATTTGCAGCACAGCATCAAATGCCAGTACACAATGGGGGCCGCGGCAATAAGCGACAATTTCCTGACTCTCATCCAGTTGCTGTAAATAGGTTTTCAGATCTTTAATGGGGACATTGATGGCACCTGGCACATGCCCTGCCGCGTATTCCTCCCATGGCCTGACATCAATCACCGTTACCAGATCGTCTTTAACCCGTTTTAGCAACTCTTCTCTGGGAACAGGCTCAAGATCATCTTTCACCGTCAGATAGGTATTTACCAGATGTTCTACATCGGCCAGATGATCCTCTGCTACTTTTCGTAAAGCACCCAGCAGAGTAATCACCTCATTACTGCTTAAGCTGTAATAAACTTTTAATCCCTGTTTACGTGACTTTACCAGGCCTGCTTGTCGCAACTGCTGCAGATGCTGAGAGGTATTCGCAATACTGAGCCCCGAAACCGTTGCCAGCTCCTCAACACTGCGTTCGGCCTGAGCTATAAACTCCAGCAATTCCAGTCGGTTACCGTGACTTAAAGCCTTGCCAACCCGGGCAAACTGGGCAAACAGATCCTGTTTAAAGCCGCTTGACATAAGATCATCCTCTAACTACTATTCAATTAGTTAATTGAATACTTTTATAAAAACTATTATAGCCCCCCATCCAAATTAGGCAAGCACTCCCGGAGAGTCAGGCAAGATGACATTTGATGAATTTATACTGAACAACGAAATCAACATACGCATGGGATTTTTCTTTGGCACCTTTGCACTGGTAGCACTCTGGGAGCTGATAGCACCCAGACGCGCCTTAACGGTTTCAAAAATTCTGCGCTGGTCAAATAATATTGGCCTGGTATTTTTAAACAGTTTTATTATTCGACTGATCTTCCCCGCCGCTGCCATCGGCATGACGGTATTTGCCAGCGAACATGGCTGGGGACTGTTTAATTATTATCAATTGCCTTTAGCACTTACCGTTATTGTTTCTGTCATTGCCATGGACTTTATCATTTATCTGCAACACGTACTGGTACATGCCGTACCTGCCCTGTGGCGATTACATCGGGTTCATCATGCGGATCCCGATTACGATGTCACGACCGGTGCCCGGTTCCATACCCTGGAAATTATTATTTCTATACTGATCAAATTTGCCACCATTGTGGTACTCGGCCCACCTATCGTCGCCGTGGTCATTTTTGAAGTAATACTCAATGCCATGTCCATGTTTAATCACGGTAATATCAAACTTCCGCTGGGGCTGGATAAAAAACTTCGTCTATTCATTGTGACACCGGATATGCACCGCGTGCATCACTCGGTAGAAGACGATGAAGCAAACTGTAACTTTGGTTTTAACCTGCCCTGGTGGGATCGTTTATTTGGCACCTATCGAGATCAGCCCCGAGCCGGGCATGAAGGCATGAGCATTGGTATTCATAACTACACCGACCCTAAACAGGTAAGCTGGATACATGGCATGTTACTACTGCCTTTTATCGGCAAGATTACCGACTATGCGATTAACCGCCGTGAATGGAATAGCACCAATGAAAAATAATATTTTAAAAATCATTTTAATATTAGCGCTAGTGGCCGGCATCGCTGTGGTAATTACTTATCGCGATCAGTTGAATGCTGATGCACTACAACAATGGTTAACTGATGCCGGAGCTGCTGCTCCATTATTATTTATGCTGGTATATGCCATTGGTACCATTTTCTTCCTGCCCGGTTCATTATTAACACTGGTGGGTGGTGCACTGTTCGGACCGGTACTGGGTACATTTTATAATCTTACTGCTGCCACTATTGGTGCCATGCTGTCATTCCTGGTAGCACGTTACCTTGCGTCCGACTGGGTCGCCAATAAAACCGGTGGCCGCATGAAACAACTCATCACCGGTGTTGAAAACGAAGGCTGGCGTTTTGTGGCCTTTGTTCGACTGGTGCCCCTGTTCCCGTTTAACCTGCTCAACTATGCACTCGGTTTAACCCGTATCAGTTTTAACCAGTACAGTATTGCCACTTATATCTGCATGTTACCGGGTGCCATTGCCTATACCTATCTTGGCTATATCGGCCGTGAAGCTGCCACCGGCGGTGAAGGTCTGATTCAGAAATCATTACTTGCACTGGCACTGCTCGCCATAGTGTCTTTTCTGCCCCGTATTATTGGTAGCATGCGTAAAGGTGCCATGGTGTCGATCCCCGAACTGAAACAACGTCTGGATGCCGGTGAAGATTTACTACTGCTGGATGTGCGTACTCCAGAGGATTATAACGGTGAACAGAAACATGTCGCCGGCTCTGTACTGATTCCCGTTGAACAACTGGCGGAACGTATTAATGAAATCAATGATTATTTAGAAAAACCCATAATCACCATTTGCCGCACTGATCGTAAGTCGGCAAAAGCTGCACAGATTCTTGCACAACACGGTTTTGCCGATGTGCATGTTGCCCGAATGGGAATGACTGACTGGATTAAAAATCAATATCCAACAGAATAGTTTTTTTACTGAACGCTGAGGACAGTTATGAACAGCTGCCAGATCGAAAAACCTGTATACCATATGCCACGCGCAATGAATGCGAGTGAACAGGAAACTATGCCAGGCCGGTTTCCGCTTGCCATTCAACTACTCAGCATGGCCGCCTTCACGCTCGCGTTTCTAGGCTGGCTTAATGAAACCTGGTTATTCTGGTTTGAAAATCCCATCTGGCTAAATCGTTATACCGAATATGCCATTATTCTCGGCTTTGGTATCTGGCGTATCATTGCCGAGAAAAATACTTATACTCGCAAACGACTGATCATTCTGGTATCTGTCGTCACTGCATTCTGGTGGCTGATACCCTGGTTATATCCTTTTTATGAACCCTATGTGGGTTTCCTCTGGGCGCAACCGGTATTTCCTTCTTTACATGTACCCGGTACTATTTCATTTTTTCTTATTCTCGCTCTGGTATTTTTATTTGGCCGACGCATCATTTGTGGTTTTGGCTGTCCCTGTGTTGGTATTCGTGAAAGCGTCGGTTTTGCTTTTCGTGATCGCACCTTACGCTCTAAATGGACCTGGCGCTTACGCCATTCAAAATGGTTTTTCTTTATTTACTATGTCGGTGTCATGGTGGTCACACAATTTCCGCCCAATTCATGGACAGTAAGTTTTGTGGGTGGCTTTTATGCTATTGTCGCACTGACCTATTTTGGAACTTTTTTTATTGCACCCATAGTGGGCAACCGATTTTACTGTCGTTATCTTTGCCCCTTTGGTGCGACCTTTGGATTACTTAATCATGCCGGCTATTACGGCATTGAAATGGAAAAAAATAAATGCATCGATTGTCAACGCTGCCAACACGTTTGTGACATGGGTATTCCTGTCTGGGAACAGGGTAAAGCCAGTGGACAGATAACTGCACTGGAAGATTGCATGGGCTGTGCCCGCTGCGTCGTTTCCTGTCCGACCGATGCACTGCAAATAAAAGATATCCGCAATGTTTTTAAGCCCTCACTGGTACAAAATGCCAGTCATTTATTAAAAACAAACGTCACTGATCACAGTCAACGACAGGAAACTGAATACCGACCCGTTGCGGAACGTATAACCGACTGGAATGAAATTAATAAAACACCTGAACTTGCCATGATACAGGCACAGGCAACACGTTGTTTAGATTGTGGACTGCCGGGTTGCAGTAATGCCTGCCCTTTGCATAATCGTATACCCGAATGGCTGGAACAGGTCGCCCATGGCAACATCAAACAGGCGGCAGAGATTGCCCATGCCACCAGCAACCTGCCGGAAATATGCGGCACCGTCTGTCCACAACAGCGCTTATGCGAAGGTGCCTGCACCAAAGCAAAACAACCGGGCGGTGCAGTGACCATTGGCGCTATCGAACGTTACCTGGTCAACACGGCACTGGAAAATAACTGGCAGACAAAAATAATACCTAAAAATTGTCATCAATCAGCCGCCATTATCGGTGCCGGTCCTGCCGGACTTGCCTGTGCAGATGAACTGAATAAAGCCGGTTACCGGGTTACCGTTTATGACAAGCAACCCATCATTGGCGGTTTACTCAGCAGCGGCATTCCATCATTCAAACTTGACAAAGCATTCATTAATCGACGCTATCATTTACTGTCACAACAGGGAATCAATTTTAAATTAGGCATAGAGGTTGATGAAACATTACTGCCGCAACTGTTAACCCAGAACGATGTCATATTTCTTGCTACTGGCACACAAACATCCCGCAACCTGAATATACCCGGCCTGAAGTTGAACGGCGTGCTGGATGCATTAAGTTATTTACAAAAAACCAGTCATGAACCCGATAATTTAAACATAAAAAATAAAACCGTATTGATACTTGGTGGTGGTGATAGTGCCATAGACTGTGCCCGTTCTGCCATACGTCAGGATGCGACATCGGTCACCATAATTTACCGTGGCAATGCATCCAATATGCGTGCCTCAGCAAAAGAAATTAACCTGGCAGAACAGGAAGGTGTCAATTTTCTGTTTAATTATAATGCGATTGAAATCACTGGTGAACAACAGGTTACCGCCATAACCTTTGAACAGGCTGATAAATCCATTATCAGCCTTTCATGCGACACGGTTATCATGGCGATTGGTCAAGTTGCCAACCCGCCTGCCTGGTTCGAACAACTGGGTATTGCAACCGATGAAAATGGTTTGATAAAAATTAATGCCATGGGACAGACAAGTCATCCGAAAATTTATTCTGGTGGCGATAACACTCATGGTCCTGATCTGGTTGTTACTGCCATCGCTGCAGGACGGCGCGCGGCACAGGCCATAATAAAAAATTCATATAAACAAAATACAATCCGCTCGATTAATAAACTGCTGGGCAAATATGACACAAAAGAAACTGCCTTTGCTTACACACAACACCAGGAACCGGCGCAATGAAGTTGCCGGTTCTCATTGGATTGTTATTCTACTGCTCAACAGCTGTGGCCAATCACAGTTTTGGCGGACTGGATATGTGTGCGCTATATCCCGAAATCATGCCGCCCGGAATAACAAAAAACCAGTTACCTGACCCCAATGGATCTGGTGCAGCCCTGATGGAAAATTACTGCACTCAATGTCATGCACTCCCCGGCCCGGGTCGGCACACCGCAGACGAATGGCCACAGGTGTTCAATCACATGCTGACCTTAATGGATGTCGCCAACAAATTTGGCGGCTTACTCGGTCATGTAAAAACCCCGGACAACATCGAACGGCAGCAATTGATTAATTATCTTCAACGTTATGCGCTACGCGGTCTGAAACAAAAACCTCAGGGATATGGTGCGACAGCATTTGAAAATCATTGCAATGCCTGCCATCAGTTACCGGACCCTGCCTACTATTCAGCTCAGCAATGGCCTGACATCATCAAACGCATGCAACATAATATGACAGTGATGCAATATTCAGCCCCATCTATTGACGCAATGATGCAAATTCAATTATTTTTACAGCAATACAATAACAAGAATGTCATTGATAAAGACATTCTCAATTCATCATTAACCGACAATACACCACATACAGTCAACGATGCCAGAAAATATTTTATTAGCGCTGAAAGCCTGTTGGCACTGGGCCCCTTTCTGTTACTGATCAGCATAGGGCTGACACGCTGGTGGTTAAACCAGCATAAACACAAAAATAATCATCTATAAAATGCCTGTTCGATATATCTGGATTCCTGTTTTAATCGCTACCATTCTGGTATTGATGGGCTTTTATTATGTCAGCTGGAG
>JAOUMX010000015.1 GCA_029881275.1 Gammaproteobacteria bacterium | reverse complement strand
ACTGGAATGCTGTGGTGATTCAAAATCACGGTCCCGGTCATACCAGGACAACATCATATAATTACCCAGTAATTCTTCTGCTTTCTGATTAGCAACAATCATGGCCTGGCGATAATTCTGAATAGCAGCATCAGCCGCTAATTCCAGTATTTCAATACCTGAATAATCTGCCTCATTATGCAAATCACAGGACAACGGGTCATTATCAGACATATTATTCACCCATAAACTGGATTGCGAGTTTTCGCTGCCGCGGCCCATCAAGCTCAACAAGAATAACGGACTGATACTGACCCAGCTTCAAATCACCATCAATCACTGGAATCGATTCACTACTTCCCATCATCATGGCAATTAAATGGGAATGGGCATTCTCCGGTTCATCAGCAGGACAATCGCGCAGTTCAATATCATTGTGCAAATACTGACTATTCTCAGGCGCAAGCTTAAGAAAAAAAGTTTTAATATCTTCAAGCAAACGTGATTCAAACTCATTGATGACCACTGCTGTAGTCGTGTGCTGAGAAGTAATGCTGATATTACCATTAACAGCCTGATTATCTTTCAGCCACTGACGTATCTTCATTGTCACATCAAATAATGAAAATCCCTGTCGTGTATTTATCTCCAGATCATGGTTTATTATTTTCATTAATCTTTAGATCCTGAATAATCTTAATATCGACTTATAGGCAATGAATAAAAACACAATAGGCAGAATAAGCGTCTGCAATACAAATACCACCATGAGGTTCAGTGCATGCTGACTCATATCACTGACAATCTGTTTCAATGACGCCAACTGGGACTGAATATCAACCGCATCAGCAGCAGAATCATACAGTGCCTGCATTTTTTCAAGAAATGATTCCTGATTTGCCTGCGGCTGTACAGAGTTCTGCTGTAACTGATTAACATTGTCCGATACTGTTTCCAGCTGTGTACTCGACTCTTCATATTGCGACTGAAGAAATAACAGATACACACCTTCATTGAGCACAGCGATCAAAGGTACCGACAAACGAATCAACAACAGTATGGCAGTCGTTTTATATAACAAACGAGAATAACTGGTTTTATATAATGCATGTTTCCAGATCATAAATACTGAAGCAAATAACATAAAGGAACATAACAAACTAAACCAGAACCAGGATGTTATTTCAATCAACATACGCTGAATACCAAGCGATGCACCACTTACCAGCACCACAGTCGAAAAACGTTCAATCAGATCATTCACCGGATCGAGTATTTGCCCGGGAGCAAAAGTCAGCCCTACCCCCACAGGTTGTACCGCAATTTCTGTTCCCTGGGCAACAGAAATCACGCCGTTAAGCCCCCGTGCCAGCGCATAGGTAACCAGTGCGCGCTTAAGACCCTGCTCAGTATAATTCTTACCTTGCTCATCCAGCCAGCCCATCTGCACCAGTAAAATGCACATAAATACAATGACAGTAATAATTATTTTTATATAATGCGTTTTCATGCTAAATAAAATCAGGCTTTGGTACCAATCGCAATAACAATATTCGTATTTAATGTCGCAGTATGGTTTTGACAATAGTCGGCCACCTCGGCCAGATGCCGATTTTTAAATGCCAGTTGCTGATCATTACTTAACTGATTTAGCAGACCACGATAACCCGCATTCCAGACCACATCCCACCAGTGACTTTCATTATCCATTGCATAAGCTAATGGCTGATAGTGTATTTCCACATCATCGATACCCGCCGCCGCATAAACAGATTTAATATTGTCTTCTGAATCCAGTCGCTTCCAGGAAAGTGGCGGCACTTCCTTACCAAAAGACTGATAACACTCGAGAAACATTTGTGAATAAGGTTCAAAAGCATCACCGGTAAAACTACTGATGGCAATTTTTCCACCTGAACGTACCGTGGTGGCGATATTAAGCATCGCCTGCGCCATGTCCTCGATAAAAAACAGGCCAAAACTGCAGGTCGCCACATCAAAGTCACTGTCGCCCATCTGCAACTGATCAAGATCCATATTGATAAAATCAACATTATGCAAACCCATCTGCTGTGCCTTGCCGGTTGCCCGTGACAGCATTCCAGGTGACAGATCTATTCCCATTACCTTGCCCTGCTGCAACAGGGCGGCTGCTTTCAGCGCAACCATGCCAGTACCCGTGCATACATCAAGTAATTTCTGATGTTTTTCCAGTGCAATCAGATTTAACAAACAATCTGCCGTATCAGGAAAAAAAGCCAGTGACGGATGATCATAACCATCGGCCACTGTATCGAATGCTTTTTTAATCATCTGCTTACGTTCTGAACTATCCATTATATATCCAGTTTATTTTTTGTTAGTTTTGTATCCCATAACTGATCGACAACCTGGTGAGCTTTTTCACTGTTAGACCAGAAATGCACTTCACCCTGATTATCACCCTTATTCAGTAAATCTGCCTGCTCCAGTTTTCGCCTTAATTCTTTCGCCACTGCACCACCGGTATCTATAACGCTAACACCTTCACCGGCAATTTCTTCTATCAACGATTTCAGAAATGGATAATGGGTACACCCCAGTACCAGAGTATCCACATTCTGTTTTAATAAAGATGCTACATATTTATCAATCAACGCACGTGTCTGCGCCCCTGTTAGATCGGCCATTTCGACCTGTTCAACCAGGCCAACACAGGGCTGGGAAATGATGGTCACATTAGCAGCATATTGCTGATAAAGTTTTGCATATTTCTGACTGGCTATGGTGCCGGGTGTTGCCAGAATACCCACCACACCTGACTGAGTCATCAAGGCGGCAGGTTTGACAGCCGGTTCCATACCAATAATGGGCAGATCAAAATCACTGCGTAATTTTTCTATGGCCGCTGCTGTTGCCGTATTACAGGCAACCACCAGCGCCTTGATGTTATGACCGAGCAGGAATCGGGTAATAAGATCTGAACGAATCTGTATCTCGATATCACTTTTATTACCATAAGGCGCATTAGCCGAGTCAGCCACATAATATAAATGCTCCTGAGGCAATAGTTCACGGATATGTTTCAGAACTGACAGCCCACCAACACCGGAATCAAAAACACCTATTGGAAAATCATTCATTATTATCAATATTAGTTAGTTATTATATTTTTAACCGTGCATTGTTAATTAAAATCCAACTTTTAATCAACAGAATTTCAACTAAACTGTTTAAAACCATGTAAAGTATGTGTTAATAACCGAGATGAAGTAAAATAATCAATCAAGAACATAACAAAATGGCATTAAAATCAGAATATTACAGTTTAATACTATCCTCGTTTGTTTGCCTGTTCACACTAATAACCCCCACCATTTCAAATGCTGAAAGCGAACAAACACCCGAGCAAATTGATGGCACAACACGAATCAATGCAGAACAGCTCATTAATCTTGCTGAAACCCTGGCGGATATTACCATTATTGATGCCAGAATCGGCAAGGATCGTATTCACGGTTATATAGAGGGCTCCATTAGCCTGCCGAACACAAAAACAGACTGTGAATCTTTATCCAAAGTTGTCAAATCAGCTAACCACCCTACTGTATATTATTGCAATGGCCCCAAATGTGGCCGTAGTGTTAAATCCATCAAAATTGCCCAGACATGTGGCTACAATAACATCTACTGGTACCGGGGTGGTTTCGAGGACTGGAAAGAAAAAGACTACCCATTCCTCAAAGACAACAAATAGATGCCCTCATTCAGTTATTCAATACGCTTCATAATTAGCCTGGCAATCATTTTCATGGGCTTACAGGGACTTGTCCTGTCCCTGCTGAGTAGCGACATTCATCGCGAACATGCTATTGATAATCATAAATCGACCATCGAAAAACTGGTCAACATTAGAACGGACCAGTTACTCACAGATTTAACAAATAAGGCCAGAGATCTGGGATTGTCACAACAACAGGAAACCGAATTCAGGCAGGCGCTAGACGATAAAGATTCCAGAAAACTGGAAAAAATATTGAACTCACATTTTCATCGATATTTTGTCACCGCGGGCATACTGAAACTTGAAAAAATACTGGTATTGAATAAGGATTTCTCCATACTGGCAGAATCAACCGAAGGTAATAACCCACTGGCGATACATGAAATTACCTGTCCTGATATCATTGAAAATGCTCGTCAGGCTAAAGGCCCTGATAGATTAAAAACTAAATCAGGCGTATGTGAAAGCAATAAAAAAACCTACCATATGGTAATCACACCCATTGGTGGTCTTGTTCTCAAAGGCTACATAGTCATTATTACTGATCCGGTGAATAATCTTCTTGCCATGGAAAAGGACCTGGGTATGTCCATGAGATTTATATATGATAATGGAGTATCGGTATATCAATCAGATAACTGGGAAGAAATAAAAGATAATAATAATTTCCTGCTCACTGACTACCATCTAACGACCAGTTCAGGTAAAACCAGCCTACATATTGAAACCATTGAAAACATTAAACCACTTTATAATAAAATGCCGCATACTCGAATACTGATCATGGCGGCTGCAAGTCTGGTTACCTTTATCGCCATCATTATTGCTCTATTTATCATTCACAAAACAACACTCAAGCCACTTAGCAAAATGAGTAAATTATTATCTCTAATAAGACATGATAAAAACATGTTAGGCGAAAAAATCGAAGTTAAAGGCACGTCAGAAATACGCGAACTGGCCATCAGCTTTAATGAAATGTCTTCCCAGCTGGAAGAACTTTATATGCAAATGGAAGAAATGGCGTTCAGAGACCAGTTAACCAGCCTTCCTAATAGACATATGTTTAATGAAGAACTACAGAGAACAATTAAAATATTAGAATCTGACGAAAAAGGGTTCGCATTGTTAATGATGGATCTTAATAAATTCAAACCCATTAATGACACACTGGGTCATAAAATTGGCGACAAAGTTCTTCAGGAAGTCGGCAAACGTTTAAAGAAAATATTGCGCACTAGCGACAGTGTGATGCGTATAAACATGGATGGCATAAATGAATTACAATCAGGAACTATAGCCCGACTCGGCGGCGATGAATTCTCAGCCATTTTAACGGATACCAGCAGTCAGGATGGTGTAAGAGTGGTGGTTAACAAAATACTTGATGCCATGAATGAGCCTTTTATAATAGAAAACCATCATCTCAATATAGGCATCAGTATCGGCATCGCATTATACCCCCATGATGGGAAAAACGATGATGAGTTATTACATAAAGCAGACATAGCCATGTATGAGTCAAAAAATAACAAGAAGAAATTTGCATTCTACGAAAATAATGAAGCCAATATTAATGAATTAAAAAAACCTGTAAATATTATTTAGCATACAGTCTTTTCAGTATTTCATAAGCTTCTCTATACCTGATAAAATCTTCCATACAACCGCCTTTATCAGGATGACACTGATTTATCAGCCGACGATACACCTGTTGAACCTGATCCCAGTCAGATGTAACTAACAGACCCAGAGTCTCCAGCGCTGCCTGACGTTTTTCATGAGACTGATAAGCCTGCCAGAAATCATTTAGCAACTTATCAATATCATCCATGTCTGTATCATGATAATTAGCCCAGTCAAGATAATAAGCAGCCAGGACCTCATCACCCTGCGTCATTAGTCCAGAAGATGAAAGTGGTGCAACCACGGCTCGAAGCTGAATTGACATAGCAGAAACAGAAAGTGCATAACCACTACCCTGCAGATCGCGCTGTAAAAAATACAGGGCATTCATCACCAGAAAATTCTTACGGAAAGCCACCATCTCCGACGGCAGCTCAGATAAGGAGCGGAACAGGCTTTCATCTCCCAGCGCTGAGACAATATCAAGAATACTCACGTCAGAGTCAGCATTTTTAAGAAAGTCGAGAATGGGAATAACAAGGGGATTAGTTTGCATCAAGTAAGTATATCAGAGGATAAAGGAAACATTAGCGTGTTCAAGTACAGTGATTTGAATCCTAATTTAAAACAAACATAGATAAATGTATCTTTGTTTGTAAATACAACTGATATGAGAAATCGACAGCTGACTGATGGCCATTACCTGGTCAAACCGGTAATTTCCTGTTATTGATTATACTGTGTATTGTAAACATCTTATCATTTAAAACATGGCAGAATAATTCTGCCATGTTTTCACTCAAAACCCGAATAATGTATTTAAAAACCTGGAGACAGCTATGATCTGTTTAATTATTGCTTCTGTTTAACAGGTCTAGTTGTCATCTGCAGGTATTCAGTCTTTATCATCCAGGAGTACCTTATCAAATTACTATTACTCTTTAGCCTCAGTTTCACCTGTGGTAGCAGCTTCCGTTTCACTGGCGGCTTGTGCTTCATCTGCATTAATAGCTGGCTCATCACCCGACGTTTCAGTCTCAGCAGTAGCATCAACCACTTCTGCAAGGTTTTCTATGGTAGCTGATTCTTCTGTTATGGTAGCGTCTGTATTAGTGGCATCAGTACCCGCCACTGCTTCAACGGTTTCTGTAATATTCTGAGATTCTGTTGAATTGCTGCTGTTATTGTCACATGCGGTTAATGCTAATACCGTCATGACAGAAAGAATTATCGTTATTATTTTCATGCTTTAATATTCCTGTTTTTAATTAAAAAATACCCTATAAGATAAGGTGTTGCCATTCTATAGGATATGTATTTTATGAATGTGATTTGCATCCCACTAAAAACAGATAGCTAACTAAAGTATGAATCATGGTTATACAACTAGCTGAATGTATTCGCTTAAAGTTATAGTTTGCCAATAACGTTAATAAAGAAACCCTGACTATCGTAATCCAGATCAGTTAAGTCATCAGAAAAGTCTGTAAAGTTATAACCAATACCAAATTTTAAATTATTACCCATATGGCGATAGAGTCCGGTCAGTATGCCACTGCGTTTATCACCGATATCAGGTTGTTGCAGTGATCGGTGTTCTATTAACAAGTCCCATTTATTGATCAAATGCCAGTCCGCACGCAACACATACAGATTTGCACGGTTCTCAAAAAATACCGGAGCCACCCTGTCATAAGCAACTTCTCCAGTTCGGTAACCATATTTACCACCAACACTCCAGTTATGCGTCAGGTCATATGTTATATCGAGCGACATAATATTGCTCTTCTGAATATAATCAACTGCTGTATTTTCAATGGTCACCTGTTCTGCTGCAGGAAGATTATAGAAATATGTAAACTTGAATAAGGCATTGAGTCGGTCATTATTAATGGGTCTATAACCATAACCCAACACTGCTTCGGTGAAATTACCGCTATAAAACTCACCCTGCGTACTTTCACTTTCTGAATGATTTAATTTACTGATAATTCGCCAGTCAGGAGTAAATTGATATTTAAGACTGTTTTTAGTCAACCAGGTAGTACGTTCAGTGATGCTTGTATCCGGGTTTTCGGTTTCATCCACCCGGTATTCTAAAGCACTGGCCAGTTTGATCGATTCATGACCATAACCAATATTAATACCATAGGCATTTCGATTAGTTGTCGCGCCGCTGGTTTTATCCTGTAATGAGCCAATATCAATTCTGGCACCAAAGTTCCATTTATCATTTGGTGCTAAATCAACACCTAGACTATTTGTTAATCCTGTTGGCACATCACCGTGGGTATATTTTTCTTCCATATATACACTGGCGCTATCTGAATATTGGGTTTTGAATCCACTGACCATGTTACCACTACGTGAACTTAAACCATTATCTGTTCGCTCATTATCAAGGGCATAATTAGTGTACAGTGTCGTTCTGTCACTGTATAAATATTCTGTGCCCAATTTTGCTGCTGAACCAAGATCTCCGGCTGAAAGCTCACCGGTTAACTTGAATCTGTCTGACGTTCGATAGCCGCCACCAAAACCGGTTCTGTTGTTATCTTCACGATTACCGCTCACATCCAGCGTATTTTGATAAAATAAATAACTGTTCCATTTTTCTTTCGAGTCATAATCGGCCTGAAGCGTTATATCATTACGCTCACCCTGCTTTTGCGACAATGGCACAGCAGGCGAATTGTCAATTCGTTCATCTACACGATAACCCATACTCGCCTTCCAGTATTCATCGATGGCATATTTAACATTAAGTTCATTTGATGAAGTTTTTAATCCAAGGTCCTGGGTTTTCTGGTCCGTTTTTAATTTTACATCTATTTCTTTGGTGACTGATACGTTTATAGCTGCACCTGATTGACTGGTTTTGCTAAGCGAGATAAGACCGGGCGCTGCATAACCGGCTTCAAGCTCCTGTGAATAAGCCGTAATATTACCGTTCACATCCTTAAGAACTTCATAATCCTTAAATATTTCAAATTCGGTAAATATCTCGTTTAAGCCGAGGCTGACATCTACTCGGCTGGCATTGGCTTTAATACTGGAAACTGATGGCTGAGGTACAGTTGTAAAATCAAAACCACCATCATTAGAAATTAATGTTTCAGTTCCAGGACCAACACTGCTTGCAGATTGCAGTTTGATCCAGGTGCCTGCATTTTTTCTAAGCGTTATATCTGTACCATTCAAACTGCTCGTGGTGACGCCATCATCCATTGACGTACTGGTGACACCCACCTTTAAGGTATCTCCAAACCATGCGTGACTACGGCCACCAGTGACAACTGTTTCAATTTCATCAAAACCGGGCGTATATTCATAGCGCACAACCAGGTATGCATAGTCACCACTGCTGCCACTACTATTAACCAGCATACCATCATCAACAGTAGCGGATAATGGTTCCCTCAGCATGATACGCCCCTGAAGATAGTCAATATCATAATCCAGACCTGATGTTAGATTTTTAACACCAACCACCATATCTGAATCTTTATCCCGAATTTCAATTCTGATTCGATCAGAACCCATCAATATATCCTGATGTTTGAGGAAATAAAGAGAACCACCGGTACCACGAAGTTCATCACGACCTGCAATAGTACCGGGATCGGCCGCAAAGCCATCGAAACTGAAAATCTTCTCACCAAAACTGGTGCTCCTGTCAGTTTCATAATGCAAATTAACACCGTAGAGTCCACGGTCTACATGGGCCAGATCATTGTCAGTATAAGTGCTATTGAAGTTGCCCCATAATAAATGGTTATCCTGTTTGTTCAGTTTTAAATAGAATTTTCCAAGTGTTGGTGCAGCCTCCTCGACTGTTCCATCATCACCATAACTTGGATAATAATAATCGGGATCCATACGTCTGAATAAAGCATCAGGCGATTTGTTCATAAAATTACTGAACATATCTTTAACAGGCGCTTCTCTTGTATCAAGACTGGAGCTGAGTTCCCAGTCAGTCCAGAATTTACCTTTTAAGTAGTATGCTATCCGTCCGTCAATAGAAAGGTCATTGTCATAGTGAGCAGTATCGCCTGTTACCAGTTGTGCCGGACCATTAGTGTTGTCTTTACTGGCAGTAATGTCTGCGATAGCAACATAGAACCATTCACTATCATCAATTTTAAGATCACGTAAAAACAGTTCACCACCGCCTGATTCATCAAGCACGGCAACTTCAAGTGTATGCAAACCGACAGGAATAATTTCTTCAAAAACAAAATCACCACTATCATCCAATGGCGCTGATCGACCTGCAACCCAGACACTATGGCCAGAGGGTATTTCACTGCCATTGACACGAATGGTGCCGCCATTTTTTGGAATGTTTTCCATGGCCAGTCGGTTTTTACCAAAACCAGCCAGTAATTCTTTCTCTGCATCATAATCGCGCAAAGCCGTTTCCTGATTATCGACCACCCACAGGCTCTGTGTTTCTGTTTCGTCAAAATTACCATTCTGATCATAAACACGTAACAGGTATTTGAACTCACGACCAGGCGCCTGGACTTTATCAAAATTGGCACGCCAGTAAGCGTCGCCTGTTTGATTAACGTCTACTACTGCCCATGGTGTATCACGGGTTGATTTTTCTTTATCAAAGATACGCACTTCAGATTTGCTGATGAAGAACGGATAATTACTGTAAATTTTAAATCGTACCTGATCTTCATAGTGTTCTGTTTCACGCAAGTCGTTAAACCGTATTGTTCCCGGCCAGGCCGTGATATTTAATCGAGGCTTGATTTCCAGACCATCATAACGTAACTGTACTTTTGCATTTTCCAGCGCAGTATCAGTACAACGTTGTACATCCTGTGAACTTTTGTTCGGATCATGAAGCGGTTTTCCATCCACAGTAATGCGCATCATATTAAGTGAATAAGGATCCTTAAGTTCGACTACTCGATTAAAGCGAGTAATCTCCAGGCCTTCTTCCTCTTCCATTGTTGCCAGATCATCATAAACCGCTTCAACAATAACGTGTGACGGATCAGATTGAGTGAATCCGGCATTAACAACATCTGATGACTGGACATTACCGCGTCCTTCATGCTCTACCTGTGATTCAGTGAGATTCATTTCTGTCATAACAATCTCTTTGACTCGGCGTGCACGCGCAGCAGATAAACCAATATCATCCTCATAAATCATCATGGTTCGACGATCCAGACGTTCATTAGAGGTATAACCAATAAACCGCAGACGAACATTTGATTTTCCCTGTAAACCACGAAGAATCATCGCCAGTTGCCCCTGGTAATTCAGCGGCATTACGGGTTTACCATTATCAAAATAAATAGGTGGCAGATTACCTGATGGTGGATCATAAACCCGGGTAATTGTTTCTGCGGCTGCCTGTTCCGGACAAACCTGAGGTTCATCAGGCAGTTGCTGCAAGGCATCGTCATACCAGAATTCAACTTCAATTCGGCGATTTAATGCACGACCTTTTTCAGATTCATTGCTGGCAATGGGTGACGCTGAACCTCGACCATCACTGGTTATGGCACGATTTGGCAGTTTGAGTGCTTCCTGTACAGACAATGCCATACGTCGCGCACGAGCCTTGGATAAACCGGTGTGATCACCATAGATTCGTTCTTCACGACCCACTAATGGAATATTATCGGTATAGCCAATCAATTTGACGGTTATGTTTTCCTTGTCTTTCAGATTAGACATGGCCTGCGATATCTGGCGCAGGAATTGATCAGGTGCACCTGAAACATTTTCACCATACTGTAATGCAGGAATAAGGTTCTTAATCCTGGCGCGATTTGAATGCCCTTCTTTATATCGTAATTTACAAACGGTTTCGATACGACAGACTTTAATACGCGTCATTTCACCTGCTATGACAACATCCTTCTCAACGATTTTTTCCCTGATTTCATCATACCAGACCTGCACTTCAACACGTCTGTTCTTTGAGCGTCCTGCTTCCGTGTCATTACTGGCAATGGGTTCTCTTTCACCCACACCATCATAGGATATAGCTTCTGCAGGTAACCTCAGCGCTTTCTGGAAAAACTCTGCTGTAGTTCCGGCACGTTCACGGGATAAGCCAAGGTTATCCTGATATTTTTTCTTAAGTGAACCGGATAGTTTTACATTATCACTATGACCAATAAAATGCAGTCGTACATTATGACGATTTTTCATTTTATCGAGTACATCACGTAATAAATCAATATAGCGTTCAGGTATATCCGCTTTACCTGATTTAAAATTAATCGGTGGCACAACATCCGTGAGTTTCTTTGTTGTGACTTCCTGTTCAAGAACATTTTTCTTTTCTATTCGATCATCGATTTGCTCAACATCGGTCATTTCCCAGCGGCTGTATTTTTCATCCGCAGGCAAATGCTGTTCCTGATTAATTTCAATGGTGGAATTTTGTTTTAATACATCAGATGTTTTTATTATTTCCTTATCAGGAGAATCAACCGCTGCAGCCGTGGTTACTTCTGCCACAGATATTCCAGATAGCAGACACATAACCAGTATCATAGCCGTGCGTAACCATCTGTTGTTTAAACAGGATAGCTGACTCAAAGTGAATTGATAATAGTGATTCATCATTAGTCGATGCTACCTCTTGTTGGCGGACCACCACGTCGCCAGAATATTTCGCTTTCAATTGTAAGTGCCGAACAACACTCTTTCTGTTCGATCAGTTTTTGAATTTCCTGTTTAATAATATCGATACGATCATTTACCAGTCCGGTTTCTTCGATATCAGCCAGATACGCAATTCTCAAAATTGCCGCTCCTTTATTTAATTCTTCCACCAGGAGATTCAGGCGCGGTAGCCACTGAAGACGAATTTCATCTGTGTTGTTCTCGAAGACCGGATCTGCCAGATCAAGACGAATGACTCGATGAATAGTGGCCGCAAAATTGAATTTCATCATCTTGCCTCGTGTCGCTCTTTGTACACGTGGATTTTCTGAAATGACTCGATAACCACTTGGCAGGCTGCGTTCATCCAGCTTGAGTATGAAGTTACTGCCTCTATCCTGATTTGGAACGGCGGCACAGCTGATATGGAAGCGTCCATAAGCATCCGTTTTCATAACCAGGCCACGGGCACTGACAATACGCGCACTGGCAATACCCTTTTCACCTTCGTCCTGATAACCGTTCATGTTCTTATCATCAAATACTTTTCCGATGATATCGGTACAGTCAAATACTGGATCAGGTACCACCCGTACCGTTGCAGTTGCAAGTGGTGATGCAGGATTTAATGTCAGGCTGTCTATAATCTGGGCACGATTGATATATTCACCTTCAGAAACACCAGAACCGACGACCAGTAACAGTTTAATGGTGCGTTGACTACCCGGGTCGAGCGTTACACCACCCCAGGTCAATGTCTGTCCATTGTCGACGGGCTCCAGCGCAATACCATCTATCCGAGCAGACCCTTTTACATAGCGGAAACCTGCCGGGTAGGTATCCACAATATTCATATTGGGCAGAGGCACCGTGAGTGTGTTGTTAGCCGTGATGGTGTAAGGCACCATTTGTCCACGTCGTGCACTCACCAGCGGTGACGTCTTACTGATGGTCACCACATTGGTAAGATCCGGGTCGATTGGAATATGGTTATTAAACAGCTGACTCTCCTGTGGAATCGCACCGTTGTTAAGTGTCAGCTTGAGGTAATAACTGGTTTCAGGTCCTGGCGCAGAAATACTGGCAGCAGGTGCCAAGGCTGAAGCTTGTGCTTCACAATGACTGGTCGAGACAATCGCGTCAGCGCTACAAAGCGGTACCGAATAGGCAGCCGTCGTTACATCCGTCATTGCTGGAATAGCAATCGAAGGTGCCGATGTATAACCAGTCGCGGGTGCTGAAATATTAATGACATAATCACCACCGGCAGGACAGGCAGGATCACTAAAGTTGATATCAAATCTGTAATGCCCATCTGCCTGGGTTACCTGTTGTTGCTGAGGTAATGAGTTATCAAGATTGTCAAAACAGCCAACGGGTAATAGTGCGCCTGTTGTGGCGTTAACCATGGTCAGGCGAGCACCTGCAACGGGCGTACGGGTGACAGAATTGTAGACAACACCGTCTGGATTAATTGAAAGATTCAGGTTCTGCCTATTACTGCCTGAAGGAACAATAATATCTGAAATTCTTTGCAGCCCATTGGTAAAGATTGAATCCGCATAACCCAGTAACGCCGTATCAGTGGTGGCACCAGGTGCGCGGAAACGTATTTCATAAGGGTCTAGACTGAGGTCATTGGGTGCCAGACCAATAATCTGATAACGACCATTTGTGTCAGTGACGACCGTATCCAGCAATGTGCCATTGCGGTAAAAATCAATCGACCAGCCAGCTAATAAGGCTTCGCTGCTATCGGGAATATTATCAAAATTAGCATCATGCCAGGCAATACCGTTAAGACTGGCCACACCTGGAATACCACCCACATCGATAGACACACTGGCACTGGCATTTTGTGTTGCGGCATTCCAGTCAACACGTGCGGTATTGGTAATAGTGGTACCGGTTATTAAACCGGCATCAAGATCCGCAAGGAATCGTAGCGTGATGGTTTCACCCGGTTGTAAATCGCCATAACTGGTCGAATAGTCTGCGCTAATAATTGCCGGTGTATAACTGATACCGGTGGTTAATCCGTTTAATGTCGCCGAACCCGGCACATAGGTCATTTGATTAGCCACAGGATTATCCAGGTCATCAACAATGACGACACTGTTAGCAGGCACACTACTGATGTTGCTAACACGTACACGGTATTCCAGACGACTGCCTGCCAGTGCCGCACCACCATTAACGACAAAAACTTCCTTGGTAATACTTAATAACTGTGCATTACCAATAATAATATCGGTTGCCTGATCCCCGTTGGAATCAATGCCATCAAAGTCGGTGGGTTCAACGGCCTGTTCATTACTGTAAACAAAACCCTGATTACTGATGATGTCACCCGTAACACCGGTAACATCGACCTCAAAGGTAATCACGGCACTCTGACCGGGTGTCAGTACACCAGCGCCCGCAGCAGGCAGTGGTAGCGTAAGATCAGATGAGCTGACATCAATACCCGCAATGAGAGGTGAAACACCACCGGCAAGATCACTGACAGGTTCACCATTCAGTGTCACTGAACCTGCGACATAACTTGTAAAGGCAGGTGTCGCATCAGTAAAGCGAACACCGGTTGCCGCTGTATTGCCATAGTTATTGATACTGATGGTATAAGCCAGCCTGTCACCCGGATCGACAATGCCCGGCGTGCCTCCATCATTAATAATGCTGACTGTTTTCTGTGCGTCGATCAGTGGCAGGCTACCGACGATATCAACTGTGGGATCATCAACCGTGGCCGTATCAGGATTATCAGTAACCAGCTGACTGAATGGCCCACTGCCCTGACCTTCACCATTAACAACACCCTGATTGGAAATCACCGTGCCATTAATAACACTTGTATTGACGACCACATCGAATGTTATGGTGGCTGCCGCCGCAGGATTTACATCCGCACGTATATACCCCGCCGTTGTATTATCGGCACCATTAATCAACATGCCCGCCTGCAGTGCAGAAATGCCCGCCGTGGGATCAGTCACCGCATTACCATTCAGCTGGGTGGTGTTTGCCACATAGGTTGTATTCGCAGGTAACAGGTCACTCAACTGAACATTGATGGCATCTTCTGTACCGCTGTTACTAACGGTAATGCTATAACGCAGCGTATCACCCGGTTCCAGAATGGCCGGGTCACCGGTCAGATCGAAAGAGCGTTTTTCTGCCACAAGCAAAGGTGCTGATGTAATGGTGACAGGCGTGGCATCTTCATCACCCTGTATATTGGGATCATCAACCCCATTGATTACAGGTTCGTCACTGTCAAGCGTACCCGTGACAATCGAATTTATCTGCGCCTGATTGAGTACCACAGTGCCATTAGTAATCACCGCTGCCAGCGTGACATCGAATTCAACAATCAAGGTATCATTAGCGCCACCGGCGGCATCCAGTGTTAACCCCCGGATATCCAGCAGACCAGTGCCCTGTGCACCACCCGCTGAATTGGTGTTACTGCTGTCACCGCCCGCATCATTAACCACTGCCAGACTGCCGGCTGCAAACATGGCACTTGGATTCAGTCTGTCAACTTCATCGGTGAGCACAAAATTTGTCAGTGCCACAACACTGACATTCTGCATCACTAAACGATAACGCAGAACATCGCCCGGTGTGGCCGTGGTTGCCGGATTCTGACCGGTTGTTATGTTTTCCACGGTCTTCTGGAACTGGATAATGGGTGATAATGCCGTCACGCTATGGGCGTCTTCATGATCCAGTGTTGCCGTGGTGCCATCCGTCAGGCTACGGGTATAGGTACGTATCTGGCCAGTAGCACCGGCGCCGGCCGTATCACCACTAAACCATTCGGTAACGGCAGCCACATTGGTTAGAACGGTACCCTGTGGATTATCCACATCCAGTAAGGCTTCATAGTTAATGATCAATCGATGATCGGCCGGCAGTGCCCCGTTGGCCGTTAGCATGGTAATACTCAGGATACAGTCAGGTGCCGGTAAATAATTCACGACATAATCCGACGCCTGTAAATCAGTCACCAGAGTGGTGCCGTCGGCGAGGAAGATTTGTGCCGATGTCACCACCGGCGGGGTATCGCACATACCGCCGGGCGCTGGGTCAGGCAAAACATCGGTAATGGTCAGATCCCAGGCGGTACCTGTTCCAGTGTTATGCAAATCAAGACTAAACTGACTCGGGATGTTAGGAATCATCTGAGTCGGCCCCGACTTCTGAAGCGTAATCGAATCAGGACCGGTTATGGTCAGAGTAGCCGTGGTATTTCCGCTGCCATTGACACGGGTTGAGACATCATCATTGACCTGGTTATAGGTATAGGTGGCCGAATTATCGAACAGCAGGCCGCTGACATTGGTCGGGCTGTCATTCACCAGAACCGTTACAGAGAACACGATTTGCTGGCCTGCCGGAATATCAATACCGATGTTGGGATCTTCAATCACCAGGCTGGTGGCGGTGCCGGTATTCACCGCTGTCCATGGGTATGAACCACTGACTGAGACACTGACAAAACTGAGATCCGCAGCCGATGCGCCAAGGTTATCGATGATACGAACGTCATTCAGTGCCGTGGTCATAGGTGTGGCCGGTACGGTAATCTGGTAACTAAAGCTATCCCCCACCGCAACCGTGCCAGTACTGCCTGTGCCGGTGACTGGATTCTGTTTATTCAGCGGGTTGGGCGCTGCCGTGGTTAAAGTGGTGCTGGCGATATTACTCGGTGCAAAGACTTCAGCGACACCACTGACACTGCCCAGTACAGGCGTTGCATCATCATCAAACGAATAATAGGCCTGGACCTGGGCCTGGTTGGTCAGGGTCATACCGGCACTTAATGTGGTATCGGCCTGTAGCTGGTAAACCAGACGCAGGGTATCCCCTGCCCGGATGTTGTACTGGTTCGCTATGCCGGAATCAAAATTCCAGGTGGCAACACCCGTGGCTGCATTATAAGCCGGTGCCATATTGGGCAGTACCGTGCCGGCTACCACCAGTGAGGTGCTGACCATGGTAATGGTCGCCGTACCACTGCGAAGACCAATCGGAATAATATCTGTTACGATCGTATCGTAGGCCGCAACAGCACCAGAATTGGTTATATCCACGGTATAGGTGATGATTTCACTGGCATCAATAACACTGTCACCACCTGCCGGTGCGGCTGACCTGGTAACAGACAGTGCCGGTTGCAACACGGTCATCGAGGTACTGGCGGTGAGCGTTGTGGTACCTGTGGCCAGGGTATAACTGAAATCAACCGAATTGGTCAACGTAGTTGAATTAACCTGTGCCAGCGCCTGATTTAACACCCTTGCACGATAAACAATTACAAAGTCGTTGTTCGCCGGATTGTTATCACCGGCATTGGTAATATCACCGATCGCCCAGGTAACGATGGTGGGACCCGTGGCCGGATTACCGGTCACTGTGGGTGTCGCAATATCAGCATGGCTAAAGGGCGCAACTGATGTAAACGGTGCGGCTGTATCCGTATTAATGCTGACGATACCCTCAAAGATCAGACCCTGCGGTAGTGTATCGACCAGGCTAACAGCCGGGCTGATGCCTTCCTGTAAATTCAGCCGCAGTTCGAAATCAATAACATCACCAATTCTGACCGTACCATCCATGGTGCCAAATGTTTCATTGAGAATCGATTTACTCAGGGTATTGGTCACCGGCGTGGTTAAGGTGGTCGTGGCCGGTGTCGTCAAGTAGTCATTGACAGCCGGTGTGCCACTGCCATTACGCTCATTGGCATTTATGCCAGCGATACTTGTCCAGAGTGCAACAGCAGAATTGGTCAGGGTTTGTCCCGCCAGCACAGTATCAAGCACGACCACATCATACGTAATGGTAATGGATGTCCCTTCACTGATATCGATATCCGCATTGCCCGCCGTCAAGTTCCAGTTCAGTGTTTGGGGTGTTGCTGTACTGCCGTCACCACTAATCACCGGCACGCCAATGGTGTTACCTGCACCGGTAACGGCTGGATTACCGCTATAAACCAGACCGGGACTCAGGCTGTCTTCAATACTGATATCGAAGGCATCGGAAAAATTGTCTGCCCCTACTCCGCCAGATGCGTTCAGTGTCAGGCTATAGCGCAAGATGTCACCGGCTGTAGGCGGTTGACCCGGATTGCTGCTATTGATCACCGCCTTGCCGAGCGTTACCAGTGGCTCAACGATGGAAATGGCTGCGGTAGCTGGACTGGTGCCACCGTCATTCTGTCCGCCACCGGCAGTGTCGGCAAAGGTATAACGTGCCGTATTCGTGAAACTGCTACCGGCATTGCTGCTGGCGGTATTGTCCACACGGGTACGCAATTCGATCACCGCCTGTTGGCCGGCCGGTATCTGGGCAATACCGAGGTTAACCTGACCCGGTAATACACTGTTATCGGTGAGGACAAACCCGTTGCCACTGACATCGGTGGCATCGACATAGATGAGTTCAGCCGCCAGGTTGTCGATGACGCTGACATCGAACATGGCCGCATTCTTCGGATTCTGCGGCACGGTAATTCGATAGACAATTTCATCACCAATACTGGCTTCCCCGGTTAAAGGCGAGACAATGGCTTTTGCCGGCGGCTCGATCACAGAGGTATTGCTCATGGTGTAAATGACTGGTCCTAATGCAGGATAAAGCTGGCCAAGCTGACCATCGATGGCGTAATAACGGTCAACTGTCGCGGTATTGCTCCAGGTCTGATTCGCTGAAATATCAGTGTGGAAGCCGATGTTGTAATCGATATAGAAACACTGACCGGGATCCAGCGGTCGACTAAAGGCGAACAGCATGTCACCACCACGAGTCACTGGTGGTGTGTAGGTATACTCCCCTGCGGCAAGCGTGGTCAGGGCCGGCGCCACACCCACCGATACGGTCAATCCGGTAATGGACGTTTCATCCAGTTCAGCTGGCAGGTTATCAGTAATCTGGACGTTATAGGCCGGCGCCAGACCGCTGCTGTTACAGCTGGAGACCCGGAACTGCATTATGTCAGTGGCGATATCAACAGTGAGTGGACTGGTGCGCCCCAGACGGTCGATCTTCACGGGTGTTGTCAAAACTGGTTGCAGCACCGTGATACTGCCTGTGCTTGCCAGCCGGGCCGGATCAATAACAGCGGCACCGGTACCATCAAGGTAACTCAGGGTTGCGGTGTTGTTCAAACCGGTTGAAGCTGCCTGTGCAATGGTCGCTGCATTATTTTCAATAACACGGGCGGTGTATTCTATGACCAGAATATCCGTGGTGGCATCGCCCAGAGGATCATTGGTGACATTGCCAAAGGTCCAGTTCAGAGTGCCGGAGTCACCGGCGCCGGGCACACTGGCGGCTGTCAATGTGGCATAGCTGTAATTGGAACCTGCACCGCTGGCCGGTGGTGTGTAATCCGCCGTTGTATCGCCGTTAATTCTGACCATGCTGTCAAATACCAGACCTGCTGGCAGCACATCACTGATACTGACATTACGGGTCAGACCTTCCTGCAATGCCAGTTCGAGACGATAGGTCACCGTATCACCGACGCGCAGGGTGGCATCCGCTGCCGGTATCCAGCTGTCGCTAATCACCGACTTGGTCAGGCTATTGGTATCCGTGGTAGTGACACTGGCTGTTGCCGGACCCGAACAGTAATCATTCGGGGCTGTTACGCCAGGACAGCCTGCCCCGCTTCGCTCACCGGCATTGCTGCCATTCATACTTGACCAGTCAACCTGCACACTGTTGCTCAGGGTGACATTCGACTCGACGGTCTCATCAATGAAGACACGATAGGTTAGCACCAGACTACTGCCGGCCGGAATATCCAGACTGCCATCACCTTTGCCCTCGCCCCAGATCAGCGGGCCCCCAGGTCCACCATCAGGGCTGGCTACAAAACCGACGACAGGCACACCCGCTATGGTGGCGGTCGGTGTAAAACTGCTGTCCAGTTGCAAACCGGCTGGTAGTGTGTCGACAATGGTGACGTCATAAGCAGGGGCATTGGTGTTTGCCAGTGTCAGCACATACTCCAGCACATCACCGCCGGTAACGGGTGCGGGTGTGATGGCTGTCACCGCTTTAGTGAGCACGATTTGCGGTTCAACGATGGTGACAGTGACACTGTCAACGCTGGTCAATGTCGGTTGTGTCGTACCCCCCGGGCTGTAGGCATAGGTATAGGCAACGGTATTATCCATGGTCACACCCTGCTGGGCTGACACGCTATTGGCTACACGGGTACGCAATTCGATCACCACCTGCTGCCCGGCGGGAATTTCGCTAATGGCCAGATTTAACTGTGAACCTGTACTGGTATCCGTAACACCAATGCCACCCGTGACAGTCGCACTAATGAGCTCAAGATTGGCGTTGAGAGTATCGGTAACCTGTATATCGTAGAGACCACTGGTACTGGCGGTTCCCGGAACCGTAATCTGATAGAGAACCTCATCCCCTATACTTGCCTGGGCCGAACTCAGTAAGGCCTTGGTCGGGAGTGAACCGGTATATAACGTGGCTGTAGCTGTATTACTGGGACCATAGGTTTCCCGTGTCCCGGTTAAACTGCCCAGGGTTGGAACCGCTTCATCATCAAAGGAATAATAAGCGCTAACCTGTGCCTGATTGGTCAGGGTAAGGCCGGAACCAATGCCGGCATCAGCCTGCACCTGGTAGACAATTCGCAGGGTATCTCCGGCCGGTATGGTATAGGCATCAGCAACGCCACTGTCAAAATTCCAGATCGCAACACCGGTAACAGCATCATAGGCAGGAGCCAGACTGGTTAGTCCGGGAACAGGGCCTGCGGAGAGCAGATAAGTACTGACAGGCGTGATGCCGGCAACCCGCATACCGGATGGAATAATGTCCTCTAACACCACATCATAGGCCGGTGCTGTGCCGGTGGAATTGTCTATATCGACAGTGTAAGTAACCACCTCGCCCGGGTCGATAATACTGTCACCACCGGCTGCGACAGCAGATTTACTGACCACCAGTTCTGGCTGCAGCGCCGTTATAATGGTATCGATGTCGGAGGCTGCGACCGTACCGCTGGCCGTGTCATAACTCATGGCCACGGTGTTGTTCAGCGCAATACTCAGATTGCTATGGGCAAAGACAGTATTCAGAACCCGCGCCCGATAAACGATGACAAAGTTGTCGCTCAGACCATCATTCGGCTGATTGTGTACATTGCCCAGCGTCCAGCTCACGGTAGTTGCACCTGTAACGGGATCGCCGGCTTCAACCACACTGGCAGCTGTAATATCACTATGGGAAAAAGGCGCGACGGCTGTATAAGGTGCCGGACCGGTATTACCATTGATACTGACGATACTGTCGAAATCCAGGCCCTGTGGCAGGGTATCCACCAGTTGCAGATTTCCCAGAGTACCTTCCGGCACCGGTACGGTCAGTGTGTATTCGACCAGATCACCAATACGTACATCCGCGTCAGCGGCGCCGTAGGTGTCATTGCTTCGGGTCTTGATGATGGTAGTGACAATGTCAGGCGTGGTAACAGCAACGGTTGCAGCAGCGGTCTGATAGTCATTAAGCCCGCCGACGCCATCAACACCGTCGCGTTCGCCACTGGCCGCGTCGTCAATACTGCTCCACTGAGCGATCGCATTATTGCTGAGTGTCTGATTAGCCAGCACACTGTCGAGTACCCGTACGTCGTATGCAATGGTAATCGAGGAACCCGCCACAATATCCATGTCAGCCGACACATTACTGTTCAGGCTCCAGTCCAGTGTTTGCGGTGTAACAATACCGTCGCCGATAATATCCGGCGCACCAATGCTATTGTCGGCACTGACACCGGCTCCTGCTGTAACCGTGGGATTTCCGGCATAGACCAGACCCAGATCCAGCATATCCGTCAAGGCTACATCGAACACATCGGAATAATTCGCGCCACTGCTGGCAGTTAAGGTCACTGAATAACGTATTGTGTCACCGGCTGTGGGTGTCAGGTTATCAACCAACTTGGTAATTGAGACGATATTCGGTTCAACGATAGTCATGTCCGTAGTAGAACCGGCAGCACCAGTTTGTTCTGTGCTGCTAACACCGTTTGACCGATTGTAGGTATAGGATGCTGAATTACTGAACAGCACCCCTCCCTGATTGGTTGAGGTATTCTGCAACTCGACCGTTATTTCAATAACCGCCTGACCGTTGGCAGGAATATCAATACCGGTTGCCGTATCCTGAATGATCAGCGAAGTACTGGTTCCCCCGTTACTCAGTGACCAGCTACCTCCGGATAGCACATTAGCACTGACAAAACGCATGTCTGCACTGGCGCTGGTCAGGTCATCCAGAATACGTACATCGTAGAGTGGGATATTGACTGTCGCAGCAGGCACTGTAATGGTGTAGGTAAACTGCTCACCGATAGTGGCACTCGTCTGATTATTGGCTTTGGATAAGGGGCCTGGTGCCTGTATCAGCAAATCTGTTGAATCTGTGGCACCGCCAGGTGGAGCAATACCATTAACCTGTGGATTGTCACTGGTGAAAAAGACCGCACCATCAGCCGTGAGACTGGCCTGGTTAGTGACGACATCGTTGTTAACAAGAGACGAAAGTAAATTAATTTCAAATTCAAAAATCAATTCACTGTTCGGTCCTGAATTCAAAGGAAACCCTGTAATCCCGGTAAATGTTAAGGTACCACCATTAAACACCGTGGGCGGGTCAAAGGTTAACGAGTCAAGCGAAATCAGTGTAAAGGAATTGATATCGAATTCGGTGAGATCCAGAACATCTTCAATAGTGATGTTAGTAAATGTCTGATCAAGATTGAACAAGCGTAAACGATAACGCACTCGGTCACCGGGAGATGCCGTGGTTGCCGGGTCTACACCCGTGGTCACATTGGAAACGGTCTTCTGGAAATAATAGCCCGTTAAGGTCGTACTGACCGTAAATTCATCTTCATGGTCAATCACGCCAGGGGTACCGTCAGTCAGCGTTCGGCTATAGGTTGTGACTGGATAGCCAGCCCCCGGGTTGGCACTGTACCACCGGGTAGCAGCAGCAACATTGCTCAAGGGAAAAGGATCAGCCGTGGTGCTTGCATCGAGTTGTGTCTGGAAAGTCAGTCTTAAATACTGAGTCGGCTGTATTCGTGAAATCGATGTCAGCATATTAAAGGTCAATTGACAGCTTGGCGTGTCATAACTGACGGTATAGTGAATGCCCTGTACTAATGCCCCTGTTGCGGGCGTGCCGGCTGCCGTAAATATCTGTGCTGTGATCGGACCTGTAGTGGGATCATAATCGCATAAACCGGCATCTACACTGTCTGGTAACTGATCGATAATGGTCGCGTTCCAGGCATCACTACCCCCGTTATTCTGCACATCGATAGTGAATGTGGCAAAAATACCAAAATTTAGCGTTGTTTGATCAGCCGTCTTGGAGAGTACAAGGTTAGGTTCACCGATGGTCATGGGTGCGGTTACACCTGATTCACCCGGCAAATAAAAATATTCAGAGGCCTGTGGAATAAGGTCCCCATTAATATCAATCCAGCGGGTAAACCACCACCGGGCCGTATTAACAAAGCTTGCACCGGCAATATTATTGGCGGTGTCATCAACTGAAACAGTAATCGATACCACAATCTGAGATCCGGATGGAATGTCCGGAAGATTAAACTCAAGTAACTTGTTAGTACCCAGATTGGTAATGGCCACAGGCGCCCCACCATCAAGTGAGTAACTCATACTAACCAGGGTTAAATCAGCACCCGTGGTTGTCAGATCATCTCGTACAAGAATATTGATCAGATCAACAGGTGAAGGATCACCCAGAGGTGCCTGCATGTAAGGCAACGTTAATGTGTAAGTAAAGGTTTCGCCAACACCCACTGTAGTCCTGGCAGGATTTTGTTTGTTAATGGTTTCAGCGGGTATAAAAAGATCCTGACAGTTATTACCCGAACCATAATCTGAACCGTTAACAAACCAGAGGCTATGATCAATATTCGAACAGGCCATATTGCCGGTGAATACGACATTATCGAAAGTAATCAGATAAATTGACGGATCATTGGTCTGAAAATTTATCGTCGCTTTCAGCGGATTCGAGGCCGTAAAATTCTGAAACGTACAATCCGTATCGATGGTGATCTGAGTAGGGAAACTTGACAGTGCCGGAACAGTAGTCGAGTAATCAACGAAGCCATCAACAACACCATTAAAAGGAGGTGCTGAACAAAATTCGCCTGCCATTACAGGCGAAGCGACACTCGTCAAAAGTGCAAACAGGAATAATAGTGACTGGCCAAACCTTGCATGCCGGATCATCCATGATCCCTTTCTAATCCTGTTCCAGTGTATGGACACGATACTGAATAAATCCGGCGGCTAAAAAGCAGAATATGATTCACACAAATTACAGGTTCACTGATTACAGCAGAATCATAATCTGGCAGCAGAACATTTTCTGCAGACAATAGTTTTTTGTATGCAAAACGAAACTTTGCAGTAACTAAAACTAAAATCGTATGAATTCTTATTTGCAAATCAAATTATTCCATTACCCACACAAAAAAAGACATCAAACATCCCCCAAAAAGGTGAAGTAGTCTGGATGTCTACGTATTTATTGTTTACATTTGGTTATATTCGAAAACGATGAAATACAATACTTGGGTATATTCCATATATTCTACAGGTAGTTTATCTTATTATTCTCAATAGACTGTTTTTGATATTTAATCTGTTAAATAGATATAAATTCAGAAAAATAACTTCATATCACCTCTAAAATATACTTGCTAAATAAGCAAAATTGTTGTTGTTTAGGCCATGAATACTCTTGTTTTAATCTAGCTCTCTAAGCAAGGCATCGCTAATAACACTATTGAGCCGGCAAGAAATCAATTGGATAAAGAATAATCATCTTACCTGATCCTTTTTTATCTCCAAATTTAAAGGCTTTTACCCTTTCAACAATTTTGTTTAGCAATGTAGTTGATTTTATATCCGATGATTCGACCTTACACGATTCAACCGAACCCGTAGCATCAATGGTAATTCGCAATACCATATTACCCTGGAGTGTTGGGTCTTTTCGTAATTCACGTTGATAAATTCTATATAGCGCCGCTTTATAACGATCGAAGATAATCTGAATTTCCTCATCGCTACGCGGTTGTTCAGCACCTGCTGTAGGACGATTGGCTCCACCATCACCAAGACCAATTGAGCTTTCAACTCTGGAGAATTGAATACCCGTCACACCTTTACCTGCATTACCGGTATTACGACTTATGGCTGAGGAACTTATACCGCTTATAGCCGAAGATTTTGCCACGACAAGATTACGTGCCGCCTGCTGTGACTCCTGACCACTATTATTAACATCGGCATTGGCACCAAGATCTTCAACTGATGCAATATTCATTAACTCGGTGAAATTATCTTTAAAGGCAAGGACACCAGATTTCTCGGCTTTTTGGCGTGCCTGTTCCTTGGTTTTTGATGGTTCCTGAGATTTTGGTTGATTATCGTCAGGTTTAGTTTCAACCACAGGTTTTGGTTCTTCCTTCTTAATTAACTTGGCCAGACGTTCAGGAATTTTAACCTCTGCAGCTGGGTCAGGAAGAGGAACAGTAATCAATGGAATGACATACCAGATCAGGAAACTGAAAGCTATGGCAAGCACCATATACTTTCGAATTAATTTTTCATCTTTATTATCCCGAGACCATGGCATAACCATAGGCCTGAAAGGTAATGGTGGAATATCACGCTCAATAATGAATTCATGCTTACGAAGTTCAGCCTCTTCACGTAATTCAATGATAGCTTCCTGAGCAAGGCTGATTTTATTATGTACTTCCCTTATGTCATGTAGAATTTGATTCCGTTTACTGGCCAGATCTATTAGTGAATTTTCATAATCACTTACTCTGTTGCGGATAGTGGAAATATAGGCAGGCGCATTAATCTGCTCGGAAGTATTACCCAGGAATAAATCAAACCCACCTGCTTCATCAAGTTTTTCCAGCGATACACAAACCTGTTCAAGGGCATCAAAACGCTCTTTAATTCCATTTTCATTCTCAAGCTTTTCTTCAATAGATTGCAGAGAGCGCTCAAGTTTATTTAGATTAACTTGCGCCTGGTCTATTTCCTGGTGCAGCTCTAACTCACCAGCAATCATTGGGGTATCAGTATTCACAGAGTTAAACTATTCCATGTATATTATGTCAATGTTCACGACAATCATTGGCTTTGTGATGCTTTTTGTATAACTGCCAGGGAAATATTCTCAAATCCCATACCAGAACAGGTGCCCATTACTTTTTTAAGCACGTTAAAAGGAATTGTTTCGTGCGCAAGAATAGTAACCTCCTTACTTTCGTATGCTTTTTTTGTACTGACGCCAATGACTGATTTCCTTAATTCAGACAGTCGCGCGCCGATCTCTGGAATGATTGGGCTTTTATTGCTAAGTATTTCATCCATACTCACAACCGGTTCTCCCTGCACCAGTATCATGTCCTCAGTCACCTTGAGCACAATAGTTTCTCGTGGTTCAGTTTCAACAACAGATGAAGGTAATACGATTTTCTTGGGAACTTCTATGACGACACCACTGGATGAGCTTGATAACAGAAAGAAAACCAGTATGGTAAATACATCCATTAGAGAAGTCAGGTTCATGGCAGGCGCTTTACGTGACCTCCTGGCCATACGCTTCATACGACGCGATGTTTTCATGGCGCATCTCCGACTGATATATCCGGGAACAGGATTTTCTTAGGTCCTGCTGGCTGACCATTACTGTCTATCTGAGGATCAGTACCACGTATTGCATCCATAATCTGTACAAGATAACGGTATTCAACACTGGACTCCAACAAGACAGTAGCATCTTCCTTTTCCGGGTAACTTTCTTTTAATTGCTGTAACAATTCTGAAAGACGTGGCATGTCATATTGATCATCTACATTGGGAATATTTGCAATTATGCTGCGGCCATTACCCAGCTGTAATTTATTCTTGCGCACAATGACCTCAACACTGATTTTAGGCTTATCATTAGATGCACCTCCTGCAGCCGCAGGCATGTTAAGCTCAAGAATTGTAACGCGTGTAAAAACAGCCGTAATTAACAGAAACGGGATTAGAATCACCATCAAATTAAGAAATGTTGTTACATCTAATTCTGGTGGCTCTTTTGATTTATGGCGAGCATGCTTTCTTCTTGACATACTTAACCCGCCTTACGTTTAGCAGCCTCGGAAATTACATTTAGTGTTTTAACAGATGCCATTTCAAGACTATCAACAATCTCACCTGTTTTTGATGTTAAGATTGTATGGATAATTAACAAAGGAATACCGGCCATCAAACCAAATGCTGTGGTATTCATAGCAACAGAAATACTGGCCGACAGTAAATCTGCTTTTTCGGCAGGATTAGCATTGGCAACCGCTGTAAATGCCTCAATCAGACCCATAATAGTTCCAAGCAGCCCCAGTAATGTTGATATATTTGAAAACAGGGCCACGTACGGGGTTCGTTTTTCAAGCTGAGGAATAATTTCCATCATGCTTTCTTCCATGGCAATTTCAATATCATCGCGTCGTCTAACTGCACCCTGTCGTGCAAGGCCCATGCTTAATAGCTGACCAACAGCTGATTTTGTTTTGTCGTCAGCTGTCATCTGACGAGCAGTTTCGAAATCACCCTCTGCGAGTACAGGCTGAAGTTGATCCCACATCTTCTGGTTAGATTTGCGAACATAATTCAGTTTGACATAACGCTCAGCTGCTATCGCCAATCCTAATGCAAAGACAAACAGGATGGGATACATAAATGTTCCACCAGACTGAAAAAAGTCAACAATTGTATACATAAAATCCATCGTTTAATCCTCACGATATATCAAATAATCACACGCCCAATATATGAGCGATTTTTCTACCACCTATCAATAAAATAGACAGCCAATATTACTAAGTCAAAAAAATGAATTAGATTTACTACATCTTTTTAGCTTAAAAATAAAATTAATTCTTCAGAATAACTAACATTGAGGTTTTTTGATTATTATTCAGTCATCATAATATCAACAAATACACAGGTAAGTTTATCTGCACAAATTAAATAATAATCAATCAATTCCCCGTACTAACTTTGTAAAAGTTTACTTCACGTAAAAACACATCTCTATCCACAGGTGTCAGGCTTTCATTTAAAAGGTTAGATGAAAGATCCGTTTCCATTCCAATTTCAGAACTTTTCCAGGGGACTATATACAATGATTTCGGAGCTTCATTATTGCCGACAATCGACATACCTGAAATAGCCTTGACTTCCTCGGCGCTGACAAATGCACTATATACTGTAGCAGAGAAAAACAGGCTAACCAGTATAATCATTAACTTTTTAGGTAAATACATTATTGATTCTCCATACGCTGACGCAAATCAGCAATCCACATCACCATGCTTTTATCGCCTGGATCAGCTTTATTGTAAATTTCATAGTTTGCCATAGCACATTCCAGGTCATTAATATATAGGTCACATAAGATACCCAGGTTCTTTCTGGCAGGTAAAAACAGGGGGAATCGTTCTAGAATGCGCTCATATATACGCCTGGCTTCTGAAAAACGACCTGTTTTACGATACACCATAGCCAATTCATTATTTGCAGATGGGTGAACAGCATTGAGCGCAAGAGCTTTATTAAGATTATCTTCAGCCTGTTTCATCTCACCTGTTTTTCTATATGCAATTCCAAGGTTAATATAGGGTGCAATACTATTTTCAGAACGTTCAACTATTCTGGTTAAAAGCCTGATACCCCTTTCATAATCTTCTTCCTGGAGAAGTCGTACAGCT
>JAOUMX010000127.1 GCA_029881275.1 Gammaproteobacteria bacterium | reverse complement strand
ACCCGCCTGAGGGAAAAATGGTGTCTCCTGAATAAAACCGGCATAGACCAGTTTTTATGCATCAAGTTTAATCACTGGCTGGCCGATTTAACGGCTGAAGAATTTATTAAGAAAATTCTGGTAGATTATTTACATGTACGTTATCTGGTCATAGGCGATGACTTTCGTTTTGGCAAAGGCCGTGTTGGTGATTTTAAAATGTTAACGACCGCTGGTAATAAATTTGGCTTTGAAGTAGTCAACTCACACAGCCACTGCCTGGATAATGTACGCATTAGTAGTACCAATATCAGACAGGCGCTAGCCAATGACCAGATAGGAACGGCTGAAAAAATGCTGGGCCATGCTTATCAAATATGTGGCCGGATTGCTCATGGTGACAAACGGGGCCGTACCATCGGTTTTCCAACTGCCAATATAAAATTACATCGACATGCAACACCATTAAATGGCGTCTATGCTGTTTGCCTGCACGGTATTGATAATCATGTTATTAATGGCGTTGCCAATATTGGTAAAAGACCTACGGTGGATGGTCATCATTTACAACTCGAAGTACATTTATTTGATTTTGATAAAAGTATTTATGGCGAACAGGTATGCGTTGAATTTAAATTAAAATTACGTGATGAAAAACGATTTGAATCATTCGATGCCTTAAAACAACAAATTATTAAAGACAGTGAACATGCAAAAAACTATTTTGCCAACCACGCTTAACGGAAACTTCAGTGACTGACTATAAACAAACATTAAATTTACCCGAAACCACTTTTCCTATGCGAGGCAATCTTGCACAACGTGAACCGGCAATGCTAAAGCAATGGGAAGAAAAAAAGCTTTACCAGAAAATTCGTGAAGCCAGTAAAGGACGCCCTGCTTTTATTTTGCATGATGGCCCTCCATATGCGAATGGTGACATTCATATTGGCCATGCAGTCAACAAAGTACTTAAAGATATTATTGTTAAAAGCAAAACACTGGATGGTTTTGACGCGCCATACATTCCCGGATGGGATTGCCATGGCCTACCCATAGAACTTAATGTCGAAAAGAAAGTTGGCAAAGCTGGAGCAAAAGTTGACGCAAAAACATTCCGCGATAAATGCCGTAGCTATGCACAAACACAGGTTAATGGACAACGCGCAGATTTTAAACGTCTAGGCGTATTAGGTGACTGGGACAATCCCTATCTAACCATGGATTACAAAGTTGAAGCCAACATTGTTCGCGCTCTTGGTAAAATTATCGACAATGGTCATCTGCATAAAGGCAGCAAACCTGTACACTGGTGTCTGGACTGTGGCTCTGCGTTAGCAGAAGCAGAAGTTGAATATCAGGACAAAACTTCTCCTGCCATTGATGTTGTCTTTAGAGCTGTTGATAGTTCAACTTTTTTCACCGCATGCCAGGCAGACAATAATGAACTTCCTGTGGCTGCAGTTATCTGGACAACAACACCCTGGACCTTACCGGCAAATCTTGCTGTTTCATTACACCCCGATTTTGACTATGTTCTGATTAAAGCAGACACCAATATTGGTGCGATCAATTTATTACTGGCCGATGCATTACATCAGCATGCAATGGAACGTTACGGCATTGATAAATTTAAAATCATTGGTCGCTGCAAAGGTGAAGCACTGGAGCATCTGTTATTACAACACCCCTTTTATGATAAACAGGTACCCGTTATTTTAGGCGATCATGTCACAACTGAAGCCGGCACCGGAGCAGTACACACTGCACCCGGCCATGGACAGGATGACTTTATTGTTGGCCAGAAATATGGCCTAGAAGTTTATAATCCAGTTAATAGTCATGGCGTTTTTTTACCGGATACAGAATTATTTGCCAACATGCATGTTAATAAAGCTAATGATGCAATTTTAAAAACACTGGAAGATAATAAGGCATTATTAAAATTCACCACACTCAAACACAGTTACCCTCATTGCTGGCGACATAAATCACCTATTATTTTCCGTGCTACACCACAATGGTTTATCAGCATGACTCAAAATGGTTTACGTGATGCTGCCATGAAAGCCATCGATGCAACTCAATGGATGCCTGACTGGGGACAGGCGCGCATAGAAAGCATGGTCAACAATCGACCTGACTGGTGTATTTCTCGTCAACGCACCTGGGGCGTCCCGATTACATTATTTGTCCATAAAGAAACAGCTGAACTACATCCTGAAACAGCTGAACTGATTGAACAAATTGCACTAAAAATTGAACAACAGGGCATTGACGCCTGGTTTGCTCTTGATACAGCAGATTTGCTAGGTGACGATGCTGCACACTATGACAAGGTCTCAGACACACTGGACGTCTGGTTCGATTCTGGCGTCACTCATGCCAGTGTTCTACAACATAGAGACGGCTTACATTTTCCTGCTGATTTATATCTTGAAGGATCTGACCAGCATCGTGGCTGGTTCCAGTCATCCTTACTAACCTCTGTTGCAATGAACGGTATTGCGCCTTACAAATCAGTTTTAACCCATGGTTTTACCGTGGATGCTGACGGCAAAAAAATGTCCAAATCACTGGGCAATGTGGTTGCACCACAAAAAGTCTGTAACTCTCTGGGTGCTGATATTTTACGTCTCTGGGTTGCAGCCACTGATTACAGTGCTGAAATGACGGTATCAGATGAAATACTCAAACGCGTAGCTGATTCTTATCGACGCATTAGAAATACTGCGCGCTTCTTACTCGCCAACATTAATGGCTTCGAACCGGCAACTCACATGCTTGACGAAAAAGATATGCTTGCACTGGATCGCTGGGCAGTTGCAAAAACACTGCAATTACAACATCAAATTATTGATGCCTATAAAGATTACAACTTCCATCTAATCTATCAGAAACTGCATAATTTCTGCGCCATTGAATTAGGCAGTTTCTATCTGGATGTTATTAAAGACAGACAATACACAACGCAGAAAGACAGTATTGCACGACGCTCAGCACAAACAGCCATGTATCATATTATTGAAGCCATGTCTCGCTGGATGGCGCCTATCCTGTCATTTACAGCGGATGAAATATGGGAAGCACTTCCCGGATCTCGTAGCGAAAGCATTCTTCTGGAAACATGGTACGATCAGCTATTCGACCTTGATCAATCACAAATGATGAATTTTGATTTCTGGTCACGCATTCAGGAAGCACGCACCCATATCAGTAAACAGCTGGAAAAACTACGTGTTGCAGGTGATATCGGTTCATCACTTGATGCTGAAATCACCATTTACTGTGATGATGTATTATTTGATCAATTTTCTGCTCTTGAAAATGAACTGCGTTTTGCTTTGATTACCTCGGAAGCCACTGTAAAACCCATTGCAAGTAAAACTGTATCCGCTGTAGAAGTAACACTGGAATCAGGTCAGACCTTCTACATTGAATCGCAGGTAACTCAACATAAAAAATGCGTACGTTGCTGGCATCACCGAGAAGATGTCGGCAGTCATAATGACCACCCGGAATTGTGTGGCCGCTGCATTGACAATGTGATCGGCTCTGGCGAACAACGTAAACATGCATAATTCTTTCAGCCAATTATTTACACGCTGGGGATGGATCGTGCTGGTTATTATTGTGCTCGATCAGGCAACCAAACTACTGGCTGAATATTATTTAAACTATCGTCAGCCTGTAGCCGTTTTTCCTCACTTTAATTTCACCCTGGTTTATAACAAAGGTGCTGCATTCAGCTTTCTAAGTAACGCAGGCGGCTGGCAACGCTGGTTTTTTATATGTCTTTCAACGACTGTAAGTATTGCACTTGTTATCTGGTTGCAAAAACTAAAACCTGAACAAAAATTACAAACCATTTCGATCGCTATGATACTCGGTGGCGCCATAGGCAACTTAATCGACCGAAGTCTTTATGGCCATGTTATCGATTTTTTAGATATTTATTATCAGCAACATCACTGGCCTGCATTTAATATTGCTGACTCAGCAATTACCGTAGGCGCTTTTCTTCTCATTATCGACAGTTTTAAAAACAATCATGAACAAAAAAATTGATTACAACGACATTGTAACATTACATTTTAAACTATCACTGGAAGATGGCACTCAAATAGAAAGCAGCTTTGAGGATGAACCACTGATAATTAGCATAGGTGATGGCAGCCTGACAGAAGGAATGGAACAGGCACTCATAGGCCAGTCTGCCGGCAACTCTATTTCTGCTATTATTGACCCCGAACAGGGCTTTGGTTATCCCGATAAGGACAATCAACATAGCATTCCGACAGATGATTTCCCCAGTGACTTACAACCTGAAGCCGGACAAATCATTGCATTTGATGGGCCTAATGATGAAGAAATTGCAGGTACAATACTTGAAATCAAAAACCAGGAAGTAATTGTTGATTTTAGTCACCCACTGGCAGGACACACATTAATTTTCGAAGCCAACATTATTCAGGTTGTAGCACCCCAGGAGTAACTATGGAAATTCAACTAGCCAACCCACGCGGCTTTTGTGCAGGCGTTGACCGAGCCATAGAAATAGTCGAACGTGCCCTGGAAATTTTTGGCGCTCCCATTTATGTTCGCCATGAAGTAGTTCACAACCGTTATGTCGTTGACTGCCTGAAAAACAAAGGTGCCATTTTTGTCGAGGAATTATCTGAAATACCAGATAATGCTACTGTTATCTTCAGCGCCCATGGTGTTTCACAAGCGGTACGGAAAGAAGCCGATTTACGAAAATTTCAGGTTTTCGATGCCACCTGCCCACTGGTCACCAAAGTACACCTTGAAGTCGCACGCCATGCCAAACACGATGAAGACGTTATTCTCATAGGTCATGCTGGTCACCCGGAAGTTGAGGGCACACTGGGCCAATACAATAACAGCAGTAAAGGCAAAATTTATCTTGTTGAATCCGTTGCTGATGTTGCAAAGCTCGAACTGCCTGCTGAAACACAACTCGCTTTTGTCACCCAGACAACCTTATCTGTAGATGACACAATCAATATCATTGATGCACTAAGAAAACGTTTTCCTAGCATACAGGGGCCACGAAAAGATGACATCTGCTATGCCACACAAAACCGGCAGGACTCAGTCAAAGAACTTTCAAATTCTTGCGATGTTATTCTTGTCGTCGGTTCAATTAACAGCTCCAACTCCAACCGTCTAAAAGAACTGGCATCCAATAAAGGCGTGGATAGCTATTTAATTGATAATGCGAATGAATTAAATCGTGACTGGTTTACTAATAAACAACGAATTGGTATTACTGCTGGCGCTTCGGCACCTGAAATCCTGGTAAAACAGGTAATTAACAAACTTGAAGACTGGTTTGCTGTCTCCTTGCATGAAGACAGCAAACCAAAAGAACAAGTTGTGTTTCAGTTACCTAAAGAGCTCAGGTAATTATTTCCAGCATGCTGCTGGCGTTTTTGCACCGGCTGATGTTAATGAAATTGTAGGACAGGCAGCATCATTTGCCTGTGAACCTACTGCGGTTGCTACCAAAGTAAACGAATTAGAGTTAGCTGCCGTAATAGCAATCGTATAATAATTATTTTCCGTTCCTGTGCCACCTACGGAAACTATTTGCGCATTAGTGGCATAGGTATTGTTATTAGCATAATAACGCTCCTGTAAATCCGCCATTCTCAGCAATGCCACCTGCGCATCTGCGCGTTTTGACTCCGTCATATATTGCGTATAATTTGGAATCGCAATTGCAGCCAATATCGAAATTATCACCACAGCTATCATTAATTCAATCAGGGTAAAACCATTTTGTTTTATTAACATAACGTTATTCTCTCAATTTATTTTCTTATATATCTTTTATTAATTATTGCTGAAACCAGTATAAGCGCTGATGTTTGGATGACGCTTCTAATTCGCTACACTCTGTACTCACACAGACTGCCTCGCCATCTTTCGTCATAATCGCAGTTGGATCCGCAGGGATACCACTTCGTTTTAATGACGTGCATCGAGCATCAACATTACAGGTTATATCATCTGATGTGTGATCCACTATAGCCGCAGGATCTGACGCAGGCGAACCATCATTCAGGTTAATATGATACAGATAACCATTTCCCTGTGGCGGCTGACATGATGATGTTGACACTACAGCGGTTGATGCATCAAATGGCTCATAAGTGGTAAAAAACACCTCGCCATCAAAAATCAAGGGCTTGGTTAAACCTTTTTCACCAGTAGTCACGTTAAGACTAATATACCAACCTTTTGCTGCCGCTAAACTTGCCGCTGCTGTATCCTTTTCAGCCTGAGTTGCACCATCACCAATGGTATTTTCCGTTGTATCAAACAAATTACTCTCTGTCAGCGTAACATATGTGGTTGGGGCACCGCTGATCGGCAAATCACGCATCATATAAATCCTGTCCTGAATCACCTTATTGGTTGGATGCGCACGGTAACCTGAACTGATCACCAGATTAAATTCCAGACCTCCAGTTTTCTTTTTCATTAGGGCTACATCAGGAGGGTAATAGAAACGTCTATTCTCAACTTCAGTAACTCCTGCCAGATTCGCAATTCGTCCACCGGTAATCATGCCCGCAAAGGTTGCATCCGCTGCAGCACCCCTGGTGTTGCTGATATCGATACGAAATACCTGGCCACCCATATCACCAACATATAAATGGTCTACATAATCATCACCATTCGAATCGACGGCAGTGATATCTGATGGAATACTGTACTGCATGTCCGCCAGCTGCAAACCTGCATTTGCATCAGGCCCAATTCTAAACAGCAACTGACCGGTCATGGCATTAACAATATAAATACCTCGACCTTTATCATCGACTGTCCGAATAGTTACGTTATCCTGATCAAGATCATAGCCACCACCAAATATCAGCACATCTAGATCACTGCCCTGATATTTAATTTTTCTGATTTCCGGTGTTGACCAGGTCTGTCCCAGACCGCTGTAGTCACCCAGACTCGTGTCAATAGCATTACCATTGGCATCGACACCGCCTTTAATGGTCCACATCAACACAGGGTTATTTCGATCGGTAACATCCATGCCATAATAATTACTACCTCCACGACGCATACCAAAGTAGATATACACCTTGTCATTGCCATCAACAGCACCATTCGAATCGATAATAATACCGTCCTGATCAAGGTCTTTCACCAGGGCATTAATAGTGCCATCAAGTCCATAAATTTTATCGCCCTGTACATTTGTCTTTAACAGGTCAAGATTGGGCAGCAGCTCTGCAGGAATAAAGGCAAATTTCTCTGCACCCGTTGTCACATCAAAGGCATGCAAATAACCATCATTGGTTGCAACAAATGCAGTTATATCAACAGACAACTCTGCACCAGTATCGGCATCAAACGTACCACCATACTGAATCAAAGATGGCTGGCCATGTAATGGATCACCCATTATCCGCCTTGGCGTTACACCATCCTGTTCTAAACCATTAGCCCACTGAATCAATTCAGTTCTTTCTGCCGCTGTTTTACCTGCTATACCCAGCACATCCATTGTTAGCCCGGTATTACTATCCTGTACAATATTGCTTGTTGCAGACAGCACATTCGTTGTGCCTAAATTTGTAAAAATTTTACGTGATGCCGTCAATACGCTAGCCGCTCCTCCTTCAGCTGTTGCTTTGCCATCAGCACCGTCTGTGGCTGGCGTCCAGTAGCTCATTGCTGTTTCACTGAAGAAACCTGATGCGTCATCTACTGCTAGCCGATTATTGGCATCATAGATACTGGGTACGCCATCAGCGTCAAATGTCAGTCTGTATTTTTTGAAATTACCATTCCAGTGCTGTTTAATCGATGGCTGGAACAGGGTAAAAAATAGATCGCTACGGTGAGTGGTTCTGTTAAACGCATTCACTGATACCGCGGGTGCAGCAAATGAAGTATCTATACCTTTTATTTCATTTATCAGTTCCAGCAGGGTTGATAGCAGGTCGCTGGAATCCCTGGCTTCTTTATAACCGCCACCGCCGAGTTCACCTGCCCTTT
>JAOUMX010000126.1 GCA_029881275.1 Gammaproteobacteria bacterium | reverse complement strand
GGCCAATGTACCAACACCGGCAGCAGGAGCCTGTGCTAACTGTTTAACGGCCAATGGTGGTGCTACGCCATATGCAGGCATTGTAATATTTTCTGGTGAACGAATACCCGGGCAGACAAGAACTGTATTGCCGAATGATGCCGATACAAAACAAACGATTACAAATTATCTGGAAGGCAATAATGCTAATAATTTTCCGGATGCTACAGGCAATGGCGATTATCAAACAGGTACGACAAACGATATTGCCTATTGCATCAATGAAGATATGAGTGTCATTCCATGTCCATAATTAATAAAAAAATTAATGCGGGCTTTACGCTGATAGAAATCGCGATTGTGTTAGTGATTATTGGCGCATTAATCAGTGCAGCCATTATGCCGTTAAGCGCGCAGCGTGATACCAATAATATTAAAAAAGCGCGAGCAGAATTAAAAACCATTGAGGAAGCAATTTATGGTTTTGCCATTGCTAATGGTCGAATACCCTGTCCGGCACAGCCAGCGTCTGCCGGGTCAGAAAGCCCAGCCGGAGGGACATGTAATAATAATTCAATTGGTTTTGTGCCTGCAGCAACATTGGGTGTCAGTGGTAATGTGAATTGTAATAATTTACTGGTTGATCCCTGGGGTAATCCTTATCGTTACAGTGTGACGTCAAATGATAGTGGTGGCATTGCAGGGCCTGATTTTACAACGCCGACAGATATTAATACCCTGGGTGTGGCAGCACTAAACCCTGATATTCGGATTTGTACCAACAGCGGATGTGGTACTCGACTAACTGATCAGGCCGTGGCCGTGGTATTTTCCATGGGTAAAAACTGGTCAAATGTAGTTACGGCAGATGAGATAGCTAATGCAGGGGAAGCAACAATAGCCAGTGGTTGTACAGCTGCTTATGATGTTGCAGCTGATAATGACTATGTCTCTCATCTGCCGGTTGAAATAGCAGGCCTTGAGTTTGATGACATTGTCATCTGGATATCGCCCAATATCCTTTATGCGAAGTTACTGGCGGCTGGTCAGTTATAAGTATTTGTATATAGCCAGATAGCAATGGGGCTTTTATTTACAGGCTAGATTTTTATAACCTTATTGCCAGGTTTTGTACAAAACAAAAACCTTAGTTTTCATCTGTTTACAATGAAAAGTTGATTAAATTTCCACAAAATAATTATTCATCTGCTATAACAAATATTAAATGACCTTTAATATCTACAGAGTGGATAAGATTTTCTTTTGCTCTGGGAAAATGAACTGAAATTCTTCGGAGAATATAATAATGAAAAAACAACAATCAGGTTTCACGCTAATTGAAATCGCAATTGTACTGGTAATTATTGGCCTGTTGCTGGGTGGCGTGCTGAAAGGCCAGGAAATGATGACCAATGCTAAAATTAAACGGGGCGTGAATGATTATAATGGTATGAGTGCCGCTATTTTCTCATATCTGGACAGATACAGCGCGCTGCCGGGTGATGATCCTAATGCTAATGGGCGCTGGGCTTCTGTGGCACCGACCAATGGCACCCTGGGTGACGGCATTATTGCAGGTGCCTGTACATCAGTGACGAATACGGATGAGACTGCTGCGGTAATAGAAAATTTGCGTCAGTCAGGTCTGGTCAGTGGAACCGGTTATGCCAAACCAAATAATGCCTTTACCGGTGTCATCTGTATAGAAGATGGTGGTATAGGTACAACAGTTACTACGACGATAACCGGTACCATGGTCTGTATGAATCAGGTAGAAGGTAAGATCGGTGAAATCCTGGATCTTCAGCTGGACGATGGTGTCGGTGATACCGGTGAAGTGCAGAATGCCAATATGACCGGTGGCGCACAGGATGCGACATATGCACAGAATGGTTTGTACTGGGTCTGTCGTAAGCTTTAGTGGTCGATTACATGTTTAATAAAAAGCCTGCATCAGCAGGCTTTTTTTATTGTTCTCCTGGTTTGGCATTATTCCATTCCCAGTTCTTTTATCTTTCGGGTTAATGTGTTTCGACCCCAGCCTAACAGTTTTGCTGCTTCCTGTCGTTTACCACCGGTTTTGGTCAGCGCAGATTCAATCATAATGCGTTCAAATTTTGGCGTAGCCTCATTGAGTAAATCCTGCTTGTTCATTGCCAGTTGCTTTTCAGCCCAGTGTTGTAGTGATGTTTCCCAGTTTAGATGGCTGGTTTCGGTGTGATCAATAGTGGCCGGTTCCAGTTCCGGAGGCAAATCCGACATATGAATTTCACGACTCGATGCCATCACCGTTAACCAGCGACAGGTATTTTCCAGTTGCCGAACATTACCCGGCCAGTCCAGGCTGGCTAAATAACTTTCTACATCAGGCAATAACTGTTTGGGTTCGACAGCCAGTTCCTTTGCGGCACGATTCAAAAATAAATGCATTAAGGCAGGGATATCTTCTTTGCGTTCACGTAAAGACGGGATCTGTATACGGATAACATTAAGCCGGTGAAATAAATCTTCACGGAATAAGCCCTGTTTGACCCGTTCTTCGAGGTTCTGGTGTGTCGCAGTAATGATTCGTACATCAGCTTTAATTGGCGTATGGCCACCGACGCGATAAAACTGACCATCAGCCAGTACACGCAGTAAACGCGTTTGTAGATCAGCAGGCATGTCACCAATTTCATCGAGAAATAAAGTGCCGCCATCGGCCTGTTCAAAACGACCACGGCGTTGAGCGCTGGCGCCGGTAAAGGCGCCACGTTCATGGCCAAATAGTTCAGACTCCAGTAAATCCTTTGGAATAGCTGCCGTGTTAATGGCAATAAAAGATTTATCTGCACGTGGACTGTGTTTATGTAAGGCATGGGCTACCAGTTCTTTACCTGTACCGGATTCGCCGTTGATTAAAACAGTTATATTTGATTTTGCCAGGCGTCCAATGGCACGAAACACTTCCTGCATGGCGGGTGCTTCACCAATGATTTCAGGTGAGTCTTCAGTGAGGCTTATTGCTGTGCTGCTGGTGTCTTTGTGTCCTTTAATGCAGGCGCGTTTGGCAAGATCAACTGCTTCATCAATATCAAAAGGTTTGGGCAGGTACTCAAATGCGCCACCCTGATAAGCCGATACGGCACTATCAAGATCTGAATGTGCCGTCATGATAATGACTGGAATGCTTTCATATTGTTCACTGAGTAAACTGAGAAACTCCAGACCATTCATGCCGGGCATACGGATGTCAGTAATAATGGCATCGGGGGATGACTGTTGTAATGCGTCTAAAGCAGAGTCGGCTGTTTCAAAACAGGTCACCTGGATATCGGCCTGTTTTAATGCCTTTTCAAGAACCCAGCGTATAGAGGGATCGTCATCAATGACCCAGATATGCTGATCAGTCATCCGTATTCTCCAGAGGTAAATAAATGGTAAAGATGGTATTTCCAGGCCGACTGCTGCATTCAATTAAACCGTCATGTTGATTAATTAACGATTGCGCAATGGATAAGCCCAGTCCAGTGCCGTCAGCACGACCTGTCACCATAGGATAAAAAATTTGATCAATTAGATCTTCGGGTATGCCGTGGCCATTATCAATAATGTCGATTTGTAAAACCAGACGGTGATGTTTATGACCAATCGTAAAATGACGAATCGGTCTTGTCTTATAGGTAATTTCACCATTGCCCTGTAATGCAACAATGGCATTTCGGGTGATATTTAAAACGGCCTGAATGAGTAAATCAGGATCGGCAGAAAAATAGGGCAGACTTGGGTCATAATCCAGATTAAAGTGAATACCATCACCACTCTCAGCGGTTACAAGCTGGCGCACATGTTCCATGACCTGATGTATATTAATGTCCTGTTTTTGAGGAATGATTTTCGGTCCCAGCATGCGGTCAACCAGGTTTTGTAATCGATCGGCTTCACCGATGATGATCTGGGTATATTCTTTCAGATTATTATTGGGTAATTCACGTTCAAGTAACTGAGCGGCGCCTCTTAATCCTCCCAGTGGATTTTTAATTTCATGAGCCATGCCGCGAATAAGATTCTTGGTGGCATTATGTTCATTAAGTAATTTTTCTTCGCGGGCTATGCGTAAGTGTCGATCCAGAGGATTAATTTCGATGAGCAGAAAATTTCTCTTATCAGCCTGGGATAAAGGGGTAACTGTATAGTTAATAGTAAAGTGATCAGTGTATGCCGTTCTGATAGTGACTTCATGCTCAGAAAAAGGGTGAGCAGAAGACAGACAATGTTTCAGACGTAAGATAAATTCATTATTAACAAACAGAATATTATTGAGTGGTTGATGATAGGCCCGGTTGTAGCTGATCTGGAAAAGGTTTTCGCAGGCAGGATTAATGAACTCAACACACAGGTTGTCATTCAACAAGACTACCGCTGTACTGAGATTATCCAGTATGGTTGTTAGAGTTTCCTGGGATTGTGCAGCTATAGTAGACATAAATACTCACTTGCAAGAACCAAACCAATCAGATAAAAAAACACACTAAATATTATTATTTTTTAATCACGGCATTAAATATAAGAAAAACAATGGGTTAATTGCATTTTGTTGCCAGCAGCAACCAGTCAATAAGGCTTAATATGGTATTTAGTGAGCATCGAGTTTGTTACATGGAATAGTGTGCACCATAATGGTGCATTGATGCAAGGTGTGTTTGATTAACCAGAAGATATAGAGTCTGACCAGGTTTATAAGATCATGGGTTACGGGGAAGTTGTGGAAATTTATTGTGCTGGGGTAGTGCAGTTGATTGCCTGAAGACATGAACGGTGACACTGTTACTGGATTTAATGATTTTCTTTTTTTTGTTTTTAATAACTGCCTGAATACTGTGCGTGCCACGATCAATATTTTTTAGACCTGCAGTTAATCCTGTGCTGCCTTCTATTTTCTTTTGACTATCCACGAGGACTGAAATGGTATGGCCATTTTTTATATCCAGCTCCGGCTCAAGGAGAAGGGTGATGTTGATATTGCCGGTATTGTCTCTGATGGTTTCATCCTGGGCTGGGCTATTGATTTTAAACAGTTTATAGATGGTTTCCGCATGCTCCTCTTTAGGTTTGGCTTTTTCTTTGGGTTTATATTTAATGGCAGGCGTAGTGGTTAATGGAGGAGGTATGAGTTGTTCGGCATTTTCATGGGGTGGTTCATCAGAATAGAAGGTCTCACCATTTTTATCGACCCATTTATACAGTTCGGCATGCGTGCTGAACATAAACAGGCTTAATACTAAATATAGTAATAGTTTCATATTCAAAGCTTAGAGCGCTTTTTTATGATGTGCAATAAAAAAACGCCCTGCATGGCAGGGCGTTTTCAATCGATATTACTGACGTTCGATTAACAGCTGTAGTACATATCAAACTCTACTGGGTGAACCGCCAGACGTGAGCGTGCTACTTCTTCACCTTTCAGATGAATGTAAGCATCGATCTGGTCATCAGTGAATACACCACCCTTGGTCAGGAATGCACGGTCTTCGTCCAGAGCTTTCAGTGCCTGGTCCAGTGAGAAGCAAACCTGTGGAATGGCTTTTTCTTCTTCTGGAGGCAGATCATACAGGTTCTTGTCCATGGCATCGCCAGGGTGAATCTTGTTTTCGATACCATCAAGACCCGCCATCAGCATGGCTGCAAACGCCAGGTATGGATTAGCAGTATTGTCAGGGAAGCGAACTTCAACACGACGAGCTTTAGGGTTGCTAATGAATGGAATACGGATAGAGGCTGAGCGGTTACGAGCTGAGTACGCCAGCATAACGGGAGCTTCAAAACCGGGAACCAGACGCTTGTAAGAGTTGGTTGATGGGTTGGTGAAGGCATTCAGTGATTTAGCATGTTTGATAATACCGCCGATGTAGTACAGGGCAGTTTCAGACAGACCACCGTACAGATCACCAGTGAACAGGTTAACACCACCTTTTGCCAGAGACTGATGAACGTGCATACCGTTACCATTGTCGCCAACCAGAGGTTTAGGCATGAAAGTCGCTGTTTTGCCGTAAGCGTGAGCAACATTGTGTATGGCATATTTCAGCTTCTGTACTTCGTCAGCTTTTTTAACCAGTGTGTTGAAAACAGCACCGATTTCACACTGACCGGCAGTGGCTACTTCGTGGTGATGGACTTCAGTTTCAACACCCATGTCTTCGATAACCAGACACATGGCTGAACGCAGATCCTGTAATGAATCGACAGGTGGTACAGGGAAGTAGCCGCCTTTAACACCTGGACGGTGACCCAGGTTACCGGTTTCAGTCTGTACGCCTTTGCTCCATTCCGCTTCTTCGGAACCGATCTTGTAGAAGACTTCGCCCATGTCGTTGCGCCACTGAACGTTGTCAAATACGAAAAATTCATTTTCTGGACCGAAATACGCAGTATCAGCGATACCGGTTGATTTCATGTATTCTTCTGCGCGACGAGCGATAGAGCGTGGGTCACGCTCATAGCCTTGCATGGTGGCGGGTTCGATGATATCGCAGGTAATATTTAAAGTTGCTTCTTCGCAGAAGGGATCCATAACGGCAGTTGATGGGTCAGGCATCATAATCATGTCTGATTCATTTATGCCTTTCCAGCCCTCGATAGAAGAACCATCAAACATCTTACCTTCTTCAAATGTGCTTTCTTTAACAGTGTGTGAAGGTGCAGAAACGTGCTGTTCTTTACCGCGTGGATCGGTGAAACGGAAATCAACGAATTTAACATCGTTGTCCTTGATCATTTTTAAAACGTCACTAGCTGACATTGTTAGTCTCCAAATCGAGTATTTTGTAGAACCGGTCCAAAGGGATTAAGCCATTGGCCCGGCAATTGTAAACTTGCAGCCAAGTATTCTGCATGATTTATGCCATAGATGAAATGAGTAAAATGGCCGTTTTATAATATTTTTACAGGACAGCGTGCACTTAAATGGTGCATTAAATAAAATTGCGCACAACTTTAGTGCATAAATCAGACAAAGCAGATTTTGATATGGCGAATGTGTTCATTTGATTCACTGGCGGATTGGATCTTCGTCTGCAGTTCAGCAGCTGAATCAAGGGTTTTAAGGACGGAAATAGGCATTTTCAGTTCCACATTTATTTTTCCATCCAGATAATGCAGAGTCAGTTCTCTGATCTGGGCTGTTTCTGGTATCTGTTTCCAGTGTTGTTTGAGTTCGGCTATGAGTTCTTTTCTTAGAGGTAAATTTCGACAGCTATTGGGTGTATGCTCATCGTCTTCGGGATCAATATGAACGGTTACGTCATTGATATCATTAAAGTTAGTGATTAATGAATATTCTACGGCTTCTGATATTTGATGACCTTCAGAGACACTGATTTTGGCGTCCACCAGTATATGAACATCTACCAGGGCATTCTGGGCCATACGGCGTGTTCTGAGCATATGGCATTCCAGCACGCCATCAATAGTCAGAATATGGGCTTTGATGGCATCTACCGTTTCGGGATCAAGTGCAGTATCGACAAGTTCCTGTACGCTGTGCCGACCCAAATCCCAGCCTATATTGATAATCATGACGGCAACAATGACAGCGGCAATCGAGTCCAGCATGGGCCAACCCATCATGGCGCCAGTAATGCCGATGAAAACCACAATTGATGAAATCGCGTCTGATCGATGATGCCAGGCATTGGCATGCAGTAGTTTTGACTTTACCTGGCGAGCTATGAAGGCGGTATATTGATAGAGGGCTTCTTTGCTGGCAATGGACAACCCCGCAATCCACAGGGTCAGGGTAGAAGGGATTAACTGGTGTTCAGGGTTAAGTATTCTATGGATGGCATCAAAACTGATACCGATACCAACAGCAATTAACAGGGCACCCAGTGCAATGGTTGCCACGGTTTCATAACGTCCGTGACCATAAGGGTGATCCTCATCGGCATCAACACTGGAATGATGGGTTGCCAGTAAAACCAGTCCGTCACTGATTAAATCCGATAATGAATGCAGGCCATCTGCAATCAGTGCCTGGGAATGACCAATGAAGCCAATAATGAGCTTGCCAATAGCGAGTACTAGATTGACAATAATTCCCCACCAGGTGGCTTTGTCCATAGCTTTTTTGCGAAGTTCGAGGCTTGATTCCATGGCTGGGGCTTTAATT
>JAOUMX010000014.1 GCA_029881275.1 Gammaproteobacteria bacterium | reverse complement strand
CTGTATTTGGTCAGACTGATGCTGTAGGAAGTGTGATGAGGAAAAAGATCAAGCATCTGACTGATCCGATGAAAGATCAAATCAATTTGTTAAGGAATTAATTTTTTTCGCGATCGTATGCAAGTGTGAATAAAGTTGGTGCTGTTTTTTTAAAGCGATAGAATTTTTCATCCCGGTAACTTCATGTCAGGGTTTTATTTGTTATGACTCAGCTTCATGTAAGTAAAATTCATATTACCCTGGTGGTTAAAGTGCCGGATAATCTGCTGGCCAGGCATTTGCCATCTTCTGCTGAAGTGGTTGGCGAGGCATTAACGGAACAGGTTCTGGCATTGGTAAAAAAAAATAAACTGGGTTATTTTCCGGCTGTTGATTTTGCCAGTCAGCAGGGATCAATTGATGAAGAATTGCTTGATGCAGCCGAAACCATCGGCTGGTTTGCTGCACGTCTGGTGCGTGAAGAGGTGTACAAGAAACTACGTCCGTTTTTTTCGACAATTAGTTTTCAAGCCGTGCAGAATCTGGCTTTTTCAATGCCATCAGTAAGGCCTAATCAGATTAATGCATATCAGTTGCTGGTAGAGCATTACACGCCTAATCAAATAAAGCTGGATATAATTGCCAGTGTGTTAAAAAAACAGCAATATCCCGATGGATTATCCAATTGGGCTAAACAGTTGTTTACGCGTAATCTTGAGAATTCGTTTGAAGATTTTAAAGTAACCCAAACTGTTGTAATGTAATTTTTAACCGAACTTAGTATTTTTTGTCGGTCATTAGCTCGCGTCAGGAAAAGTATAAAAGTCACTCAATTGTGTTGCTAAGGTGAATGTGTCTGGCTTGAGACAGAGGCAGTATTCACATTAACCGATATGACCAGTGCGATACCCAGAATAATTAAAATGATACAGCATATAACAGACTTCCAGTTTGTCATGGGTCATTTCTCTTAGTCGTGGTTTTGACGTTTTTTAATTCTGAGGGTGATTCTAGTAATGGATATATAAAATGAGATGTATGGAGTAAGTCATTTATTCCATATTTTTTTAAATTAATGAAATTTAGATGAAAACGCTTGAGGTCAAAAGCCGGCTAGTTGATGCCTTTTTCTTTTAAAAATGGCACATAGGCTTTATCGACTTTCATAATGTGGTGTATCAGCCATTCCTTGAGAAATTCGAGAGCTTCATTATTGACGCTTTCTCCAAATTCAAATTTTGCCAGTAAATTAGCTGCCGTTGCTGCAAATTTATTGTGTTCATCGATATGTGCTTTTGACTCGGGGTAATTCAACCGTCTGAACAGTTCTTCTTCGACAATGAAGTGATTAAATGTGTAATCGATCAGGCTTTCGAGAATATAGCCTATCTGTTTATTATCAGGAGTTGAGGTATTAATTTTATCGTATAACTGATTAGTAGTGTTGACCAGCCATTGATGCTGCTCATCAATAGAGGCAATACCGGTTGCCAGTTCATCACTCCAGGGCATAAATACCATCGTCATCTCCATAACTACCCGTCTATAGGTATTTGGCTCTTAACCATACTTTATATAGTAGATTTAAGCGTTTCTATCCAGTTAAGCCGCTGGCTAATTGGCACGTTATTCGACTTTTGGCATCTATCCTGCAAACAGGCCTGTAAAAGCTTTTTTTGTCAAAAAAACGTCGAGGTCGTTATGACGCAAGATACGGTTATGCATCTGGCATCCCAGACACTGTGGATGACCATTCTTATGGCGGCACCGCTGTTATTATCCGCGCTGACTATAGGTTTGCTGGTGGGTATGTTTCAGGCAGCCACCCAGATTAATGAGATGACGCTGAGTTTTATTCCCAAACTCGGTATTCTGGTTATTGCCCTGTTTGTGTTTGGGCCCTGGATGTTGAGCAATATTGTTGATTTCACCCGGCGCCTGATAGAGAACATTCCCATGCTGCTGGGGTAGTCGATGCTAGCGTTTACAACAGAGCAGATAGGTGGTCTGGTCGGCGGTTTCTTCTGGCCCTTCGTGCGTATCAGCGCCCTGATGATGGCAGCACCTGTATTTGGTGCCCAGTTGATGCCGGTGCGTATTCGTATTCTGATGGCTTTTGCTATCAGTCTGGTTGCGGTTCCTTTGTTGCCGCCGGTGCCTTTCATTGATCCCATTTCCTATCCGGGTTTACTTATTTTGCTTCAGCAGGTATTGATTGGTGTCGCAATGGGATTTGTATTTCATATGGTGTTTCAGGCACTGATTATTGCCGGTGAAGCCATTGCCAGTACCATGGGACTTGGTTTCGCTCGCATGGTCGATCCGGCTAACGGCGTACAGGTGCCGGTGATTTCGCAATACCTGATTGTTATGGCAACGCTGCTTTTTGTCATTTTGAATGGCCATCTGATGCTCATTGAGCTGGTGGTGGAGAGTTTCAGGTTTTTGCCTGTGGGTGATACCGGGCTGTCTGCTCAGGGATACTGGAAAATAGCCAGCTGGGGCAGTCAGATGTTTATTGGCGCTTTGCTGGTGGCGATTCCTGCTGTGTCGGCATTACTGGTGGTGAATATTTCCATGGGTATTATTACCCGTGCCGCACCCCAGTTAAATATTTTCGCGGTGGGTTTCCCCATGATGATTCTACTGGGCTTTATTTTTCTGACAGCAACCACGCCTTCTATGCTGACTCAATTTACCCATCTGTTGCTGGACAGTTTTGAGGCAGTGAAAGATATAGTGGAAACGAGATAGCGTATGGCAGAAGAACAGGACAGCAGCCAGGAACGCAGTGAGGAACCCACCAGTAAGCGTTTAGACGACGCCCGAAAAAAAGGTCAGATTGCCCGTTCACGTGAGTTTAATACCATGGTGATTATGGCGCTGGCAGCACTGGCCATGATCATGATGGGACAAACCATGATGCATGATCTCAGTGAATTAATGAAAACCGGGTTGCAACTCAGTCGAGATGATGTTTTTGATGTCAGTGCTGTGGTGCGATTTTTCTATGATGCTGTGTTTGAAGGTGTCTGGTTACTGGTGCCATTTTTTGGGTTGATGTTGCTGGCGGCATTACTGGCACCATTAAGTATTGGTGGCTGGGCATTTAGTTTTGAGGCACTGCAGCCCAAACTTAGCAAACTGAATCCGATTAAAGGGTTAAAACGGATTTTTTCTGCCAAGGGTCTGATTGAAATGATCAAAGCCTTTGCCAAGTTTGTACTGGTCGCAGCAGTGGCCATCACTGTTATCTGGGTGCAGATGGACGAGTTTCTGCAACTGGGTTATGAATCTGTGGATTCAGCACTGGCCCACGCCGGTGAATTGTTTGCCATGGCCTTTTTATTAGTCACTTCGGCCTTGATTGTGATTGCGGCTATTGATGTTCCTTTCCAGATCTGGGAACACACCAAGCAAATGCGCATGACCAAGCAGGAAGTGAAAGATGAAATGAAAGACAGTGAAGGTAAACCGGAAGTTCGCAGTAAGATCCGGCAGCTACAGCACCAGATGGCCCAGGCTCGCATGATGGAGGCAGTACCTCAGGCCGATGTGGTGGTCACTAACCCGACTCATTTTGCCGTGGCACTGAAATATGATCAGAAACGTATGCGCGCACCTCAGGTTGTGGCCAGGGGTGCTGACCTTGTCGCCGCCAATATTCGACGTATTGCAGAAGAAAATGATGTTTTACTGGTTGAAACGCCACCTTTGGCACGAGCCTTGTATCACAGTACTGAAATAGGACAGGAAATTCCCGAAGGCCTTTATGTAGCGGTCGCTCAGGTACTGGCTTACGTATACCAGCTGAGGACGGTACAAAAAAATGGCGGCAGAAAACCGTCACAACCAAAGGTAAAGGTACCGGATGAATATAAAAAGTATGCCGATATGGGAACAGAGCCGGATGCAACCCGGCATTGATTCGAGTTGTGAGTTGTCAGTTATAAGTCCCGAGTTAACTCAAAAGACTTCAAACTGACGACTTAAGACTGATAAACAAAGGCCATGAGTTAAACAATTTCGTCATGGTTCAAACTGAAACACAGGCAGGGTAAAAAAACGTGGAAGCCGTTCTTTATAATTTACAGCAATTAAGCCGACGTGGCATGGTCGCTCCATTCCTGGTGGTGGCCATGATGGGTATGATGATTGTGCCTTTGCCACCGCTGGCACTGGATATGTTATTTACCTTTAATATATCCCTGTCGATTATTGTTTTGCTGGTTTGTATCTATGCCAGTCGACCACTGGATTTTGTGATTTTCCCGACGGTTATTCTGATTGCAACCTTATTTCGTCTGGCACTGAATGTGGCGTCAACCCGAATTGTGTTACTTGAAGGTCATACTGGCACAGGTGCGGCGGGTAATGTTATTGAGGCTTTTGGTGAGTTTGTGATTGGTGGGAACTATGCTGTCGGTCTGGTGGTATTTTCCATTCTGGTTATTATTAATTTTGTTGTCGTCACCAAAGGTGCTGGCCGAGTTTCAGAAGTGAGTGCGCGTTTCACCCTGGATGCTATGCCCGGTAAACAGATGGCCATAGATGCGGATTTGAATGCCGGATTAATTAATCAGGATGAAGCCAGGCAGCGTCGTGAAGAAGTGACCAGTGAAGCGGATTTTTATGGTTCTATGGATGGTGCCAGTAAATTTGTACGCGGTGATGCCGTGGCCGGTATTTTAATTCTGATTATTAACATTGCCGGTGGTTTTACCATTGGTATGTCCCAGCATGACATGGTGCTGGCAGATGCGGTGAGAAACTATACCCTGTTAACCATCGGTGATGGTCTGGTTGCGCAGATTCCGTCCCTGCTGTTATCCAGTGCTACCGCCATTATCATCACCCGTGATTCAAGAAAAAGCGATCTTGGTCAGCAGGTTTTTATTCAAATGTTCAGTAATCCACGAGTGCTCTATGTGACTGCCGGCATTATGGGATCTATGGGTGTTATTCCGGGTATGCCTAACCTGGCTTTCCTGACGCTGGCGGGTTTACTGGCAGCCGGTGCCCGTTATATGGAACAACAGAGTGAATCCGGTGAAGTTGTCCAGCGTAAAGAGGCAGAAGCAAAACAAACAGCAGCTGTGCCGGCACCTGTGCCCGAAGCCAACAGAGAACTTAGCTGGGATGATGTTCAGCCTGTCGATCTGGTCGGCCTGGAAGTCGGTTATGGGCTGATTCCTATGGTGGACAAAAACCAGGATGGTCAGTTACTCAATCGTATAAAAGGTGTGCGTAAAAAACTTTCACAGGAACTCGGCTTCCTGATTCACCCGGTTCATATTCGTGACAATCTGGAACTGGCACCCAATGCCTATCGCATTACCATGATGGGAGTGCCGGTGGGTGAAAGCGAGGTTTATCCGGATCGTGAAATGGCCATCAATCCCGGTCAGGTTTATGGCGCATTAAAGGGGCTGAATGCCAGAGATCCTGCTTTTGGTCTGGAAGCGGTCTGGATTGATGCCGGTCAGCGTGATCATGCCCAGTCTCTGGGCTACACGGTGGTTGATCCCACCACGGTTATTGCGACTCATCTGAATCAATTGTTACATGACAATGCCCATGAATTACTGGGCCATGAAGAAGTTCAGCAGTTGCTGGATAATCTGGCCAAGCATTCACCGAAACTGGTGGAGGACCTGGTGCCTAAGTTGATGCCGCTGAGTGTGGTGGTGAAAGTGATGCAGAATCTGCTCAGTGAAGGTGTTTCTGTCAGGGATATCCGCACCATTGCAGAAGTGCTGGCAGAGCAGGGAGCCCGTACTCAGGATCCTTATGAGTTAACCGCTGCGGTGCGTGTTGCGCTGGGCCGTTCCATAATTCAGAAAGTCATTGGCCTGGATAATGATTTACCCGTCATTACTTTAGAACCGGCACTGGAACAGTTGCTGATGAAATCAGCCCAGGGGTCCCCACAGGGCTCACTGGGTATTGAGCCGGGACTGGCGGATCGATTATTTAAATCCCTGGAAGACGTCACCCGAAAACAGGAAATGGCCGGCCGGCCAGCCATACTGGTGGTTGCGCCCACCTTGAGATTGTGGCTGGCCCAGTTAGTCAGACATTCTATTTCCGGGTTGAGCGTTTTGTCTTATAGCGAAATACCGGATAACAAAAATATTAAAGTGGTTGCTGCCATTGGTGCAGGTCAGTAGTCGGGAAAAGTGGAGATAAAAAATGAAAGTGAAACGATTTATTGCTGAAGATATGAGAACTGCACTCCGGCAGGTTAAGGAAGATATGGGGCCTGAAGCAGTGATTTTGTCTAATCGTAAAGTGGGTGATCAAACCGAAATACTGGTCGCCATTGATTATGATGAACAGCTAATTAACCAGGCGCTGGATCAGACCCTGACTAAAAATCAATCACCCGTGTTTTCCTCTTATCAGAATGATGTGCCTGTCAAACAGGGTTCTTACTCACAGGGTAGTGAGACGGCTTTATCCGATTCAGAAACCTATAAGCCTTCAGTGACAAATCATGTGACGGCGACGCCTGGAAACAATCAGCAGTTTCGGGGCACTGAAATTTATAATAACAGCCTGCCCGAAGAGCGCCATCAGGCTGCCGGTCTGTTTCAGAAATCGGTGACAGATAATGCGGACTTCAGTGCCATGCGTGATGAACTGAAATCACTGAAGGCAATGATCGAGAATCAGCAGGCCTTGAGTGAATGGGGGCAGTTATCACAGAAACATCCGTTGCGGGTCACACTCTACAAACGGCTGACTGAAATGGGTTTGAGTCAGGATGTCTGTAAATATCTGGTCAAAGGTCTGGATCAGAATCAGGACGTTGAAGCTTCTATGCAGGCGGCTCTAAAACAGCTGGTGCATCAGTTGTCAGTGGTGGATGATGATATTCTAAATCGGGGTGGTGTCTATGCCATGGTGGGTCCCACCGGCGTCGGCAAGACGACTACAATCGCTAAACTGGCAGCCCGATTTGCCATGCGTCATGGGCAAAAACATGTCGCCTTGATCAGTACCGATAATTACCGAATCGGTGCCCATGAACAGTTAATGACCTATGGACGTCTGCTGGGTGTGCCTGTGCATACGGTTAATAACGCACAGGAGCTACAGCAATTACTGCATACTCTGTATGATAAAAAACTGGTGTTGATTGATACAGCCGGTATGAGTCAGCGTGATGTGCGTTTGAGCGAGCAATTTGTTCATCTGAGCAATCAACAATCATTAATTAAGTCATATCTTGTGTTGTCGGCCAATGCGCAATTGCCTACTTTAAATGAGGTTGTTAAATCATTTAAAAAAGCTAATCTTGCAGGTTGTATTTTAACTAAAGTGGATGAAGCCGTGAGTCTTGGCGGTGTACTGAGTACCCTGATCAAGCATCATTTACCGGCGGCCTATGTGAGTCACGGACAAAGAGTGCCAGAAGATTTGCAGCCCGCACGGGCCAGAGATTTAGTCGATGATATGATTAAACATGCAAAAAACCACCGGGAACGTGCCGATGATGATTTTATGGCAGTTGCGTTTACCAGTGGTGTAGGCCATGCTCATCTATAATAATGTGGTAACTAAAAATATGACAGATCAGGCAGCGGGCTTAAGACGCATGGCAAATCAGAAACCAGTACAGGTAATTGCAGTCGCCAGTGGAAAGGGAGGTGTTGGTAAAACCAATGTCTCTGTTAATCTTTCGCTGGCGTTAATTGCTCAGGGTAAAGAGGTGCTGTTATTCGATGCTGATCTTGGCCTCGCCAATGTTGATCTGTTACTGGGGTTACACTCAGATATCAATTTGTCTCATGTGATTTCCGGGGAAAGAACTCTTGAAGAAATCATAGTCAATGGTCCGGAAGGTTTAAAAATTATTCCTGCATCATCGGGTACACAGATGATGTCTGAATTATCACCTGCACAACATGCGGGTGTTATTAGAGCATTTAGTGAACTTAGCACACCGGTGGATGTACTGGTGGTGGATACGGCAGCCGGTATTTCTGATGGCGTGGTTAGCTTTGTTAAAGCATCGAATGAAGTTATTGTCGTGGTTTGTGATGAACCTACGTCATTGACCGATGCCTATGCTTTGATCAAAGTGTTGAGCACTGAGCATAATGTGCATAAATTTAATATTCTGGCCAATATGATTCGGTCACCGAAGGAAGGCTTAAATTTATTTGCTAAACTGTCCCGTGCAACAGACCATTATCTGGATGTGACACTCGATTATCTGGGTGCTATTCCATACGATGATTATTTAATTAAGGCCGTGAAGAAACAGCGTGCTGTAATGCAGTCTTATCCACAAAGTCCTGCTGCGCTGGCATTTCGCAACCTGGCTAAAAAGGTTGCAAGTATGCCATTACCGGATACAGCCAGCGGTCATCTGGAGTTTTTTGTTGAGCGACTTATTCAGTACAGCGCAGCAGGCTAATAATGTCAGGTTGTGCCGTGTATTCTAAAGTTCAGAAAAATCAACGTGATCAGTTGATAGTAAGTCACCTGACACTGGTAAAACGAATAGCATACCATTTGCTGGGGCGTTTACCGTCGACGGTTCAGGTTGATGACCTGATTCAGGCGGGTATGCTGGGACTGATTGAAGCAGCTAAAAATTATGATCCATCACAGGGCGCCAGTTTCGAAACTTATGCGGGTATTCGTATCCGTGGTGCGATGCTTGATGAAGTACGACATGGTGACTGGTCACCCCGATCCCTGCATAAAAAAATGCGTCAGGTTGCTGAAGCTAAAAGGGAAATTGAAAATCGGACGGGACGGGATGCACGGGATTCTGAAATCGCAGATAAACTCAATATCAGTATTGATGATTATCACGTTATTTTGAGAGAAAGTGCCTCTATTAAAATGTCCAGTCTGAGTTCTTCCGAAGAAGGCGAGGATCAGGACATACCCACGGATGAGGAGCCTTTTTCTGAATTACAAAGAGAAGGTTTTCAACAGTCACTGGCAAAAAGTATAAGTGAATTGCCAGAAAGAGAGCAGATGATTATGTCTCTATATTACAATGATGAATTAAATTTCAAGGAAATTGGTCAGGTACTGGATGTGAGTGAATCGAGAGTATGCCAGATTCATACACAAACCATGGCTGTACTACGTGAAAAAATGACCGACTGGACCAGCAGGTAATCACGGAATTGCAGTGGACATAACTGGAAATTACAGGAATGTCTGCCAGAATATCTATTAACGAGTTATAACTGGGGATCATAACCTTGGATAAAAATATGAAAATCCTCATTGTTGATGACTTTTCAACAATGAGACGCATTATTAAAAATCTATTACGTGATTTGGGCTTCAATAACACTCAGGAAGCAGATGATGGCAATACCGGTTTACCAATGTTGCAATCGGGTAATTTTGATTTTCTAGTAACTGACTGGAATATGCCGGGCATGACTGGAATTGACCTGTTGAAAGCTGTTCGTGCCGATCCAAAATTACAAAATTTGCCAGTGTTAATGGTTACTGCTGAAGCTAAGAAAGAACAAATCGTCATGGCCGCACAGGCGGGGGTTAATGGTTATATTGTGAAGCCGTTTACCGCGCAGACACTTAAGGAAAAAATCGACAAAATCTTTGAGCGTATAGAAGGCTAAGACGGATTTATCTATGGATAATTTAATTGATAAAAGTCAGTTGCTGGAAAAAGCGAAAAATCTGGTGTCGTTATTGGAGCAGAACGATCCGTCTAATGATGATATAGAACTGGCATTGAGCGATATTGTTACCACCGGTGACAGTAATCTGTTTCATGAGCTGGGTAAGATGACGCGTGAAATTCATGAGGCGATTATGAGTTTCAGGATGGATTCTCGTATTGCGAATCTGGCAAAAAATGATTTCCCTGATGCTAAGGATCGTCTCGAATATGTTATTACCATGACTGAAAATGCGGCAAATAAGGTTTTAAATGTGGTTGAACAGGGAACGCCGGTAGCCGAAAAATTAAGTGATCAGGCCAGGCATCTGAGTGCGCAATGGGGCAAGTTCAAGCGCCGTGAGATGCAGGGTGATGAATTACGGGAAATGGGTTCTGAACTGGAAAGTTTCTTTTCCGAATCGGAGCAGATGATGAGTCAGTTATTGTCCGGTTTTACAGAAGTTCTGATGGCCCAGGATTTTCAGGATCTGACCAGTCAGATTATTCGTAAAGTTATTAAGCTGGTGGATGACGTTGAGGCAAATCTGGTTGAGCTGATTAAAATTCAGGGTGAACATTTTGTACCTGCACGTGAGGACGAGAAATCTGCAGATGACAGAGCCAGCCTTGATGGGCCACAAATTCCAGGTAAGGAAACCGGTGATGTTATGAAGGGTCAGGATGATGTAGATGATTTGTTGGCGAGCCTTGGATTCTAGAGGTCATATATGTCAATTGATCTAGATGACGAAATACTGCAGGATTTTCTGGTCGAAGCAGGTGAGATTCTCGAGCTGTTAAGTGAACAGCTGGTCGAGCTGGAAAAATCACCCGAAGATAATGATTTACTTAATGCGGTATTTAGAGGATTTCATACAGTAAAAGGTGGCGCAGGTTTTCTGGCTATTAACCCTATGGTTGATGCCTGTCATGTTTGTGAAGATGTCTTTAATGTTCTGCGTCAGGGTGATCGTAGTGTTTCTCCGGCATTAATGGATGCCGTGTTGCAGGGTCTTGATGCTGTGCAAACCATGTTTGCTGAAATTCAGGATGGTCATGAGCCAACACCCGCAACCCCGGAATTATTAGCTCAGTTAAAAAAATATTCTGTGCCAGGTTCCGATGAACCTGACACTGTCGTTGCGGCTGTTGATGTTCAGGCACCATCATCTGAGGCATCAGCAGATGAAGCGGATGCGGAATTTGATGATTTACTGAATGCTATGGAGTCAGGTGAGCAGGACACTCAACCCGTCGCTACGTTTGAAACCAGTGGTGACGAAATATCAGAAGATGAATTTGAAAATCTCCTTGATCAGATCCATGGTAAAGGCAAACACAGTGGTCGACCAGCAGTGGAAATACCTGCACCGTCAGCTGAGCAGGTTAAGGAAGTGTCAGGTGGTGACGATGATGTCATCTCTGATGATGAGTTTGATAAATTGCTCGATGAAATGCATGGCAAAGGCAAGGGGCCAACAGTAACGGCGGTACAAAAAGAACTGGATGTGGCTACTGATGCTGCATCAGTCAGTGTAGTGGGATCAGATAGTGATGTCATTTCTGATGATGAATTTGAAAATCTGCTGGATCAAATGCACGGTAAGGGTAAAGGGCCGACGGGTGATAAAACAGCTGCCGTAGCAAAGCCTGCGGCATCGGTTGCAGCAAAACAGCCCGCACAGCCGGTTGTTAAGAAAGCAGAAAAACCTGACATTAAACCTGCAGCTCCTGTGCCTGCTCCCGCAAAAGCAGCTCCGGCAGCCGAAACATCTGTTCGAGTCGATACCGAACGGCTTGATGAAATTATGAATCTTGTCGGTGAGCTGGTGCTGGTTAGAAATCGATTACAAACCTTACGCTCGACCATGGGTGAAGGTCAGGTCAGTCAGGCCATTACTAATCTGGATATGGTGACATCGGATTTGCAAACATCGGTGATGAAAACCCGAATGCAACCGATCAAAAAAGTCTTTGGACGTTTTCCCAGGGTTGTCAGAGATTTATCTCGACAGATCAAAAAAGAAATCAAACTGGAAATGTTTGGTGAAGAAACCGATCTGGATAAGAACCTGGTGGAAGCACTGGCCGATCCTCTGGTTCATCTGGTGCGTAATGCTGTGGATCATGGTATTGAATTGCCTGATGTGCGCGAGAAAAAAGGTAAACCACGTGAAGGTACAGTAACGCTTGCGGCTACTCAGGAAGGTGATCATATCCTGTTATCCATAGAAGATGATGGTGCAGGCATGGATCCCGAAAAATTACGCAGTAAAGTCATCGAAAAAGGTTTGATGGATGAAGAAACCGCCGCACGACTGGATAACAAAGAATGTTTTAATTTAATTTTTATGGCGGGTTTTTCAACCAAGGAAGAAATTTCAGATATCTCAGGTCGTGGTGTTGGTATGGACGTGGTAAAAACACGTATTACTCAACTTAATGGGACTCTGGATATTGATTCGGTGCTGGGCAAAGGCAGTTGCATAACCATCAAGGTGCCATTAACCCTGGCAATATTGCCGACATTAATGATTGCTCTTGGCTCACGTACATTTGCCCTGCCTTTATCTAATGTAAATGAAATTTTTGAGCTTGAAACACGGAAAACCAATGTTGTTGATGGTCAGTTAATGGTGATGGTTAGAGATAAGGCAGTACCCTTATTTTATCTTTCTAAATGGTTGTTGCGCCCAGGTGAACAACCACAATATGGCCCGGGTAAGGGGCAGGTTATTATTGTTCAGATCGGTAATCGTATGGTCGGTCTGGTAACAGATCAGGTAGTTGGTCAGGAAGAAGTCGTTATTAAACCATTAGGTGCATTATTGCAGGGATTACCCGGATTTGCAGGTTCTACAATAACCGGGGATGGCGGTATAGCTCTGATTATTGATGCGCAGAGTTTATTAAAGGCAAGAGCTAGAAAAGTATTCTAGTTTTTTCCTGGTCTTTTTAGTTATATTAAAAAGTTGTACAGCTATACTTTACAGGCTGGTATAACACCCAAATAATTTAAAAGAGAAGATTCACATGCCAATACGAGTCCTGGTTGTCGATGATTCAGGATTTTTTCGTCGCCGCTTAACCGAGATACTCAATGCTGATCCACAAATAGAAGTGGTTGATGTAGCGGTTGATGGTAAGGAAGCCATAGAAAAAGCTAAAACATGTAAGCCAGACGTCATTACGATGGATATAGAAATGCCGGTTATGAATGGCATTGATTCTACCCGTCAGATTATGCAGGAAGTCCCCACACCTGTATTGATGTTCTCATCTTTGACCTATGAAGGTGCCCAGGCAACTCTGGATGCACTGGAGGCAGGCGCAACGGATTTTTTACCCAAACGGTTTGGTGATATTTCCAGTAATCAGGAAGAAGCGCAGGCAATTTTATGCAGTCGAGTGAAACTTTTAGGGCGTCAAAAAGCCGGTTTTCAACGCAAGCAACCTGCAAAGCCTGTATCAGGTATACGGCAACCTGTTGCCACCGGCGCTGTTACAACACCGGTAAAGCGTGTCTCAAAGCGCTTTAGTCCGGTTAATTATGATTTGATTGCGATTGGAACTTCGACGGGTGGACCAGTTGCCTTGCAGGAACTGTTAACGCAATTACCGGCTAATTTCACTTTGCCGATTCTCATTGTTCAACATATGCCTGCCAAATTCACGGAGGCGTTTGCCAATCGGTTAAATCAGTTGTGTAAGATCGAAGTGCGCGAAGCTAAAGACAAAGATGTTATTGCGCCCGGTGTTGCCTTGCTTGCGCCAGGTGGCATGCAGATGGTTATAGACGTCAGTGCCGGCAAGAAAATTGTTCGTATCAGGGAAGAAACTGATCCTATGCAGAATTATAAACCCTGTGTTGATGTTATGTTTGATTCATTGGCCAGTACAGTGGGTAATCGAGTGCTGGGTATTATTCTCACCGGCATGGGTTCGGATGGAAAAGTGGGTTGTACTAAACTGATATCAAAAGGGGCTACTATCTGGGCGCAGGATGAAAATACCAGCACTATATATGGTATGCCAGCTGCTGTAGCAGGAATAGCGGAACAAATTTTACCACTACAGGAAATAGGCAAGAAACTTGCTTTAAATTCCTGATATGGACATTCTAAGTATCATAGGTATTGTGTTGGCTGTATCGGCTGTTATGGTCGGTAATATACTGGGTGGAGGTAACACCAGTCAGTTATTTCAGCTAACGGCTTTTTTAATCGTCACTGGCGGCACCATGGGTGCTGTCATGATACAGACATCTTTGCCCGTTTTTGTTCGCGCCATGTCCATGGCACGTTGGGTTTTTCTAACCCCCTCATTTGATCTTGATGCCACTGTGGATAAATTGGTGACCTGGAGTCAGATGTCACGTCGTGAAGGTCTGTTGGCGCTGGAAAACGCATCTGATGAAGAAAATGAACTGTTTACAAGAAAAGCCCTGCAGTTACTCGTTGATGGTAATGAACCAGAGACGATACGGCAGGTCATGGAAACTGAAATTGGTATTATGGAGCATTCTGAATTACAGGCCGCCAGAGTGTTTGAATCTATGGGGGGATACAGTCCAACCATCGGTATCATTGGTGCCGTGCTGGGTTTGATTCATGTGATGAATCATCTGGAAGACCCCAGTCAACTGGGGCAGGGTATTGCGACTGCATTTGTGGCAACTATTTATGGTGTTGGTCTGGCAAATCTGATTCTTCTGCCGATGGCAGGTAAGTTAAAAGCCCTGGTTCACAAGAAAGTGATTCAGTATGAAATATTACTTGAAGGTATAGTTAGTATTGCAGATGGTGAAAATCCACGTAATCTTGAATCTAAACTGCAAAGTTATTTGAGATAAGTATGTACAGTTATCGATTAATAAAATAATTTTCTGAATTTTAATTGTTAAAAAAATGTCACGTCGGCGATACATAGAACAGGATGAAGAAAATACCAGTCGCTGGCTGGTATCTTATGCGGATTTTATTACGCTGTTATTTGCTTTTTTTGTCGTCATGTATTCAATTTCATCGGTGAATATTGGTAAGTATCGCGTGCTTTCTGATTCTGTTTCATTAGCTTTTTTACCAAAAGAAACACCAAAGGAAGCGGAAGTAGTCACTGCCATTTCTGCGCCACGAACACCATTTTCAATCGGTATTGATGGCCGATCCAGTTATCAGGCAATGGCAGATACGGCAGCTAAAATTGAAAAGCGTCTGAAAAAGTTGATTAATCAGGGACAAATTGCCTTACGGGGTAATGAAAAATGGCTTGAAATTGAATTGAAGTCCAGCATTCTATTTGATAGTGGTAGTGCTGAACTGGGCGCTGATGCAAGCCAGGTACTGGAAGAATTAAGTCAGATATTTCAGGATTCCAATAATCCTCTGTATGTTTCAGGTTACACCGATAATGTGCCTATCAGTACACCAAAATATTCTTCTAACTGGGAATTATCCGCCGCCCGAGCTGCTAGTGTCGTAAAATTATTTGCAGAAACAGGTGTAAATCCAGAACGTATGGGCGCTATTGGGTTTGGGGAATTCAGGCCTGTAGTAGACAATGACACACCTGACAATCGTATCAAGAATCGTCGTGTTGTTATCCGGTTAATAGCGGGTAGTGATATGTTTAGCAGTCGAACACCTTTTGCAGATAGGGCAGCGAAAGCCAGTGTGTCAGAAAAGTCGGCACAAAGCTTGCAAGTTGAAAGTCTGCAACCCGGTGAACCTGCAAGAGCATTTCAATGAAAGTATGGGCGATTGCCAATCAAAAAGGTGGAGTAGGTAAAACAACAACAGCAATTACCCTTGCTGGGGTTATGCATAATCGTGGCCATCGAGTTTTATTGATTGACTTGGATCCTCATGGTTCATTGACCAGTTATTTCAGGCTTGATCCAGATGATGTTGAGCCCAGTGTTTATAATCTCTTTCATCAAACAGCGGATGCAAAATCAGTTGTGCGGCAAACCGGTTTTGAACATATTTCATTTCTTCCGGCATCTACGGCCCTGGCAACACTGGATCGCCAGTTAGGTACTAAAGATGGTATGGGACTGGTAATCAAAAAGACGCTGGGTAAATTAGAGCAGGATTTTGATTACGTTTTAATTGATTGTCCTCCCATGTTGGGGTTGCTGATGGTTAATGCACTGGCAGCCTGTGATCGATTGCTGATACCTGTACAGACCGAGTTTCTAGCGCTTAAGGGTCTTGAACGAATGGTACATACTATTGGTATGATTCAGAAAGCACGTAAACAAACTATTAATTACACCATAGTTCCTACTTTTTTTGATCGTCGGCTTAAAGCGTCAAATGATTCATTAATAACGTTAAGAAATACCTATAAAGATAGTATATGGGAGGGTTTTGTGCCCATTGATACCCTGTTTCGTGATTCAAGTCGTCAGGGAATACCACTATCAATTGCGCGTCCCAGTTGTCGTGGAAGTCGTGCCTATTCGCATTTACTGGATTATCTTGAAGATAATGAAGCTGATATCTCTTATCAGTTAGTTAATCAGGAGAATGAAGCGTGAGCAATGAAAGCCAGCAACAGGCAATAGCTGATTATTTGCAGGCGTTACTTGATGACGTTACTGATGACGTAATGACACCTGTACTGGAAGAGGTAAAACCAAAAACAGTGGGTCTGGAACAATTAATTGAAGCTATTCCGGAGGTGGTTGAAACCGGCAAAATAGATACAGAAATTGTTGAAGTCGCGGAAGCGGAAACTGTGATTGATGAACCGGCTGAAGCGATATCAATTACCGAAACCAGCGTTGCCGATGTTGCTGAACAAGCGATTACCGTTTCTGGCAGTATTGTACCTGACTGGGGGGCAGTTCCTTTTCAATGTCTTTTATTTAAGGTGGCAGGTCTGACCCTGGCGGTTCCACTGATCAAGTTGAAAAGTGTGATGCCATGGACTGACAGGATTGTTGAGACGCCTAATCAAACGGAATGGTATCTTGGTCTGGTACAGAATCATGGCACTAACGTCAAAGTTATAGACACCGCATTGATGGTTCTGCCAGAAAACCGTCGTCATAGTCTGCCAGCTAATCTGGATGATAGATTTAGTCATATACTACTGGTTAATGATGGCCAATGGGGGCTGGCCTGTGAATCTATCGGTGATGTTATCTGGTTAACAGCAGATAAAGTTAAGTGGCGCACAAATAAGCTGAAACGACCCTGGCTGGCGGGGACAGCGCTGGATTATCTTTGCGCATTAATGGATACGGATGCTTTTGCTGATATGTTAAATGAGCAGGGGCGTTAGCTAAAAAATACAGAATAAATCAGCGCTTAAAAGTATATTCTATCAACTGACTTTTAATCGCATCTGGTCTAGACTTTGTTTTAAAATAACAAATAGAAATGGCTGGTAAATCTGGCACATAACCTGCTTATATATTTATGGAGCACTTGAAATGAGTGATAATGCTATCGGTAATACCGAGCATAGACAATGTGTAACATTCCAGTTAGATGCTGAAACTTATGGCATCAATGTCATGCTGGTTCAAGAGGTACTGAGAGTCACTGATATTGCCCCAGTTCCAGGCGCTCCAAGTTATGTGGTAGGAATTATCAATTTACGAGGCAATGTAGTAACTGTTATTGATACGCGAATGCGTTTCGGTTTATCGCCTAAGGAAATGGATGATTCAACACGAATTGTCATCATTGAGTCAGACAAGCAGACTGTTGGCATTATTGTCGACAGTGTTTCAGAAGTGGTAGATATCTACAGCAATGAAATTGAAACTGCACCCAATGTTGGTAATGATGAAACGGCACGTTATATAGAGGGTGTGGTCAGTCGAGGTGATGAGTTGCTTATCCTGATTGATCTTAACAAGTTGCTAACAGAAGATGAGTGGGCAGATATGTCGACCTTCTAAAATCGCTGGCACAGTGCATTCCTCATATATTGAATGGAGATAGAAAAATGAATGCACTGGTTATATTAATTAGTTGTTTATTGTTTACAGCTTCCCTGGCTATCTGGGTCTGGACACGAAATAAAATTATGGCTTTTGAACAGCAGGTTCAGAAGCAGGTCAATTCCAATCATCTGTTTGATGAAATTACAGCGTTAAATGTCGGTTCTATCGGTCTGGGTGGTCGTTTTCTTAAGCTGGAAAAAGATCTTCATACATTGAGTGAGCGCATTGATAAAATGCAAATGCAGATTCAGGCGCAGTCGCCATATGCGCAAGCTATCCACCTCGCACAACGAGGTGGTAGTATCGAAGAAATAGTTGAATTGTGTGGTATCAGTTATAACGAAGCATCATTGTTAATTATGATGCATAAGCAGGATAAGGCTGCATAAATCAGGCGGTATCTTCTAAAGTTCAGCGCTGGTGTTGCATTTTTCAAACATAATTGCTGTATTCTCTGCGCTGGACTTGAGGAAATTAATAGCATCATTCTGTTTAATGGGGCGACTGAACAGGAAGCCCTGCATGTTTTTGCAGCGCCATGCTTTTAGTAATTCCAGTTGCTCTTTGGTTTCAACACCTTCTGAAATAATATTTAATCCCAGTCCTCTGGCCATGGCGATAATGGCTTTTATGATGGAGGCATCTTCATCACTGTTTTGCATGTCATGAACAAATGATCTGTCTATTTTTAAAGTATCGATAGGTAATCTCTTTAAGTAGCTTAAAGAAGAATAGCCGGTACCAAAATCATCTATGGCAATATTAATGCCGTGGTTGCTTAATTGAGTTAGTTTATTTATTCCATTCTCGATATCTTTCATGATGACATTTTCAGTAATCTCGATTTCAAGCATTTCGCCAGGAATATTGTTTTCATGAAGAATATCAATGATGGTTTTAACAATATGATCCTGTTCCAACTGACAGGCTGAAATATTAATGGCAATTCTGATGTTTGATAAACCTGCTTCACGCCAGCGTTTAAGCTCTGCACAAGCGTTACGTAGCACCCATTCACCTATGGGTAGAATAAGACCTGTTTCCTCAGCCAGTGATATGAATTCATAAGGTGAAATAGAACCACGCTCAGGATGATCCCAGCGTATCAATGCCTCCATGGCAAATACTTCACCTGTTTCAATATTGATCTGAGGCTGATAGCTGATTTTAAATTGTCCCTGACTTAATGCGCGGCGCATATCAGTTTCAAGTGACATATGATTTGAATAAACTTCATTCATGTGGTCAGCATAAAATCTGTAACCATTTTTGCCGTTACCTTTAACTGAGTACATGGCAATATCAGCATGCTTGATTAGTGTTTCCATGGTGGAGCCATCATCAGGGTAGTGAGCAATGCCTATACTGGTGCTGACAAAAAACTCATGGCCATTAATATTGAATGGATGTTCTAATGAGCTGATGATTTTTTCAGCAACCATTTCAGAACATTTAGGGCCATGAATTTCTGGTAATAGTAGAGTGAATTCATCGCCGCCTATTCTGGCTAATGTATCACCTTCACGAAGACATTTTTTTAGCCGTACACTAACGGATTGTAATAATTGATCGCCAATTAAATGTCCCAGTGTGTCATTAACAACCTTGAATCGGTCGAGATCCAGAAACATAACGGCTAACTTGCTATGGTTTCTTCTGGAATGGGAAATGGCCTGATTTAATCTGTCTTTAAGTAAAGTTCTATTGGGTAATCGAGTTAACATATCATGGTATGCCTGAAACCGTATGATTTCTTCGGCTTCTACCCGCTCGGTAATATCTCGTGCAATCCCATAGGTTCCGAGAAATTTATTATTAGGCAGGTCGTTTTTAGTGTTGTATATGCCGACTGCACTGATTTCAATTGGAATGATGCTGGTTTCGAAATGTCGGGGAGCGCAATCATTATTTTTGCATCTGAATCTGAGTTCTACATTGGTTGTTGCGCGTTCACCTGTTCTACGTTCATTAAAGGTATGTTTGGCTTTCTCATGATCGTCTTCATGAATAATGCTGGTATAGTGTTTACCAAGTAGATCTTCTTTCTGATAGCCCAGTAATGTTTCTATACGTTTGTTCACAAAAGTAAATCGACCATTGGTGTCAAGCATGTAGACGATGTCCGGGGATTTATTTACCAGATAACGATGTAATTTTTCAGACTCCAGTAATTTTGCCTGCATCTGCAGATTGTCGTGTTCTAACTGACGTTTCTTAAGTGCGTTTTTAACCGAATTAATCAGTGCTTCTGTTGTATAAGGTTTTTTAATGTAGTCGTAAGCGCCATGTTTTAGTGCGCTATTGGCAGCTTCAAATGATGATTCACCACTGACAACAATGACAGTGGTGTTTATTTTGTTGGTTTTAATGAAGTCCATGACTTCATTGCCACTCATATCTGGCATATTTAGATCCAGAAGGAGCAGGCCAATGGTTTTGGTTTTTATACGATTAATCGCTTCTTCACCATTATGCGCAAGTTCAACATTGAATCCATTGTCAGCCATTAATTCTCTAAGGCTATTCAGATGTCGTTGCTCATCATCCACGATAAGGATGTTTTCAGTAAATTCAGATAAATGCCTGACATTTTTTTTCTGTTCTATAGTGTTCGGTCTTTTTTCTGACATTTTTATTTACCCAGTATATGTTCTAATTATTTAGGGAAAAGTATATTAAACGTGGTACCTGTTTTGCCTGTTCTGCACGTAATTGAACCGTTCATTTTATCTATCAGGTTTTTTACAATACTTAAGCCCAGGCCTGAGTGTGATTTTCCCTTTGTGCTGTTTACTGGTGAGTAAAGATCCTTTAATATATTTTCACTTATTCCTGGTCCATTATCCTTTATTTCTATTTCAATAAATGTTCTACCATTAACATTCACTATTCTTGTAGCTATGTTGATCAGGCCATCTGTTGTAATGGCCTCAGCTGCATTCTTTATCAGATTAGTAATAATCTGTTTTATTGAATTTTTCTCCAGAGCGACCGATTTTATGTTTTCATCAAGCTCGAGTATTGATTTGATTCCGTGTGTAGAAAACAGTGAAGATTCAAATATCTTATTTAGATCTGAAATAACTTCATTGATATTAAGTTTTTGATTTCTGGTTTCATTGCTATCGGTAGTGTCGTCCGCGCAGCGTAGAATTATGCTGCCAACTCTGTCAATTTCTTCCTTGATGACATTGATGTCATCCTGCGCTGGGTCGTTGGTGTTAAGCTTTTTGCCCAGTATCTGTAAATAATTTCTAATAACGCTTAATGGGTTATTAGTTTCATGAATGATTTCTCTGGCTTTTGTTATGAAAAGCGACTGGTTGTCATCTACTAATTGTTGAATCGTGGCCGACTTGTTTCGTGATTCTTCAATGCTGTTGGCGATCTGGGTAGAAAACGTAATTAATAAATTTCTGTTTTTATTGAGTTCAGCACATTTCATGTGGTTGACAGCACAGGCAAGAATAGCCATGGGTTCATGGTGCTGTTTAACGGGTATGCACAATATGCCTTCGCTTTTTAGCAGTCCAATAAGTTGCTGGTCTACAACGGTCAACTTGCCGGGTTCTTTGGTGGTGAACGAATCTAAGATACTGTTATTACTTAATGATTTGCTTAATAAACTATTTGAATTTAATGGAATAGTTAAGTCGGTGATGAAATTATTTTCAACAAGTGCCTGCGTATGCGGTGCTGATATTGTATTGTTGTTTTTATCATAAGTGAAAACGATGCTTTTACGTATGCCCAGTAATAGCATGGTGCATTTTTGTATGGAAGCGTAAATCGAGTTATTTTCATTTTCTTCCAGCGGCAGGTCACTGCCTTCACTATAGGCAATATCCCTGACTTCCTGTGCTAGTTCAATCTGCTTGTTGTCATCATTGCCAATATCAATATTTAATGATCTGGCAACTTTGGATACTTCTTCATTGGCATTGCTGACCATATCATTGATTAATGATTCAGATATATCAAACAGTCTATGTGCATATTCGAAGGGTGAATTATTTTGTTCTGTTGTATTTAATGCCAGTTTGTTGGCAAGGTTGATGATCTTGGTAAGCTGGTGAGCTTCCTGAATGCCTTCAATGTCAGCATGATGAAATTTTGCCGCATCACTGATGCTGTCGGTTATGTCCCATCGGGTAAGTAGCATTCCACCCAGTTCATCATGTGAAATATTAAAATGCTGTTTCTCGATCAACAATAATTCTTCAGATGGATGATTAGCGTGATCAATTTTGCTGTAATCAAAATGGGCATTGTTTTCCAGTACCAGTTTGCCAATATCATGTAATAAACCAGCCAGATAAGCTTCTTCAGCGCATTTGTAGCTGGTCAGTTTAGCCAGTGATCTGGCAATAACGGCACAGCTTAAGGCGTGTTTCCAGAAATCTTTGAGGAACTTGCTTTTATGGCTGCTGTATTTGGAAAAAAACTGCTGAACCGATGCGGTAATGGCTATGGACTTGATAGTATCAAGGCCAAGGTACATTAGCGTGTGTTTAAATGATGTTAAATTACGTGTGTGGCAGTAGACGGGGGAGTTGGCAACCGAAATTACTTTTGCACAAAGTCCGGCGTCTTTATTGATAATGTCAGTCACAGTATCAAAGCTGACATCCTCATCACGACAGGCGCTGAGCAGTTTAATTAGCACATGAGGCAAGGAAGGTAATTTGTTTACCTCTGTTTCCTCAAGTAATTTGGTGGCTATTTCTCGCATCTTATTAATAATATTGCATTTTTTGGGCTTGTCAATGTGGATCGCTCCTGCTCCTGATAAATAAATTTCTTTAGTTACAGAAAACAACGTTTAATTGAGATTGATAATTTGCAGAATAAGGTTGCTTTTGAGTCAGTGTATATCGGTAATTGGTCGATTATATGATATTGTTAGCACTGGACGGATCTTGTTGATATTTATATAACTTACTGAATTTATTGTTAAAAGTTACTCTGCTCCAGATGGAGAAGTGGGGATAAAACCTTAAGTTTTTATGGAAAATGCTATCTAATGTTATCTAGTGCGGGTTTGAAGCGATCATCACCCAAAATAATTGCAGTCACCAGCGGTAAAGGTGGGGTTGGAAAAACCAGTATTACCGTTAATACTGGAATAGCCCTTTCGCAGAAAGGTTATAAAGTCTGTCTCTTCGATGCCGATTCCAATCTGGCAAATATTAATATATTACTGGGGGTGACTCCGGAATATACACTCCAGCATGTTCTTAGCGGTGAAAAAAGCATACATGAGATCATGCTACAGAAATCCGGTCTTCATATTGTGCCAGGTGCGTCAGGAATCGCCGATTTTGTTGGCATGCAACCAAGGGCTCAGAAGCGCCTGATCAAGGCCCTTGAAACCCTGGAAAATGATTTTGACTATTTGTTTGTTGACACATCCTCGGGCATAGATACCACGGTACTGTCATTTGTTGAGTCTGCTCATCAAAGCATTGTTGTGATTACGCCAGAGCCAACCTCACTGACCGATGCTTTTTCCTTGTTAAGAGTATTGAAACGACGCGGTCATAGTAAAAAAGTTAATATTGTTGTTAATGCTGTAAGCACAGAACAACGATCACAGAAAATATTTATCAGATTTGCTGATGCTGTTGAAAAATATCTTGGCTATAGACCCGTGTTTCTCGGCACGGTATTAAAAGATGATTTATTACCCTCGGCGGTCTGTTTACAGCGACCTGTTATTCAATACCGGCCTACCTCAGCTTCCAGTAATTGTTTTTATAGACTGGCGGATGTCATAGACAAAAAAATTGATGTTCCAGTTGATCAGACCCTGAGCAGCCAATGGAAGGATCAGGTACTTAAAAGTGAGAGCCCTGATTTCTCTGATCAGACGGAAGCAGATGTTAGCAGGCCGAAAAATGTTGATGAAGCTGAGAAACAGCTGTCACCGAATGACCATCGTAAAGCTGTGCTGGCTTATATAGAGGATACTACTAGCAGCAAAGATGAGTTGATGGATATGATGACAGGGTTTATGGACGCTTATCTTAGGCGCTTTAAGTCTTATCCGGTCAATGCAACAAAAGTTCTCAATCATGCGCTGGAAGCCAATGAAATTCCTGTCGATCAGGTGAAAGATCTGCTGCGGGTTCTGCAGCTGACATATGAAAGTAATTTTAATGATAGTGATAAAGCGTCTGCTGCACGTTATCTTTGTTCGTTGGTGAATGCCTATGTTGCAAAATATAAGGAATATCCTTTTGATGCGATTAGTACCTTATATCAGTCATTGGAATTGGCGCCATTATCTGAAAGTAAAATGCGTGAATTGCTAACAACTCTGCATCTGATGTATCAGGTTGAAAATTATCTTTCTACTGATAAAAACGACCATGAACAGGAAGCTTTATTGTGTTGTGTAAATGATGATGTTGATGATCTGGAGAAATTAACGGCGTTGATTCAGCAACGTAATCTGAAAAATCTTGAGCAGAAAATCAAGCAGGAATTTGGTTCCAGAGAAGATAGAAAGAAAACAGCAACAGAGAGTATAGTGGTACCGGTTCCGGTCGTAGAGGAAAATAAAATTAATATTGATCATGAGCGAAGAATTGAGGATCCTGATCAGGATGATGATTATGATTCTTTACTTTCCAGTATCAGATATGCCTCGATGACTGAATGATTACAGTAATATTTTTTTATAGTCCTGTTCCGTGAATCCGGCTGTTATTTTTCCATTGGTATCAAGTACAGGTCTTTTTATGATGCTCGGATTAGCCATCATAATCTGAACAGCGGTGGTCTCGTTGATGGATTCTCTGACGGATTCATCCAGTTGGCGCCAGGTGGTGCCACGTTTATTGAGTAATGTTTCCCAGCCCAGTTGTTTGATCCACTGTTTTAGCTGTTTTTCAGTAATGCCAAGTTTCTTGTAATTATGAAAAATGTATTCAATACCCTGGTTGTCCAGCCATGTACGGGCTTTTTTTATGGTGTCACAGTTTGGAATGCCGTAGAGTGTAATCATGTGTCAGAAAATAAACCCGCAAATGAACGCCAGTTAATTATTTTTTATTGGCGTGCATTTGCGGAAAATAGTATTAATCGATATCACGTAGTAGTTCGTTAATACCGACTTTACTAAGTGTTTTTTCATCAACCTGTTTTACAATCACCGCGCAATAAAGACTGTATTTGCCATCTTTTGATGGCAGATTGCCAGATACCACAACTGAGCCTTTAGGAATGCGACCGTAGGTGACTTCACCGGTTTCACGGTTGTAGATTTTGGTGCTCTTTCCAATGTAAACGCCCATTGAAATAACAGAACCTTCTTCAACAATTACGCCTTCAACAACTTCTGAGCGAGCGCCAATAAAACAGTTATCTTCAATGATCGTGGGAGATGCCTGTAATGGCTCAAGTACGCCACCAATACCAACGCCGCCTGATAAATGCACATTTTTACCGATCTGAGCACAGGATCCTACGGTTGACCAGGTGTCTACCATGGTGCCGGAATCTACATAAGCACCGATGTTGACATAAGAGGGCATGAGCACAACGCTGGGTGCGATGTAGGAGCCACGACGTGCGGTGGCAGGTGGTACTACGCGTACACCTGAGTCACGAAAGTCGCGAGTATTATGATCGGCAAATTTTGAAGATACCTTGTCATAATAATTTGTGAAGCCGCCTTTAATGAATTCATTATCATTAATGCGAAATGATAGTAGTACGGCTTTTTTTAGCCATTCATTAACTACCCAGTCACCGTTCTGTTTTTCGGCAACTCGAGCCGTGCCAGAATCCAGCATGGCAATAACCTGTTCCACAGCTTCGCTAACATGAGCTTCGGCATTACGAGGTGTAATATCTGCACGACGTTCAAAAGCTTCTTCGATAATATTTTTTAAATCTTCCATCGGTCTCTCCGATTACAGTTTTTCTACAAATTGACGAATTCTAATAGCGGCTTCAACAGTTTCTTCAGTGGTTGCAACCAGTGCCATTCGAATATGATTTTTCCCGGGATTAATATTGTTGCTTTCACGGGATAAAAATTGGCCGGGTAAAACAGTTACATTTTGATCGGCAAATAAGTTACGGCTAAATTCAGTATCTAGAATCGGTGTTTCTGTCCAGAGATAAAAGCCTGCGTCGGGTAGTGTAACATTCAGTACAGGTGAAAGTATTTCCAGGACAGCATTAAATTTAGTTTTATATAACAGCCGATTATTTAATACATGCGCTTCATCAGACCAGGCGCTGATACTGGCAGCCTGTGTCGGTGGTGGCATGGCGCAGCCATGATAAGTGCGGTACTTAAAAAAGGATTTAATGATATTCGCATCACCGGCAACAAAACCTGATCTTAAACCGGGTAAATTTGAGCGCTTCGACAGGCTATGGAATACGATACAACGCTTGAAACTGTCGTTGCCCATTTCCTTGGCCGCTTCCAGTAAGCCGGGTGGTGGGTTGTTTTCATCAAAATAAATTTCAGAATAACATTCGTCCGAAGCAATAATAAAATCATATTGTTCGGCTTTTTCAATCAGTGCTTTAAGTTGCTGTTTTGGTATTATCGCGCCTGTTGGATTGCCGGGTGTGCAGATATAAAGTAGCTGGCAGCGTTTCCAGTCTGATTCTGGAACAGCCTCAAAGTCAGGTAAATACGCTGTATCTTTGGTGGTGTTATAAAACACCGGTGTCGCACCTGCCAGAAAAGCAGCCCCTTCATAAATCTGATAAAAAGGGTTGGGCATTAATATATGCGGGTTATTATTGCGGTCGATGATTGCCTGAGCAAAGGCAAACAGGGCTTCCCTTGTGCCATTAACCGGTATGACCTGTGTTTCCGGATTAATATCATTCTGATCAAGCTTGAAGCGTGATACTAGCCAGTTGGCAATGGTCTTGCGCAGTTCCAGGCTGCCTTTTGTTAAAGGGTATTGACCGGCTGTGGCCAGGGAACTGGTTAGTTTGTCCAGTACAAAACCTGGAGGCTGATGTTTGGGCTCGCCAATGGAGAGTGCTATATGGGCATTATCAGAATGGGGTGTAATGCCTTTTTTTAGATCTGCCAGCTTCTCAAATGGGTAGGGTTGCAGGCGATTAAGATCAGGATTCATGTAAACTTGGTTCTTGGACTTGTGAAAACGAGGGCAGATTATACATCTTAAGGAGATGAAAGTGGCTGTTTTATCAATTCATCATGTCAGTTTATTGGTAAAAAATACCGAAAAAGCTCTGGATTTCTATATTCGGATTCTGGGTCTGGAGCTGGATGGCTCAAGGCCGGAGCTGGGTTATCCGGGTGCCTGGGTGAATATTGGCGGGCAACAAATCCATTTGCTTGAATTGCCCAACCCGGATCCAGTTGAGGGGCGACCCGCGCATGGTGGCCGTGATCGACACATGGCCGTTGTTGTTGATGACATTGCGGCCATAGAGATGCGGCTTGAACAAAGCAATATTATGTACACACGAAGCAGATCGGGGCGCAAAGCTGTTTTTTGTAGAGATTATGATGGTAATGCACTGGAATTGATTGAGATGCAGTAGTTGTACTATGTTGTGAACCAGATCTTAATTGGAGAATGCTGTTTGTATTTATAATTAACATTTGAGACTTTTTAATAAAATTATGTTTGAACTGGAGAACTTATAATGACTAAAACACAGTGGCTGGGTATCGCAGGCATAAGCAGTTGTTTATTTGCCGGATCTGCAATGGCAGAGTTAACAGGTAATATTGGCGTAAGCAATAATTATATCTGGCGTGGTGTCACTCAGACTGATGATGAATCAGCTGTCAGTGGCGGTATTGATTTTAAAGATAAGTCGGGTCTTTATGCAGGAACCTGGTTTTCAAACATGGCAAATAACAGTTATAAACATGATCTGTATGCGGGCTTTGCCGGCAAGTCAGGCCAGATTGGTTATGATGCGGGTCTGATCATGCATATGTATCCGGTTGATAATAATGTCGACTTTACTGAGCTTTATGTAAATGCTGGTGTTAAACAGTTTAATTTTGGACTGGCCTTTACCATTAATTCCGATGCCGGTGGTGATGACAGTGATATTTATATGTTTGCTTCAGGTAAATTTGAAGTTAAAAAAGGTTTAACAGTGGATGCGTTAGTCGGTAATTACCAGTTTGATAGTCCATTCAATGAAGATTACATGCACCTGAGAGTGGGAATGTCAAAAGATGATATCAGCTTTGCTGTTGAAAAAAATGATCAATCAGCTGCCGATGCAGATGATATGCGTCTGACCGTAAGCTGGACTAAGGAAATAGCATTATAAAATAATATTACTTTTGTGATACAGAAAAGGGGCGATATATATCGCCCCTTTTTATTACTTAAGCTGTTTTGAGGGGCAGCGGTTTAAAAATAGCAATCAGTAATGGGAGTAATGTGAGGTTGGCCAGCAGAGCCACCATCATGGCAAAACCTGTGAGTACGCCAAAATAAATCATGGGAATAAAATTTGATAAAGCCAGAATCGAGAAGCCTAAAGTGATGGTTAAGGTAGTATAGTACATGGCCCTGCCTATACTGGTATGACAGCGTTTAATTGTGGCCCAGTAATTAAAATCCTGTATAAATTCTTCCTTGTAACGGTGTACATAATGGATGGTGTCATCAACTCCAATACCAATACAGATAGCGGCAATGGTTATTGTCATAATATCCAGTGGTATACCCATTAAACCCATTAGTCCCAATACAGTTGAGGCAGCAACCATGTTCGGAATAATGGCCAGAATCGCCAGCCAGAATGAATGAAACAGAATGATAAACATAATGAGAATGGCAAGGAAGACAACCCCAATGGTCAGAATTTGTGAAGTATACAGGCTCTGTAGCATGTTGTTATAAAGCACCACCATACCGGTTAAATTTACCTGGTTTTTCTCTAATCCAATTTTCTGAGTTAACTGTGTCTGGATGTCGTTTAGAAATTTGTCGCGTTGTAATGATTTTTCAGATTCGAATATACGTATGCTGAATCTGATCTGATTACCATCTGCAGACAAGTAGGGTCTTATCAATGCATCTTTAATATCATCGGGAACACGTTTGTAAATAATTGATAAAAAGAAATCATCCAGATCCTGGTTGTTTTTCAGTTGTTCCAGCATGGATATGGAACTATAGATAGACAAAACTTTTCCTGTTTCTGGTAATGAGTCCATGTATTCATGGATCGATCTGATTTGGTACATTTTGTTATAGTTGAACCAGTAACTGGTGGTTGTTATACCTGCTTCACTATCGTCTTCAAGTAACAGGTCGAGTTCGTCATCTGCTTGTTGAGTGCTGGTGTCTACTTCCTGCTGTACAAAGAATGAGGGGGGTGCATCAATAATAATATCCAGTGGGGTTGTGCCGCCCAGTTCTTTATCAATTAGTTCCATGCCCTGATAAATTTCTGTATGTTCTTTGTAGTAATCAATAAAACGATTTTCAACGGTTAATTGTGTCAGGCCGTAAATGGCGCAGATGACTAACAGAACATATAAAGCAATTGTTGGAGCATTAAAACGTTTAATAAAAGTCGCCATACTGCTGGTGATGACGCCTGTCATGTCGTTAAGCTGTGGTTTTTTTCCAGGTTTAAAGAGCAATAAAATGGCAGGAAAAAAAGTAAATGTTAGTACAAAGGCAATGAATATGCCTATTACCATCATCCAGCCAAAGTCGATAACGGGTCTTATTCCACTGACCAGCAGGGAACCGAATGCAACCATGGTAGTGATGGCTGTATAAAACGAAGGTAAAAATTTTGAACGTACTGTTTCTGACACCAGTTCAAACTGGTTAAGTTGATCATTTCCGGTTTGTAGTTCCCGGTAGCGAACAATTAAATGAATTACCAGTGACAGGGTAATAATTAACAAAATCGAAATAAAATTGGATGAAACAACGGTGACGCGCCATTCCAGCAGGCCCAGTAATCCGATCATTATGATGCCGGAAAGCAGGCAGGTGAACATCGGCAATATGACCCAGCGTGGTTTTTTAAAGGCGACGGCGAGAATAATAATGATGAAAAGAACTACGCCTATGCCAAAGGTCTCCAGGTCATGTTGAATGAAAGAAATCGAATCAGCGACAATCATCGGCACACCACCGAGGTAAAGTTTGGCCGTATTTCGGTGCTGGTCCATTAAAGAACGTATTTTTATGATTAAAGATTTTTCCTGA
>JAOUMX010000125.1 GCA_029881275.1 Gammaproteobacteria bacterium | reverse complement strand
CCGAGTATACTTAATACACCATCATTCTTTAGATAAGAATCTAAACTACGATAGTTTGCTCTAGATCAGTAAAACGACAATTTCGTCTATCGCTCAGTCATATTTGAGCAGAAATTGGAGTATTGTTGAAGCATTGCTTTATTGCGTAATTAAGATATCAGGAAAGACAATGTCCATCATCTCAATGATCATACTCGCCATTATTACCCTGGCACTTATTTATACCTACTGGTGTGTACTCACTAGCGTGGCAAGAAAACTTCGTCTTGGTCTGCCATTGGCTGCCCTCGTAATATCTATTTACCTGATCCTGGGGGGTGGGCTGTTATTTATGATATTTCTTCTCTTCAATGCGGGTTCAGTTAATGCGGGCTCTTTGTTAGGGATGCTTGTGGGTATAGGTTTTGTATTGGCAGGTATTAGAACATTTACCTGTGATTAATGAATTGCATGCTAGAAAACAAAAATGGCCAGACTCGATTGATTTATTTTTATGAGGATTCACAGTCTCAATTATCGCCGATAACACATGGTCTTTTTGATGTCTTCAGGCATATCTATATTCCCATTGAATGTCGCTCCTTGTGACCTGAATTCAGAGCATGAATCTTGTTTTGGGTCTGCTGTAGAACAACCTGGAAATATTGCTGAGATAAGACAAGTTAGCCCAGAGCTGATTAAATTACTAAGAGACTGGCAGGTGATGTACTGATTATTATCTCTGCACTTTATAGTGAAACTTGCTTTTTGAAATGTTAAATTAAATTTGTGATTGTTCAATTACCACCCAGTGGGCAAGGTACGTTCAATAATGATGGATTTTCCATCCGTGGTTATATAGCCACCGACTCTCAGGTCTTTTAATATTTTGCTTACCATTTCTCTTGATGAACCAATCATATTGGCAATATCCTGATGCGTCATCGGGTTTGTCATGCGTTTCCCATCTTTTTCAACAGCATTTTTATTTAATGTTTGTACAATTCTTCCATACACATCTAGTAATGCCAGACTGCTGATATTTTCTGTGAGATTGTGGACCTGGTCGATTAATGCCTGAATGATATTGAATGAAAGTGAAGGGTTGTTTGTCAGGCATTCCATAAAATCTGCTTTAGAGATAATAGCAAGTTTGCAGGGGGCCATTGCCATAACGTTGGCGGACCTTGGTTTACCGGAAATTAAGGCTAGCTCACCAAAATATTCACCAGCGCTCATAATATTTATGATTACCTCTTTGCCCTGTTCATCATCAAGATAAATTTTGATGTTGCCTTCCAGAATAATATACAGTGAATCTGTGTGATCATCTTTGCTGACAACGACAGTGTTTTTTTTGTATGTTTTTGTATTCGTTTTTGTTGCCAGTTTTTCTAATTCATCATTTGGTAATGATACGAATAAAGGCGTATGTTTTAGTGTTTCATGCATAGTACTAGATACCTGAGTTTTGAAAGTGTTTATTTGTTTTATACGATAAAATAAGCATAAAGGTTAATCAATTTAAATTATTACCATCGATAAGTAGCATAGTAATATCATCCATTAGATGTCCGGGTGAATCCAGATTCCGGTTTGTAATCTGTGAGATTATTTTTTTTAAACGATCAGCAGCAGGTGTGGATGAAAAGTGGATGATTGCCTGTTTCACGCCATCTTCACCGGATGGCTGGCCGGGCTGTTGTTCAAATTCGGTCAGTCCATCGGTAAACGCATAGAACGAGCCATTGTTGAGACTGATGTTGTATTCTTCAAATCTGGTATTTGCTACCACGCCTAGCGGAGGAGACGATGTTTCAAGAATTGTAATGTTTTGTTTCTCAGAGACATGGATGGGAGGCTGGTGCCCCGCATTTGCCAAGGTAATACGTTTTTCTTTTGGGTCATATATGCCTGCTATCATGGTTACAAACAGGCCGTGTGTTATGTTTGCATAAATTTCATTATTAATGATAGATAACAATTCTGCCGGACTTGTAATATTTTTACCCAAACAGCGAAATAGCGATGTGGTTTTTGCCATTAGCAATGCGGCATTCGCACCTTTTCCGGCTACATCACCAAGATTAAAAATAATACGACCATCCGCTATCTGAAAATAGTCATAAAAATCACCTGACAGTTCTCGAGCAGGTATGTTAATGCCAAATATCATCTGATTTTCGATATTGTCCGGTAGCAATGCGGTTTGAATTATTCTGGCGAGTTCCAGGTCACGTTTAATGCGTTCCTGTTCAAGCAGTTCTTCTACTAACCGGGCATTGTAAATGGCCATGGCTGCGGCATTTGCCAGTACACTGAGTAGGTCTCTATCCTGAGAATTAAATAAACCGTCTTCACTGATTTTGTTAATAACTTCAAGTGCGCCAAATTTATGGTTTTTGATCTGCAGGGGTGAGCAAAGAACAGATTTTGTGGTTGTACCACTTTTTTCGTCAACACCATTAAAAAAATCCGGGTCTCTGGCGGCATCACGAACTATTTGTGTAGTATTTTCACGCAGTGTGCGCCCGATAATGCCCTTACTTGCTTTTAACCGTATTCCTGTAATATCGGGTTCTGATGTGCAGATTCGACAGACTAGCTCTTTATCATCGTTATCAAGAAAGAATAATGAAACACCTTCAGCATTCAGGTGCTTTTTTATGAGCTGGGTCGTATGTTTCAGGGTAGTCTCAAGATCAATGGATGATGAAAACTCATGCAGCAATGAAGTCAGTAAATGCAGTTGTTCAAGAAGTTCGTTCTCACTTGAAACAAGACTGTTGACCTCGAGTATTTTCATATCATTTGCTTAAGCGTATGGGGTGTTTTACCCGTTCATATTATGAATAGAGCTTTAATAGCCGTATCTTATCAGAGATGTGAATATTTCACATAAATCATCTGCATCTTCATCTGTCGATCTTCTGTATATTTGTGTAATATTGGGAAGCTTATCTGAGACTCTTACTAATTAGCCAGCAGACGGTCTGTTAAATGGTTGTCAAAAATAGGGGAATTTGAGGTATATAAGAAAGTACTTATTTTGGCTGGTGATAAGCAGAAAGTTAGTGCTTTTATGAGTGTCAGAATATTTTACATTTACGCTATTCCTTAGTATATGGGCAGTTAATTAAGGTGCGATACTTGCTCATTTTCTGGGTTGGGACTTTTAAACTTATATTTCTATCAATCAATATTAGATTGATAGCGGGTGTTGCACTCATAACTGGTTCGCTGGATTGCCATCATTCGTGCAGGCTCAATAAATCTAACTGGTTATTACTTTAATATATTTATTACAGCCCAATAAGTGAAATTACTGGGGAGCATTAAATCAGTTTCAGCACAACTGGGATGCCGGCTTTAAAATAGATTAACCTGCTTTTTTTGCATATAAAATTATTCTGGCAACTGTTATTGAATCAGGTTAAAAAGGCCAGATATTCTATATATTATTGTAGAGTGCTAACTTAAAAAAATTATTTAAAAGGAATAGTTTAACTATGAAAGAGACTCAAACCAGGGAAGCAGTTGACGAGACCAGTACTCGTGATATTGCCTTGATTGTGGAAAAGACAATGGAGGATTTCCATGAGGCCATGCGTCTTAGAGATGAGTTAAGCATTCGAATTGGACGCCGTACTTCACAGATTATTCGCGTAGGTGCAATAACCGTTAGTCTGCTCAGCCTGGCTATTGTGTATCTAACTGCTTCATTAAATAAAGATATGTCTCGCATGCTTTTACGAATGGATGTTATGTCGACAAGTGTTCAAAAAATGGAATCGCACGTTGCCGAAATGAGTCAGAACATGCAGTCATTACCTACTATGACTACTTCTGTAACTGCAATGCAGCACGAAATGCAGGGGATGAATCAGCAAATTCACTGGTTAAACGGCAATATTGGTTCTATGGGGCATGACATGAACCGAATGTCAGCGCCCATGCGAATGTTCCCATTTAATTAGATTAATGGATGATTTTACACGTAAGGATACTCAGGGTTAATGTACATTCATGAAAATAATTAATCTATCCAGTAAACTATTTTCATCTATCCTGCTTGCACTTATCTTAAACACTGCGTTTGCAGGCAATATAAAAGAATTACCTGTCGCCTGCAATACTAATTGTATATCACCTTATGGCACAGTTCTGGGCGTGTCGAAACGAGGTATAGAAGCTTATTCTAATTGCAATTCCGGATGTGTAATATTCGAACCTAATAACTTGAAAAATACATATACAGGCATTAAATGGCAATGTGTTGAATATGCACGACGATGGTTGCTAATCAACAAAGGTGCAGTCTATGGTGATGTCGATACAGCTGCTGATATCTGGGATAAAATTAATAATTTAACTGACGTAAATACAAACATAACGCTGCAACTTGAGTCACATTTAAATGGTTCAAAACAGGCCCCTCAGGTGGGTGATTTGTTAATATATAGTAAAGAATTTAATAATACCGGTCACGTTGCTGTGGTATTAAATGTGGATTATAAGAATGGCTTTATAGAAGTTGGCGAACAAAATTATACTAATGACTTATGGCCAGGTAACTATGCAAGAAAGATCGAATTAATTAAGAAATCAGATATTTACTGGCTGTTAGATCAATATTTATTAGGCTGGAAACATATTAGCCAATAAGTATTCATCTTCATATAACTTGACATACATGCCTGTTACACTTGACTCAACTGCTGAATTATATAACAGTCAATGTATGCTTATTCTGGATGAATAAAATAATATGAAAATACGGGTTCTAGGTTGTAGCGGTGGAATAGGGGCGGGTCTACGTACAACATCTATATTAATTGACAATGACATTTTAATTGACTGTGGTTCAGGTGTTGGCGATCTGACTATGGATGAGATGGCCAGTATTCGTCACATCTTTATTACTCATGCACATCTTGATCATATTGCCTTTATTCCTTTTCTTGTCGATTCTGCATTTAATACCCTGGTCACTAATCCAATTACTATTCATATTCAGCAAGAAACATTGAGTATGCTTCGTGATTATATTTTTAACTGGAAAATCTGGCCCGATTTTTCAAGACTTCCTGACGAAATTAATCCTGTTATTAATTACAATGTAATAACACCAGGACAACAGATCAAACTGAACAATCGTATTATTGAACCTGTTTCAGTAACGCATACACAGCCTGCTCTCGGATATCGAATACAATCACCTGATGGTGGTTCTTTTGCATTTTCTGGGGATACAAAAAATACAGATGAATTCTGGCGGGTACTTAATTCTTACCCGGAGCTGAATATTCTTTTTGTAGAATGTTCTTACCCGGATCAGGAAGTAAATCTTGGTGAAATAGCGGGGCATCATCGACCTTCCACATTGGCAGAAGATCTGGCCAAACTTAAACATCAGCCTGATCTCTATATCGTACATATGAAGCCAGGCGATGAACAATCGATTATGAATCAGCTAAATGAGCTACTTCAAAATAGAGCACCAAAAATGCTGCAGCATGGTCAGGTTTTCGATATATAAACTCACCGACTAATCAAAAACAGGGATAATGTTTTTTTCGAATTAACATATCCGGATTATGTTTTGATGTATCACATTTTACTTAGTATAAGAGACTCTAAATATTATCTTTTTCTCAAATAAACTATCGCTTTCAGGCCTATTAAAATCTGATTGAAATAGGTACTTTTTCCTGTAAATATGGTACTTTTATACTTCCTGGAATCGTTAGCCAATAGGGACCTGAAAATGAAAACAAGCTTCATTCCAAAAATTATTATTCTCTTATTCAGTTTGTTTTTTAGTGCTTCAATATTAGCCATTGCTGAAATTCCTTCTGTTGTCACTAACACAAATCAGATCAATACAGGTCGCGATAATTTTAACAAGGGTCGTTATGAAGAAGCGCTTGCAGCCTGGAACCGTGCACTAGAGGGCTATAGATTATCTGGTGATAAAAATGGCCAGGCACAGGCGCTACATTATAAGGCTGAGGCCTATCTGGCTCTAGGTCAGAACTATAAAGCCGTAACCAGTCTTAAACAGGCGCTGGAACTGGCTGAAACCTCAAATAACAAACAACTGGCGAACCGTATTGCAAGCAGTCTCGGCACAGCATTCATGTTATCCAGTCGTAGCAGTGAGGCACGTGAATTACTCGAAAAAACGATTAATGAAGAAAGAGAGGCTGGGAATCTAAGTTCTGCAGCAACTGCAGGAAATAATCTGGGCTATTTGCTGGCTTTACAGGGTAATTATAAAGCTGCCATTGCTGCTTATCAGCAGGCTATAACCGATGCCAGAACGGCCGGGGATAATAATCAGATTGCCAAGGGCTCAGTTAATATCGCCAGAGCAATGATTGATGGCAATGATACTGAAAATGCCATACAACAACTAAAAATTGCAGGTGAACAGGCTGAAGCACTTACCGCTTCACATGAGAAGGCCTATATTTTAATCAGTATTGGTCGTCTCTATGACCAACTGAATCGAACTAATAAAACATCAACAAACAAATTAGAAAAACTGGCATCCGGCACACTGAAATCAGCCGCGAATATCGCCGTTACGACGGGCGATCAAAGAGCTATGTCATTTGCTTATGGCTATCTGGGTGAACTCAATGAACAGACCGGTAATATAAATGATGCCATCAACTACACACGCAAAGCATCGGATTACCTGCGAGGAACACAGGCACCTGAAATAAGTTACCGCTGGAAATGGCAGGAAGGGCGTTTATTAAAAGCACAGGGTCATATTGATCAGGCCATTAATGCATACCAGCGTGCGGTTGATGATCTACAACAAATTAGACACGTTATTGCTGCCAGCCAGCTGAAGAGCAAGGGCGATTTCAGAAGTGATGCAGGCCGGTTATATATGGATCTTGCGGATCTAATCCTGAAAAGCATAGAAAGCAGCAAAGACAAAAATAAAATTGAACAAGGATTACGTCAGGTTCGCGCAACCGTAGAAATGCTCAAAAGCGCTGAACTCGAAGATTACTTCCGCGATGATTGTGTCGTCGCGCTGCAGAAAAAAACAAAGGGTATAGATGATATAGGTGAACGCACGGCTGCTATTTATCCTGTTATTTTTCCTGACCGTCTTGAGATCATACTTAGCTTACCTGATGGTATGAAGCGCTATACTATTGCGGTTACTGAAAAAGAACTGAATAGTGAAATTAATAATTTCCGTGCGCGCTTAGAAAAACGTACTACTCACCAGTACAAGCGTCATGCATTGAAAATATACAGCTGGTTAATTCAGCCACTGGAAAAAGATCTTGAATCTCAGAACATCGATACACTGGTGTTTATACCTGATGGTGGTTTACGTACCATCCCGATCACAAGCCTTTATGATGGCAACGACTTTATTATTGCACGTTATGCGATTGCAACCACACCGGGTTTAACACTGACTGACCCTCAGCCATTACCTCGAGACAATCTCAAGTTGCTGGTGGCCGGCCTCACTGATGGTGTTCAGGGTTTTCCACCATTGCCGGATGTAGCAGCCGAAGTTAGCCGACTGGATGAACTGTTTGATGCATCAATACTGAAAAATACCGCTTTTACTCAGGCCAACATTGAACAGCAACTGGGTACACAACCTTATTCTATTGTTCATGTGGCCTCTCATGGTAAATTTCAGAAAGATGTACGTGATACTTTCCTGTTAACCTATGATGGCAAAATCAACATGGATTCGCTGGAAAATTACATGGCCAGCACAACCTACCTGAAGAACCCTGTTGAGTTATTAACTCTTAGTGCATGTCAGACTGCTGTCGGTGATGATAAGGCGGCTCTGGGACTGGGTGGTATTGCGGTTAAAGCAGGGGCGAGAAGTGCGCTTGCGACATTGTGGTACATTAATGACCAGGCGTCATCTCTACTCATCAGAGACTTCTATAACAATCTAAAAGATTCTGGAATTTCAAAAGCAAAAGCGCTGCAAATGGCGCAGTTAGCAATGATTAAAGACCCTCGCTTTAAACATCCAAGTTACTGGGCGCCCTTTATTCTAATTGGTAACTGGTTATAGAAAACTGTCAGTTAACTTTTTTTAAATACTCAACCTGATCCAGCTGGCTTTACTACCACTCGATCAGGTTGCCACTGATAAGAAAGTGAATGCCGTCATCCTGTAATGATTCGCCATCATTAATAAATTCCTGGTTCGTGCGTCCCCAGTAAATCTGTGCATGAATTTTTGTCGTTGGATCCCAG
>JAOUMX010000124.1 GCA_029881275.1 Gammaproteobacteria bacterium | reverse complement strand
TTCAAGCCGTTCATCACGTTTTATAATTTCACAGGTCTCATAACCATCAAGACGATTCATATGAACGTCTAACAAAAATAAATCCGGTGCTACTTGTTTAGCAGCATCAATCGCCTGCTGGCCATCAACAACTGTACGCACATCATATCCTGCGCCTTCCAGCATAATGCTAAGCACTTTTATTATTTCAGGATCATCATCTGCCAGAATAATTGAATATTTAGATTTTTGGTCAAACATCCCTTTGATCCTCTCGGAAGTTAATCATTTAAAGAATTTTATCTTTAATAATCACACAGATAAAATGCGGTAATTTGCTTTATGAGTAAAATTATTCCCCTAATAATTACATTATTATAATCAAGATTTATTATTTTTTCTTTAAATTGGAAGTTTAATATCCTCACCTATTATTTAGCCATTCACTTATTAATGAAATAGTTTTTCACATATGAAAATAAGCGTCCTCACAAAATTACAAGTTATATAATTGATTTATATATCTATTTTATGACTTCGGTTTTAATATGTATTTTAGTCCTTGAATTTATTATGGTATCTATATTAATTTATATTGATTCATATCATATACTTATTCAATTTGAATAAAATCAATTCAGTGACATTAGTATATTAAGAATATTAAACCTTATATTAAATACATGATTATTATAAAAATACTATTCCCATAATATTTTCAGACGTCAGACTATGCGTGCATGCTGAGCTTAATTAACACTCGGTGATCACTGAAAATCCAGTTACAGCGTTTGCTAATTAAGATAATGCCTTGCCTCATCAGACAAAAAATAAGCACCCGATATGACCAACTGTAAAATCAAGCATTCATTTTCACTTGATTACGTCCAGCCTGCTTAGCTTGATATAATGCCACATCCGCTTTCTGCAAAAATGTTTCAGGGGTATCACCATGCTCAGGTATCAGCGAACACACACCAAGACTCATAGTAACAACCTGTGAAACCAGGGATTTTTTATGTGGAATTTGCTCAGCCTCAATAGCCTCACGAATCGTCTCAGCCATTATAACCGCCGCTTCACTGTCCATATCTGACAGGATAATGGCAAACTCCTCGCCTCCATAACGCGCTACAAGATCCGTTGGCCGTCTACAACTATTTTTCAGGATAGCACTCACCCCTCTTAAACAATCATCACCTTCCAGGTGCCCATAGGTATCATTAAAAACCTTGAAATAATCAATATCGCACAAAATAACTGTTAATGATTGTTGATAACGTTTAGAACGGGCTACTTCTCTGACCAGGAAATCATCCAGATAACGTCTATTAAATAAACCCGTTAACCCATCGATATTAACCAGCTGTTTGAGCTCAGCATTGGCTTGCTTCAATTCAAATGCCATTTCAACCAGTTTGTGCCTCATTTCAGCTATACGTTGCATCGCTTTCATCTTGGCTTCTAGCACCTGATGATCAATGGGTTTTACCAGGTAGTCATCACCACCCGCTTCGATACCTTTAACAATATCTTCCGAACCTATTCGTGCGCTTAAAAAAATAATAGGAATCCATTCATCACTGATCTGACGTATTTTTTGTGCCGCATCATAGCCGTTCATTTCTGGCATATTGACATCCATGACCACTAAATCCGGTTGATTCTCTTTATATAGCTCCACAGCCTGAAGACCGTTTCCACCTAAAACAACCTCATACCCCATCCTCAATAAATAGGTATTCATAACAAGACGGTCGGTATTGTTATCATCAACAACAAGAATCTTCATAGACTTTTTTCATCTGACATTAGATCATTTAATACTTTCTCAACCAGAAAATATTCAACCTGAAGAGCATCAATATCATCAAACGTTATCAAACAAACATCCTTAATTGTTTTTTTCTCCAGATCCCGTGCCAGCCCAGATAATTGCTCGGCCCCCATATTTAAACTACTTGAACCTAAACTATGAAAGATACGCTCTAGAACCGGGTAGTTTTTCTCCTCATACGCGACTTTAAGCTCATCCATATACATTCTGGACTGATTAAAAAATGCGGCTAATATTTCATTAAAAATATCGCCCATAGCAGCACGCATGGTATTAAAAATACTAAGGTTAATATGAGAATTATTCTGTGTTTCAGGCAAGCTAATATCGCCATCCTTGAATTAACATCTATATCAAATCAAGAATAGATGAGAAAAATATACTTTGCAGAGGGGAAAAGAATGGCTACTGACATTATTTGTCCTGTTTTTGTATTAGCCATAAAAAAAGGCCCTGTCGGGCCTGTTTTATATCTGGCGGAGAGAGAGGGATTCGAACCCTCGATACGTTGCCGTATACACACTTTCCAGGCGTGCTCCTTCAACCACTCGGACACCTCTCCAGTCTTACTTATATTGATAACGTTTCGTGCTGAACTCTCTTCAATCACGGAGCACGTCACAGGCTCCTTATCTTGATCATGATCTGGTATTTCAAAGCGCATGAAGCCTATCTTAGTGCCTGTTAAGCGTCAATACCTCCCGCAATTATGAAAGACATAACATACTGCCCGTATTTAATAGCCTGATTAGAAAGAAATTCTGACTACCCCCCGGATCATCACAGGCCACTGTAAACCTTTTTAGCCTGAAACAGAAACTGCCGAACAACGCTGAATAGAATTCCACATAAAATTATTTACTTATTAATCATTAAGTTACAGGACATATTAGAGCCTGTATCCGACCCAGATAAGGACTAATAAATAATTTTCATCCCTGCCTTAAGGATATGAATTAGCTTATCGCTGATTCATCCTTATCATGGCATTACTGAAAATCGGCTTAAGCCGTTTTAGCACCAGCGTTTTTACGGTAGACTGCTGCACCCGCCAATGCTCAATTTGGCTTGTGAATATGATTGAAATCAAGTCATTAATAACAAAATACCGCTAGTCTACGGCGATTTCAGATTTTTACATTCGTGTTGGCGACTGCCAACGTAGTGAATATAACGAGGAGACACTACATGATTAAACCTCATGGTTCTGACAAACTGAATCCATTATTTGTATACGATTCAGCAGAAAATGAAGCCCTGCAGAAAGAAGCCGAAGGCCTGAAATCCATTCTGGTAAGCTCTGCATCAGCCGCTAACGCAGTTATGATGGGTGCTGGCTATTTCAATCCATTAACAGGCTATATGAACAAGGCAGATGCTCTGTCTGTTGCCACTGACATGAAGACGACTTCAGGTCTATTCTGGCCCACACCCGTGTTAAACCTGGTGGAAAATGCCAACGGTATTAGCGCTGGTGACCGCATTGCACTGAAAGATCCTAACGTTGAAGGCAATCCTGTACTGGCTGTTATGGATGTAGAAGCCGTTGAAGAATTCACTGATGCCGAAATGGCCCTGATCACTGAAAAAGTCTATCGCCCAAGCCCGGATGAAGCGCATCCCGGTGTTGAAGCTTTCAACTCACAGGGCAAAGTCTGCCTGTCAGGCCCTATCAAGGTCCTGAATTTCTCTTACTTCCAGACTGAATTCCCAGATACATTCCGTACTGCTGTTGAAATTCGTAATGAAATTTCAGAACGCGGATGGAAGAAAGTAGTTGCTTTCCAGACTCGTAACCCTATGCATCTGGCCCATGAAGAACTGTGCCACATGGCAATGGATCGTTTAGGTTGTGATGGACTGGTGATTCACATGCTATTAGGCAAACTTAAGCCCGGAGATATCCCAGCACCTGTACGTGATGCTGCGATTCGCAAAATGGTTGAACTCTACTTCCCTGAAAACAGTGCCATGGTAACCGGTTATGGTTTCGATATGCTCTATGCAGGCCCTCGTGAAGGCGTATTACACGCAGTATTCCGTCAGAACATGGGTGCAACTCACTTCATAATTGGCCGTGATCACGCAGGTGTTGGCGATCATTACGGTGCCTTTGACGCGCAGACGATTTTTGACAACGAAGTTCCTGCCGGGGCTCTGGATATCGAAATCTTTAAAGCAGACCATACCGCTTATTCGAAGAAACTGAATAAAGTGGTCATGATGTGCGAAGCACCTGATCATCAGAAAGATGACTTTGTCCTGTTATCAGGTACCAAGGTTCGAGAAATGCTAGGTAACGGTATTGCACCACCTAAAGAATTTTCACGTCCTGAAGTCGCTCAGATTTTGATGGATTACTATCAAAGCCTGAACTAAACATCATTTAGTTCTGAAAACAGAAACGGCGCTCATTGAGCGCCGTTTCTGTTTTCAGGTTAACGAGAATAATTAATCGTATTCTTTATCTTTCCAGAGACGAATCGCGGCAAACACTTCGGCATCTGTGTGCAAGCTATGGCCCATATATTGCTCAGCCGCCTGTTTAACCTGTGGTATTTTATAACGCATAAAAGGATTGGTTTTAAGTTCAGTACCAAGCAATGACGGCACTGTCGGTATACCTTTTTCCTGTTTCGCCATATCTTCCTGATCACGTTGAATGAGATCAGCATTATCGGGCTCTACCCACCTGGCGAAACCAATATTATCCAGGGTATATTCATGCGCAGTATAAACCCGGGTTGTTGCTGGCAATACAGATAGTCGCTCCATGGATGCCGTCATTTGTTCAGCAGTCCCGCTGAATAAGCGCCCACAACCACAACCAAAAATCGTATCACCACAAAATAAGACACCTTCGCCAAAGTAAGCTACATGATCGAGTGTATGGCCCGGTATGGTCATCACTTTAAAATGAATATCCAGCTCATTTATATCAACCGTATCGCCATCAACAACTGGGTGCGTAATAAAGTCAGCCACAGGCAAATCAATAGATAAGGGCTTTTCTGAAACTGCCGTATTTTGACAGAACAGCTTTATTTCTGGATATTGTTTTACCAGTCGCGCAACACCACCGGTGTGATCATAATGCTGATGAGTTATCAATATCGCAACCGGTTGAAGTGCATGCTGTTGCAGAAAAGCAATAACCTTACCTTCATCACCCGGATCAACAAGCACCACCTGTTTCAAATTATCACGCTGTAGCATCCAGATATAATTATCAGAAAAAGCAGGAATCGGGATGATATTTAACATGTATAAGCTGCCATTAATTAACCGGGACAATTATAATAAACAATGTTAGGGTAATGCGCCAAATATAGATATTAATTAATAAAGAACCATGAAAGTAATATCATTCAATACGAACAGTATACGCACACGTCAACATCAACTGGACGCACTGATAGCCAAACATCAACCCGATGTCATTGGCATTCAGGAAACAAAAGTGACAGATGAAGATTTTCCGGTCGATATGATTACAGCTCTGGGTTATGAAGCCGCCTTTTACGGACAGAAAACCCACTATGGTGTTGCCCTGCTATACAAACAACAGCCAATTGAAATTATCAAAGGTTTTCCTGATGATGAAACCGATGCGCAACGACGCTTCATCATGGCATCTTTTGAAATCAATGGAAAAAAAACCAGTATATTAAATGGTTACTTCCCACAGGGTGAAAGCCGCAATCATCCTCAGAAATTCCCCGCTAAACAAAAATTCTATGCGGATTTGTTCCGGTTTATTGAAAATAATCACAATCCCGATGACAACCTGATTGTTATCGGTGACATGAATATTGCACCATTAGATGCTGACATTGGCATAGGTCAGGACAATGCCAAACGATGGCTACAAACAGGAAAATGCAGTTTTCTGCCAGAAGAGCGCGCCTGGCTACAGAAACTCTACGACTGGGGACTGTACGACACTTTCCGCCACCTGCATCCTGAGGTAAATGACCGTTTTAGCTGGTTTGACTATCGCAGCAAAGGATTTGAACGGGAACCTCGTCGTGGACTGAGAATTGATCTCATTCTGGCCACTCAACCCCTGCTGGAGCAATGTAAAGATAGTGGTATTGATTATGATATCAGAGCCATGAACAAGCCCTCAGATCACTGCCCAATCTGGGCTGAGTTTTCAATTTAAACACATGTATTAAAAAGCATATACATCCCTCAAAAGAGGGAGTCAGGGCAAGAAAATAACAAAAATAATCTCGTTTAGCGGCCTTACTCATCTATAATCATCATTAATGATTAAATTAATGAAATGCCATCCACAACCCAATTCAATAGAAAATACTTAGTTAAATAATATTGTTATGGTGAGCCTTGAGTAATCCTTTTCCAAAAACCCGCTGTCGAACAATGGCATTTTCACTGTTAGTTCTGGCAGGCCTTCTTCTATTTATTTTCAAAGGCATCCCCATACTCTTTAAGCCAAGTATTCTTAAGCAAATTCAGCATTCTGGTGAATTAGTGATTGTTACACGCAATAGCCCTACGACATATTATGAAGGCCCTGAAGGCCCAACAGGGTTTGAATATGAACTGGCAAAAAGCTTTGCTGATTTTATTGGTGTTAATCTTAAAGTCATTACACCCGATAATCTTAATGAAATTTTTAATATGCTGGATAAGCAACAGGCGCATCTGGCCGCTGCAGGACTGACCATAACAGAGGCTCGAAAAAAACGGGTTCGTTTCGGACCTGGCTATCAGGAAATTAAAGAACAACTTATTTACAATAATCAGGATATAAAACCTGAAACCATAGAAGATCTTGAAGTAGGCAACCTTGAAGTCGTTGCCGGATCAAGTCATGTAGAAAGATTAGAAGAATTACAAAATGAATACCCCGAGCTTACATGGAACGAACATGATGATATGGAGAGCGAACAATTACTGCAATTAGTTGAAGACAAGATAATTGACTATACTATTGCAGACTCAAATGAACTGGCACTCAACCAGCGTTTCCTGCTTGAACTTAGAGCTGCGTTTGATATTTCAGAACCCCAACAATTAGCATGGGCCTTTCCGTTAACAGAAGACACCAGTCTATATGACAAAGCCATGGTGTTTTTCTGGCAAATAATTAACAATGGTGAGCTTACACAATTAATTGAACGTCACTATGGCCATGTCACAAAATTTGATTATGTCGGCAATAGAATTTATTTACGCCATATTGCCACACGTTTAAGTAAATATCTGGATAAATTTCAGGCAGCAGCAGAAAAATATGACCTCGACTGGCAACTACTGGCGGCTGTTGGTTACCAGGAATCACACTGGAATCCCAGGGCCGTGTCACCCACAGGTGTGAGAGGCATTATGATGCTTACTCGACAAACTGCAGGACACCTGGGCATTAAAAACAGACTTGACCCAACGAGCAGTATTTTTGGTGGTGCAAAATATCTTGCACAGATACGTAATAAATTACCTGAAGAAATACAGGAACCAGACAGAACATGGTTTGCATTGGCCGCCTACAATGTTGGCTTTTATCATCTTGAAGATGCCAGAGAAATCGCCTTAAAACTGGAAAAAGACCCCAATAAATGGATAGACATCAAAACCACATTACCACTTTTATCACGTAAAAAATGGTACAAAGAAACACGTTATGGATACGCAAGAGGATGGGAACCGGTACGCTATGTTGAAAATATAAGACGTTACTATGATTTACTAAACTGGCAATCAAGCAAGAATGATACACCTAAAGAAACTGAGAATGACGTTTTTTCGATTTTACCTCCCGTTTTATAATTTAACAGAACGATCTTTAGCCCCAGTCATATGTCGCCAGGATAACATTACCCTTACCCATAAACTTAACATCTTCACACAAATTAAAAACCAGAGATAACCCTCGACCAAAAAACTTTGAGTTAACTGGATTTTTAGCTGCATTAAACTCCTTATAGTCAAATCCATTACCACTATCAATAACATGAATTGTTAAACGTCCACCACCATGTTCTTTTAATTCATGACTTAAGGTAATCTGAATACTACCATCTTCCTGCTCAGTCAACTGTTCAGACTTACGCTGATAATATTCCATATAACCATTAGCATCACTCTTGATCGAAGAATCAAGCCCAAGAACACCATGATCCAGAGCATTCGTAAAAATTTCAGTCAATATTGTAAACACGGTTGAATGCCCATTAGGAATGGAATGCAGACCATTTATACCCTGAATAATATATGGCAAGACATCAAATTTTCTAATACTTTCAATATCAAGAAAAAATTGCAATGACCATTCTGAAGGTTTCATTTTAGTAACTGCAACAGTCTTCTCTTTGTATTTCACATCTTTCAAGTGACATAGCTCTAGCAGAGTAACGTCATCCTCCTGGTGAGCGCCACCAGAAAACTCTTCACAATTATTAAGCAAGTTATCAAAAATAAACTCATCTGCTTGAGCTGACTCAATAGCCTCAACCACTCTTTTTCTTCCAAACAGCTCACCTTTAGAATTCGCAGACTCCATTAATCCATCTGTAGAGGCAATGATACGATCACCATAA
>JAOUMX010000123.1 GCA_029881275.1 Gammaproteobacteria bacterium | reverse complement strand
AATGATGGATCAGGAATATTCTGATTATAAAAAACAACTGGAAAATGAATTCTTTGAATATAAAAAGAGTTTTGAGTTAACTGCAGATTATCAGGTTAGTTTTAATGGACGAAATGTCGAGCAGGTAGCTATCAGTAGCGATATAAAGCGGGCCTTTGACGACTTTACCTATTTTGCGGCTGATTATGTTTCGGCCTATAAAGAACCGGCTTATCTGGATTGATAGCAGGCTAAAAATTCTTAAGTGTGTTTCAATGTTGCTTACCCATTTTGTTATAAATGTTTTGTAAGTTGTTGAATGCCGGGTGTCAAATCGTTGCAATTAATTGATGTTTGATCCTGATGCTGTAGGGTGCTAAATTTACATCATATGTTGTTCTAGTAGTGAGTGATTTAGAAATGGAATTACCAGATTTTGATCATCTTAGACGGCTCGCAGATAAAGATCCTGATGAGCTTGAAAGACTCAGGCAATTCTATTGTGCGCAATTAATAGCAAGCGCGCCAGATCGATATCGACATCGTTTAAAAGGCCTGCAATTTCAAATTGATATGATTAAGCGAAAATCAAAAAATCCTCTGCATAGTTGTATACAGATTTCAAGGCTGATGATGGATAATTGTTTTAATATGCAGCAGGCTATTAAAGGTCCTGATTCTGCCACTGATTTTGCCTGTAACAATCAGCCTTATTATGTGAATAATATAATTTATTTGAGAGATTAATTATGTGCTTTGATGTTTTTATTGGCTGAATCCTCGCAATCCCTGTAGTCCTCCTGTATGAATGGCTAATATCCTGCTGCCAGGTTCGAAATAATTATTTTTTATTAGATCAAATAAGCCATACATCATTTTTCCGGTGTAGACAGGTTCTAACTGAATAGTATGCTTTGTGTAGAAGTTAGTAATAAATGACATGAGTGAATCAGTGGTTTTGGCGTAGCCACCAAAGTGATAGTCTTTATTTATTAGCCAGTTATTTTTTTTTGTTATATCTTTGGATAATAAATGTTTTATATCATTCTCGATCTGGTCTTTGCTTTTAAGAATGGCAAAACCAAGTGTTTGTGAATGGTTTGCTGGACTTTGTATGATGCCCGCCAATGTTGCACCAGTTCCGCAGGCTGAGCAGATATAATCATAACTCGATTCCAGTTCATCGATTATTTCAGCGCAGCCTTTTAAAGCATGAATGTTACTGCCGCCTTCAGGTATTAGAAAGAAATCGCCAAATTTCTGTTTTAATGTGTTTATAAACTCAGGGTCATTTTTGTGTCGATATTGGCTACGGTTTACATAGTCAATGGTCATTCCCCAGTTAGTTGCATCAAGTAAGGTTGGGTTTAAGGGCAGGGTTTGTTCGCCTCGTATAATGCCAATCGTCTGCAAGCCTAGATAATAGCCGGCGGCTGCTGTTGCATGTATGTGATTGGAATAGGCGCCACCAAAGGTGAGCAGGGTATTAAGATTTTGTGATTGTGCTGCGATAATATTATGTTTGAGTTTACGCCACTTGTTGCCCTGAATATAAGGATGTATCAGATCATCACGTTTAATATAGAGCTGGATTTGTTTCTCTGTTAACAGAGCATCATGAAGTTGTGTAACAGGTGAGGGGAGTTGTAAATTGAGAGATTCATACATGACAGTTGATTATGTCATGTATGACTATTGGCTTGAGTTCAGTTATTTTATTTCGCCACCACATGAATAACTGAGCTGTATTCAAAATATACTATGCGGTCATCATATACCCAGCGAGTAATTGGTGGCTTGCCCACAGCGGGTATGATTTCTACTGGGCGCCCCAGTTCATTCTGGACTTTGTCCTGTGTCATACCGCGTCTTGGGAAATCCAGGGTGCGCACCGAGACAACTGTTGTAACATCAGATTGTTCTGTTGGCATGCTCAGCGCATCACCATGTTGTTCGGTGACTTCGATTGTGTCACTGGCTGCCGGGCGACCCTCATCTTCGCTGTTAACAAGCTGTTCTACAGTTTGCGCTGAAGTTGTCATTTCTTCGTCAGCAGCGGGTCTTTCCGCTAACAGGGCGGTGGATGCAAAGCTTGCCAAAATAAAAAACAGACTTGATAAGGCTCTTTTAGTCATTATTCTATGCCATTGATATATGTAGTATTAATTGATTTTAGCCGGTTTCTCTCAAAAATACAGTGATTTATTCTCATGTTGTCGATTTAATGTTTTCTGGAATAAAGATGTCCTCATTAATTACAGTGAGAATGATTCATTTTCCTGAAGTAGTGAAAATTGCTCCCGCAGTTCCAGAATATGCTGTTCCCAGTAATTGCTTGTATTAAACCAGGAGAAGGCAAGAGGAAAAGCCGGGTCTTCCCAGCGGCGTGCCAGCCAGGCTGAATAATGAATAATACGCATGGTTCTTAATGTTTCAATCAGCCGGGTTTCAGCCGGATTGAAATCATGAAATTCATAATAGCCATCCAGAACGTAATTCAGTTGTCTGCGTTGATCATCAACCGAGCCTGAGAGTAGCATCCATAAATCCTGTATTGCCGGTCCCATGCGGCAATCATCGAAGTCTACAAAATGAGGACCATTATCTGTCCACAGTATATTACCCGGATGGCAGTCTCCATGAAGGCGTATGTTACTGTATGGTACGGATGCCAGGTGTTGTTGTAATAATTTCAGAATATCCTCTGACAGACTTTGATAGGCCTGTTTTAGATAATCAGGAATAAAATGATTAGTGATCAGGAACTGGGCGGGTTCTATAACAAAACTCTGAATATCGATGCGGGGTCGATGTTTAAATGCATGAGTGGAACCGGCGGCATGAATGCGACCCAGAAATCGACCCATCCATTTAAGATGATCCGCGTTATCCAGTTCAGGTGTGCGTCCGCCTTTTCTGGGATAGAGTGCAAAGCGGATATCGTTATAGAAAATTAAACTCTTATTCTCATATAACAGGGGGGCTACAACAGGTAGCTCCAGCTTTTCCAGTGCCAGGGTAAAGTTATGTTCTTCTATGATTTGTGCATCAGTCCAGCGGTCTGGACGGTAGAATTTACCGATAATGGGGGCGCTGTTTTCTATGCCAATTTGGTAAACACGGTTTTCATAACTGTTTAAAGGAAAGATTCGGGCATCACATTCAAGGCCCTGGCTTTCAACAGCATCAATGATGATGTCTGGTTTGAGTGATTGAAAATCGTCCCGACAGTTCATTGGTGTGATGTAAAGATAATTTGACGGCTCATCAGCGCAGTGTAAGGCATTTATGTGATAACTGCACTGAACATCAGGATGGCAAGTGCTATTCGCCGGTGAGTGGCCGTGACCTTCATTGAAGGCCACGGAATACTATTTAGTTTTTATATCTTTCCAGTACCAGACAGGCATTTGTGCCGCCAAAACCAAAATTATTGGTCAGGATGGTATCCAGTTTTGCATTGTCGACACGTTTGGTGACAATCGGCATGTCAGCCACTTCTTCATCCAGATTTTCAATGTTGGCGGATGCCTGAATGAAATTATTCTCCATCATCAGTAAGCAATAAATGGCTTCCTGTACGCCCGCAGCACCCAGTGAGTGGCCGCATAATGATTTACTGGAACTTAATGGTGGAATTTTATCACCAAAGGTTTCGCGTATAGCCTGTATTTCTTTAACATCACCCACCGGTGTGCTGGTGCCATGTGTATTGATATAGTCCACCGGGTTGTTGGCTGTTGCCAGTGCCTGCTGCATACAACGTACTGCGCCTTCACCAGACGGTGCGACCATGTCATGACCATCGGACGTTGCGCCATAGCCGGTGATTTCAGCATAGATTTTTGCACCACGTTTGAGAGCATGTTCCAGTTCTTCTACCACTACAATGCCACCACCGCCGGCGATAACGAAACCGTCACGGGTTGAATCGTATGGGCGAGATGCTGTTTCTGGCGTGTCATTGTATTTGGTTGAAAGAGCACCCATGCCATCAAATAACATGCTTAATGACCAGTGTTCTTCTTCTCCGCCACCGGCAAACACTATGTCCTGCTTGCCCATCTGGATCTGTTCTACGGCATTGCCTATGCAATGAGTGCCTGTGGCACAGGCGGAACTGATAGAGTAATTAACACCTTTGATTTTGAAGGGTGTTGCCAGGCAGGCGGATACGGTACTCGACATGGTACGCGGTACCATATAAGGACCAACGCGTCGGATTCCTTTCTCACGCAGGGTGTCTGTTGCTACGATCTGGTTGGAGGGTGAACCACCACCTGAGCCTACAATCAGACCGGTACGGATGTTTGATACCTGATCATCGCTCAGACCAGCGTCTTCGATAGCCTGTTGCATGGAAATAAAGGCAAAAGCAGCTGCATCACCCATAAATCGTTTTACTTTACGATCAATCAGGGCATCAAGGTCAATATTAACGTGACCCGCTACGTGGCTGCGCATACCCGCTTCTTTGTATTCTTCCTGAAAACTGATACCGGATTTGCCTTCACGCAGTGACTCTGTCACAGCTTTTTTATCATTGCCGAGGCAGGAAACTATGCCCAGGCCAGTAATAACTACTCGTTTCATTCAGATAAACCTAAAAATCGTCTGTTTTAGTAAAAAGGCCTACGCGTAAACCATTTGCTGTATAAATTTCACGCCCATCAACGGATACAGTGCCATCTGCAATGCCCATAATCAAGCCACGTGCAATAACGCGTTTAATGTTGATCTGATAGGTCACTTTTTTCGCCGTGGGTAATACCTGTCCTGTGAATTTTACCTCACCTACGCCAAGAGCTCGACCTTTACCTGGGTGTCCCATCCAGCCAAGATAAAACCCAACCAGTTGCCACATGGCATCGAGACCCAGACAGCCAGGCATAACCGGGTCACCTGGAAAGTGGCATTCAAAAAACCAGAGATCAGGTGTGATATCCAGCTCAGCCTTAATTTCGCCTTTATTGAATTCTCCACCCTGGTCTGAAATATGTGTGATTCTATCCATCATTAACATATTGGGGACGGGGAGTTGCGCATTACCCGAGCCAAAAAGTTCACCGTTTCCACATTTGAGTAACTCTTCACGGTTAAAAGCATTTTGATTCATCATAAGCGGGTAACACCTTTCAGTATTTAATTACAGGGATATTTTGATGCGAATTGTATCTGAATTATCTAATGGATGGTAATGCAGGTGTGGATTACATGGGTTAAATCAAGAAAAAGTTTAAATTTTTACGAGATAGAGGGGAAAAACCCCGGCTCATGATGAAAGCCGGGTCGGGTATTGCCTTAATCAGTAAAGAACTGTTGTTTGAATTTTACTTTTGCACTGATAGTTTCGCCTTCAGGAACAGCCTTGATATCAAATTTCAGTGTTTCATGATTGGCAACCTGATCCTGGGCCAGATAGTAAATTGCATCACCGTCATGGATCTCATTGAATTCCAGGTTTTTTACCTGGCCGGTCAGGTTGCTGGCGAAGCCGGTTACATTGGCTTTTACCGGTAGTGTTTTCCCATCGGCAGTTCGTTTCTGGACAGTAATATTCACTATCATGCGATTATTTCTGCGTGTTAATCCGTAGGCTTTGGCTATTTCAGGTGTTAATGAATCACTGCGAAATGCATTAAAATGGACGACATAATCACCAAAATTAAGTGAATTCTCAGCAAATGAGTTGATTGGGAGGCTGCCGAACAAGGTAAGGAGTAAGCTGCAGAGGAGTATTTTTCTTCTATTCATAAAACTGTCGCTCCTGGAGGTCATTTAAATACGTGTGAATAAGACTATAGCGTAGAATTGTTTGAATTGTTTGTCATGCTTTTTCTATTTATTTCATATTTATTTTAGGGTTAGCGGAGAGTCCGGTTGTTTGTTTGCAAATTGTTAATGCTTATTTGTGTGCTAGTTTTATACCATAAGCTTACTTGGGAGGGTGCATGGCGCCATTATTTATAGGGTTGATCAGGTTTGTTGAATGTCTAAGTATCAGTTGAATGCTTCTCTTCTAAAAAAGCTGGTTCCTGTTCGGGATTTAGCGGCGGAAGATCGTCAAACAATGGCGGCGAAAGCCAGGCTAATTGATTTATTGCCTGGTGATAAAGTGAATGTTATTGATGAATACCGCTGGTTGTTATATCTGGTTGATGGTGACATTGTTTTGCATGAAAAGAATGCAATGCCGCAGCCTATATCGGCATCTGATGGTCGAGCACATTTTCCTTTGTTTGCGGAGAATGAGCATAATGCTTATTTTGAGGTTAAGACAAAAAGCTGGATTGCCCGATTTGACAGACAATTATTTAACACCTTGCTGGAAGCAGAAATAATCAGCGGAGTGCAACAGGAAACAATTGAGGTATCAGATGTTGAAGGGCAGTTGTTTAATGAAATTATGCATGCGTATAGTAGTGGCCAGTTAGAGTTGCCCAGTTTGCCTGAAATTGCCTTAAAAGTTAAAACGGCGGTTAGCAACCCTAATGTAGATTCGTCAGACGTGGCACGTATTATTGAAGCTGATCCCGTTATGGCAGCGAGGTTGATACAGGTAGCAAATAGTCCCATTCATCGCAGTGTCACGCCTGTTCAAAGTATTAAGGAAGCAATAGTCCGGCTGGGGTTATCGGCAACACGTAATCTGGTCATTAGTTTATCTATGAAGCAGGTCTTTATCAGTAAATCGATTATTTTACAAAACAGGATGTTAAGTCTTTATGAGCATAGTGTTGAAATTGCGGCCATAAGTGCGGCCTTGTCGAAAGAGCTTTGCGTCTTCGAGGCAGATCAGTTATTACTGGCTGGACTGATACATGATATTGGTGTGATTCCAATACTTAATTATATTGATAAAACAGGTCTGGATATTAATGATGAGCAGGAGTTAAATCATGTCATTCAGAAATTAAGAAATATTGTCGGTGATCTGGTGATAAAGAACTGGGGCTTTGCGCTGGAAATGCTTGAGGTTATCGAAAATGCCGAAAACTGGCAACGTGATTCAGGCTCAAAACTGGATATTGCGGATCTGGTTATGCTGGCACATGTTTACAGCATGTTGCATCACAAAGATGTTAAAAACCTGCCTAAAATAGACGGGGTGCCAGCATTTGGAAAAATATTTTCTGATAAAGCAAAACAGACACCTGATTTCGCAGTGCACGTACTGGATAGTGCACAGCAGGAAATTACAGCAGTAAAAAACCTGCTGAGTTTTTAATTTTGAAAATCCCTGATAATACCGGTGACGATACCGAGTACCTGTACCTCTTCATTTTTCAGGATGATAGGTTCCATCTCAGGGTTGGCCGGTTGTAGTCGAATACCATTGGCTTCAATATAAAATTTCTTCAGGGTTACCTGTTCGTTATTAATCAGGGCGACAACAGATTGACCATTCTCGGCTGATTCGCGTTTTTCGACGATGATAATGTCGCCATCCTGAATATTGTCATCAATCATTGAATGACCGGATACACGCAGTGCATAGGTATTGCGTCTGACCATATTGGCCGGTACAGAAACGCTATCATTGGTTTCGATACGTTCGACAGGGTTGCCGGCGGTAATAGTGCCCAGTAACGGGATTTCCACCATGGCCACGGCCTCTGTTTCAGCCTGTTCCAGTCCTGTTATCCAGGTAGGGTGTTGACGTTTGGGGAGAAGCATACTGACATTGCTCATTTTAGCGTCCTGTATTGGTGACTAAACGTGGTTAATTTATAGCGTAATTACAGATGTCCTGCAATAAAAAACAGTTATTTAACCAGAGGTTAGGGCTTCTATTTAGAGTTAAATCTGAATTACTGGGTAAAGTTTCTGAATAATTCCCCAATAGCTTTAGACAGTGGAGCAGATCTTTCCGGTGATCGAATGGCGCTATTCAAGGTTGCCTGGATACCCGGGATATTAACCAGATCAAGGATGACCAGATTAAAAAATTCCTGACCGGCTTCACATTGAGCCAGGTTTTCCAGAAAAGCAGACATAATCCCGGCCTGTTTCAGATAATCCCAGCATCGGCCAGAGATCGCAGCGAGGACTTCAGGGTGGCGAGCATATTCGGTATCCAGCAACAGTTGCAGGTATTCAGCGCCCAGGCCTGTATCTTGTGAACCGGAGAGGGCGCGAACTAATAGCGATATGAGATTGCTATCTGCAGTGTCACGCTTGAGTTCTGATTCCAGCCGTTGACCAATGGCACGCGTCAGTTCGGTTGAAATGCTTTCATGTTCCAGGCATTGGCACAGCGCTTCGAGTGGTTGAATGGGTAAATGAGGCAGGGCATTAATAATAGTTAAACAATTATCAGCTTCATCCAGTCGAGCTGCTATATCGGCAATACCCTGGAAGCCGACAAAAGCCCATTGATCGTAGCCTGGTTTACCGGCGAAATAATCCTGTGCATG
>JAOUMX010000122.1 GCA_029881275.1 Gammaproteobacteria bacterium | reverse complement strand
TTAACTTGTGCGCTTCATTACGCTCCGTAGGCACAATGCGTTCAATGCGCCGGTCTTCACTGAAGACAATGCGCGTTTCTGTGGTTTCAAAATCAATGGCACCGCGCTTTTTACGCTGCGTACTTAATACCTGATACAGGCCATAGAGATCTTCCAGATGGGGCACAACATGCTCATATTTACTGCGCAGTTCTGCATCACCATCAACCAGCATGGCCGACACATCGGTATAGGTCAGTCGCTCATGGGATTTCATTACCCCTTCGAAGAACTTCGAGCGAATCATTTTACCCTCACCGTCGAACAGCATTTCACAGACCATGCAGAGACGATCGACCTTGGGATTAATGGAACACAGGCCGTTGGACAAGATTTCCGGCAACATGGGAATCACCCGCTCCGGGAAATACACCGAGGTACTACGGTTGTAAGCTTCTTCATCCAGCGCCGAACCCCGTTCCACGTAATGGGACACATCGGCAATGGCGACATATAATTTCCAGCCACTCGCAGTTGGCTCACAATACACGGCGTCATCAAAATCCCGGGCATCTTCACCGTCGATAGTGACCAGAGGCAAATGACGAATATCGACCCTGCCTTCCTTATCCTGTTCCAGCACCTCATCCTTCAGTCCCTTGATCTGTTCCTTGACCTCGTCAGGCCAGAGGAAAGGAATATTATGAGCATGAATGGCAATATCGATTTCCATGCCCGGTGCCATGTGATCACCAATGATATCGGTAATCTTGCCGATGGCCTGGTGCCTGAAAGTAGGCTGCTGGGTAATTTCAACTATGACAATCTGGCCGTGGGTGGCTTCACCGATCTGGTCCGGCGGCACAATAATGTCCTGGGTGAGACGCTTGTTATCCGGCACCACAAAGGCAATACCCGATTCAATAAACAGACGGCCAACAATACGATTATTGGCACGTTCGATCACTTCAATCACCGTACCCTCCAGTCGCCCGCGGCGATCCATACCGGATACCTGCACCACCGCACGATCACCGTGTAACAGGGTTTTCATCTGTCGGCCATGGAGAAAAATATCCTCACTGCCCTCATCCGGCACCAGAAACCCGAAGCCATCGGGATGGGCAATCACACGACCACTGATCAGATCCTCCTCGTTCACCGGCACATAACCATCTCGGCGGTTACGAATCAACTGACCATCCCGTACCATGGCATTCAAACGGCGACGCAAGGCCTCTAACTGCTCCTCGGTGTGAAGATTCAGAACCTCGATAATCTTCTCATGCAGCATGGCCCCTTCTTCATGTATCACCTCAAGAATCAGCTCACGGCTGGCAATGGGGTTCTCATAATTACTTTGCTCGCGCTCGGCCTGGGGGTCAACAAATACCCCTTTCTTCTTACGCAAAGAGGCAAAAAAGCCTTTTTTCTTCGGTGATTTAGGGGTAATAGCCTTAGGTTTACGACTTTTAGGTTTACTGGACTTAGCCGTAGAACCGGCCTTTTTCTTTTTGCTTATCTTATTAAGCGCAGAATCGATCATTTTCTTAATTGGCATGCGGATTTGTATACTTTGATATAAAAACGCCATTGTACACAATCGCCAGCAAAAATGCGGCTTTCAGTAGATTGACATTAATGCCATCTACCGGTAAAGTTCGCGCCCTACGTCGGGATCACAGTATCCAGATTCACCTTGCCGAGGTGGCGGAATTGGTAGACGCGCTAGCTTCAGGTGCTAGTGGCCGAAAGGTCGTGGAGGTTCAAGTCCTCTTCTCGGCACCATACATTATTAAATATCTCCTTCGATATAAAACTGAATAGTGTTGATTGTGGCTTTATGACTGCTATCGGCCAGATAGTTGACACTCAACTAAATAAAAAAGGCGACTAAAAAGCCACCTTCTAAGTTACAACATATATTATTAATTTTTATGCTTTCTTGCGTCTAGCAAATCCTATTAAACCAATTAAACCTGAACCAAATAACCATACTGCAGCAGGAACTGGAACAGCTGATACTGCAACAGAACCCAAGGTTGATGAAATCATAGACGCATCAAGAAAATTAGCATCCGTATAACTACCACTGATTAAAAGCGATGTGCCTGCGTTAGCAAAAAAGTCAAAACTAAAGGCTAAAACAGAACTGCCTGTTTCACCATAAATATCCCCACCAAATTGACGCCAACCTACCCCATACACATCACCTAAATCTGAATCCCCTCCAGTAACATTAGAAATACTGCCTGAACCGACAATTTCCAGGACAAAGTCATAACCATAACTGGTATCACCTTGTACGTCATAATACAAATCCAGAGAATTAACGCCTGATGTTAATGCGAGCTCAGACTGTGAATTAGAAAATGGATTCTGGCCACTTGAAACAATCCAGGCAGTCATCGCCTGAGATGCCCCTGAACACACTATCAATATCATTCCTGCAACACTTTTTACTAAAATACCCATAATTAAAATCTCTCTAATTTTAAAATTATTATTTTATTAAAAACGGGATTAACTCAGCGTATATCAACTGAGCCAATCTCATTATTTTTAGTTCCCTGCCGCCGCACACGATTGAGCAAGCCCCGGTGGCAACCCAAGTAATGCGCGTTGAATTAAAACAGCATCAGTATTTGTACACTGACCATCACCGTTAACATCACAAAAATCAGCATTAAAATTTGATGGCAGACCTAACAAATGACGTTTTATCAAAACAGAATCTGTATTAGTGATTTTTCCATCGCCACTAATGTCACCACATTGACACGCATCACCAATTCCATCGGGAGAGTTTGAATCCACACCACCACTGTCGTTTTGATTCGGATTGGAAGTATTAGGGCAGTTATCTGAAAAGTCATCAATACCATCACCATCAACATCACTTAAATTAGCAATCGGTTGTAATACACCATTTTCATCTTTGTTATGCGCAACGCCACTGATCACAGTAGGCACTTTGCTCAGGTCTGGATAAACTGAATAATCCATAGCTTCAATTACACGAATACCATCTGCCCGTAAGATATAGGCATAACCACCATAGGCATGGGTTTGCCACGTATTACCTTCTGCTATACATGCGGCTTCATCTGCTGCGTCGCTAAGCCCAAGAAACTTGGTATTTTGAACCGTCTCAAGAGGCAAATCAGAACCAGAGACAAAATCAGGATTCAATATCCCACAATTACCCGTCGTCGTTTCTAACACCCCGCCTCCCATAAAGGAAACAAGATTATAATAATTTGGGTCTGTAGGTGCGCCCACTACATACTTCGTATGCAGAAGGGGGTCAGGACTGGTATTATTTACCACGGCACTAGCCGACATGACCTGAGCACCGGTTCCATCAGCAGCGGTCACATCAATTGATATTGTACCGTAACTGCGCATTTCAAAATCCCTTACGATTTCAGTACTACTATAGCTATAGACACCCGGTGAAGTTTGAAAATACACATCAAAGGCAAAATCAAATGTCACCTGACCTGCCATGGGCTCAAGCGCACCTGGGTTGCTGGCCATGATGGAACCACACCATCCCTTAGCGTTAGATAAAACATAAGGTTTAAATGCTATGTTAGTAGGATATGTGCCATCTGGTGAATAAAAACGAACCCCTTCAGGTGCAGAACCCGAGTGCTCATAGGTGTTATACATAAGAAAGTTCATATCCTCCTTTGCAATAAAATAATCACCATCTGTATCGATTAACATATTATTAAAAGTAGAACCGGCTCTTGTTGTATAAGCCCACTTATAAAAACTAACTGTTGCATCCATGTTTGCATCGGCAAAGCCGCCACCACCATATAAATCTATTCTAGGTGTGGCAAGATCATCGGGAGTTAACAAATCCCTATCTACAGTGACTACATGCTGTTTTTGACCAATTGCATTAAAATCAAAACCATTATGTGGATCAAACATCAATGCAGTTCGACCTTGTGGCCCAGTGAAGCCCCAATCATCAAATGTAATTGTGCCTATTCTTCCATAAGTTGCGTCATCAATGTTTTTTACATAGGTCGTGGCATGTACTTGACTCATGCTTATTCCAAGGAGGAGCGCAGAGCTAGCTTTAATAAATGGCTTTTTATTGTTCAACATATCGAAGGGCCTTTTTTCATTTAATATTCATTTCAATAATGCCTGTGGATACTAATTTTTCTAATATTTTTTGTATGTAATAAAACATACATAAATTTATTTAATTAGTATTTTCTTGTACGCAATTTTCACACCAATTCCATAACATATTGATATTTAGGAAGTTATTGTAAAATAAATTTATATTAGAATTTATTGTTATTGTAATAATGTAAGATTATCTGACAAATACGAAGCAGGGATTTCCTGTTAATGAATAAAAAAGATAAATTAAATCAACTCCTTATGATTATTGCAGCGGCAAACTTAAATTTTATAGGTGTTTTTTTTGTTAAATAATTCGACAATTATCATTTAATGGTCATTAAAATCAAAGTAGTCGATGAAATTGCAAAAAAAACTGTACTCACCAGGAGTATTTACAACAACCGTTAAGCGCTTTGAACATGATTACCCTTAAAAGAAGTGTTAAAAGTCGGTACTATATATACGCCGACACACCAGTAAAAAATATTCTGCTGAAGAAAAGATACGTATTGTTATGGAGGGCTTGCGTGGTGAAGACAGTGTTGCAGGGTAACAATTATTACTAGACATTCACCAAAAATAATTCAACGACTGCTTTCCTCGGTGACCTCAACTGGTCGACGCAACACTATACTCTTTAAATTAAAAAGATGGAGTGTTGTAAATGGCTGATCGAACACGCATAAAATATACCCTTGAACAGAAAGCAGAGATATGGGATCGTTGGCAAAAAGGTGAGTCTTTAAACTCTATTGGTCGATTATTCGAGTGACCTTCCTCGTCAATTTTTAACATGTTGACACCCACGGAAGGTATTCAATATGTCTAACAGACTGCGATGACCTTACCGCTGTGTCTCATCTGCTGCCACCACGCTGATTCTGGTCGGGTCTTCGGTGGTTTTCTGTTCGTATTTCAAAGCACTGAAAATGGAAGGTATATTGGCGAAAAGTAGATCTTCATCATTAAAAGATGATGTCTGCTCTGAAAAAACTGTTTCCGCCATTACGGGTACAATATAAGATAAGCCTAAAATCAGGCCCCCAATAAAGCCCAAAGACAACTGACTCTTTCTCATTCCAACAAACCTCCACAGAACATCAATATAAGCCTGTAATTACATTAAAACTTAAAAAACATACTGAAAGCACTAACCCAAACAGGTTAATAATTCCAGAAATTAAGTGTTAAAAATCAATAACTCAAAGAATTTAAGCATAGGTTAAATTTTTATAACAATTAGCAATATGCCATCTCAGCATGGTATTTATTAAAATAAAACTATTTAATAATTTAGATAAGTACTGTCCTTTCTATAAGCAACTGTTTTTAAATAAAATATTCACTCTATTGACGTAATATGAACATTAAAGTCTTTACTGGAAGGAGACACTGATAACACTTTAAAGACGGGATAACTCTTAACCTACTGATTATAAAATATTTTATTTTCCTAACACAGAGGTTCAAGTCCTCTTCTCGGTACCATACTTACGAGTATGAGAACTCGCAAATCGATTATGCCGCCAGGCATTCAAATCATCTTTTAAGCCCATGCGGTAACACGGGAATAGATTTTACGAAGCACTCAAATTTTTGCTTTCGATTGAGCTAATCCAATTAGAAAATCCACTCAAACTCATCTAACCTTACTCTGCAAACTTTTAGCCTTCGAGGACCCTGTTTAATGAAATACCACCTGTTCTATAGCATCATACTTTTAACTTGTTTAAATACTACCTATGCAACAGAAAACAATGGCCAGGTATCACTACAGGGTGAAACTCTGGAGCATGGCAAAGCGGCCTCTCTGCGCATCCACACCGGGGATTATTTATATGGCGGCCTGAGTCTGAACTACATTAACTCGGATACTGTGATACAGGATGGTAATCGTAAAACGATTTACCCTCTTTTTCTTTTCATGGGACTCAAGTACCCATCAAAAATAACACCGTTTATTGAAGCTGCAGTCGATTTACCCGAAGCCATCATTGATGAAATCTTTGATAATGAAGAAAACACAATTGATCTAACCGATTATTATTTATCGGGCGGCTTTGATATTTCGCTCACTGACAGATTTTCAATATCAGTCTATGCGAAAAAGTATGTCTTTAAATACCAGGAAACCACCTGGTTTACCACCAGCAAAGTCAGAACAGACAGTTATGGCGCTGGTATCACCCTGCGTTTTTGATGCCATAAAAAATTACCAAGTAATTTTTAACACAGCCTCCCTTTATGATTCGGCTTTTAGATTCGAGCAGACGGGTATTGCTGCTACCTCAATACCTGGCTAAAGTTGATAATAATCAATATAAAACAGATTCACAGCCACAGCGCAACCACCAGAGCCACCCCTTTCACATTTGCACCATGAAGATATGGTAAACTGATCGTCATTCTACAACTGCACGATTCACGCTGTTATATTATGCTCATACATAAATACCTGAATCATTATCTTTCCTACACTACGGCTCAGGTAGAAAAGCTGATCAATAAACATCAGCTGACCAGTGACTGGCTCGAACCTTATCCCACACCACATAACAACGACAATAATTTACGCGACTGTATGCTGTCACTGGAACTGACTGACGGGCTATATAAACAACAGGAGCCATGATAAATCCAGACGCGTTTTCTATCACCGAACTGTTTAATGGTGAATCAATAATTATCTGCAAATAAGAAAGGAGAACAAAATGACTGATAAAAAACCTTCTGAACAAGACAGTACCAGCGCTGATACCCCGACCAAAAAAACAGCTCCTAAAAAAGCGGCTAAATCCACTGAAAAAACCAGTGAGACATTAAGCAGCATTCAATCAGTGCTGAATGAAATGAAAAATGAAAGAGAAAGCAGGGATGTACAACTGTCGCAATTATTCAATGGACTGGATATCGCTTTCAACAAAGTCAATACCGCCAGTTCCGAGCGCGAAAACTTTAGCACTCAATCCATTAATAAATTAACCGAATCCATCATGCTCGAACATGAAACAGCACTGAAAAAATTACAGGAACAGGAAGTGCTGGTCGACAAAAAACTGGGTTACCTGACAGAATTGCAACAACAACAATCCGTTCGCAATAAATGGTTTGCCATTCCCGGTATTATACTGGGCGTTTTTGCTGTCATATACATGTTCTATCTGGTTAACGTAATCGAAACAGCCATGACCAGCATGTCGAAAGACATGCGCTACATCACTGCCTCAGTCAATACCATGAGTCAGGATGCCCACGCATTAAACGTCAACATGGGACAGATGACCCGGGATATGAATGTCATGACCCATAACGTCGCCCCGGCGATGAATGGCATGCGTAATGCCATGCCATGGGCACCCTGATAAAACCATGCGCCACCGATCAGGCTCTCAAATATCACAGGTGAACCTGATCGGTTTTAACTTGGTTTTTGAAACATAAGGAAGACACAGCCTTCATCCCGAAAACACATCGGCTACTCTACTGCATCGTGTTTTTCATTTTCCTGCTTCAATCAAATAAACCGAAGACAGACAATCATCGTCATTACGCCACTGCAACAATGACAGTTTTTAATACTGGTTGTTCGATGCAACCTCAGGATGACACATTCATCGAAAACACATTTGGATAGCCTTAGCTACCCCTGGTAACGGGTGAGTATCAGGAAAGATACAAGCATGGCATGTTAAATTAACTTATGGCTTTACTATCAGAAAAACCCGTTACGAGAACTGATCGATTAGATGATTCTGTGGGGATTCAAATTATTTGTTAAACCGGTAATGTCTTTATCTACTATCGCAAACAGTCACTCTATATAATGACTAACCCATTACTTGCCTGACTAAACATCACGCTGTATCCCCTGCATCTGAGAAACCAGCCACTCCAGCAGAAGAATTCGTCAGCCAGTCATTCAGTACCTGCTGGAAACTGACAATATTAATCGGTTTCGAAATGTAATCGTCCATCCCCGCAGCAAGACATTTTTCACGATCATACTTCATCACATTGGCTGTCATCGCGATAACCGGTACCCGCCGTCCACTTTCTTCACCACGAATCGCTGCCGTTGCTTCATAGCCATCCATTACAGGCATTTGGCAATCCATCAGTATCAAATCATAATCACCTTTAGCTGCATATTCGACGGCTTCGATGCCGTTACTCACGACATCAACGCTATGGCCCAGGGTCGTTAGTATCTGAACCGCAAGACGTTGATTGGTTAAATTATCTTCAGCCAGTAATATTCTCTGACCCGAACCCGGATTAACAGTGGAA
>JAOUMX010000229.1 GCA_029881275.1 Gammaproteobacteria bacterium | reverse complement strand
ACCAAATTGCACATAGCTCATACCCAGTAGATTACCAATAACGGGGAAGACAAACATACAGCCCACGCCCCATAACAGTATGGTGCCGATAGTATATGCAATCTCGACAGATTTCGCCTGTACCACAGGTGCTGCTGCCACGGTTGCCGATACACCGCATACCCCCATGCCGGCAGACAATACACCACCCATGGAATTTGGAAGATTGCGTCGAGCCGTAAACCATAACACCATGCCGACAGAACCCAGTACAAAGAAGCCAATCATGACAATAGACAGGCCACCCAGATTTTTAAGTTCGGCTGCACTGTATAAAGTGCCTAACAGAATGACGCCGGTTTTGAGACCCAGTCGTGACAGGCGGACACCATTTTCTGCCCAGGCGGGTACTTTGAATACATTCACAATGATGATACCGGTCAGAATGCCGAGCACAACATAATTCAGACCCAGCAGGGTGTGGATATGTTTGCCGGTATCACCAACTTCGCCCATGGCTTTACTCATGACAGCTATTTCGGGTGCTATGAACCAGCGTACCAGCATGGCAATCAGCAGGATGAACATGCCACCTGCCAGCGAGGATGAGTAATAGTCCCAGTTGCCTTCTTTGTGGGTACCCAGCCACTGCCAGACACCAATCACGGTGGCGACTATGCCAAAATAAAGCGGTAGTGAGGTTAGTTCTGATGAGTATGAGTATTTCTTTCCCGCCGCCAGGTGTTCTATATAGCCTGCCATAGCACCACTATCGGCAAGAAACCAGATAGCCAGCATGACAAGTCCAATATAGAAAAGCGCGGGTGATTTATGCGTGTAAACCATATTGCTTCCTCCAGAAACAGTTTTATTATTTATTTAGCGTGAACGGCTTGTAGTACTGGTAAGCCACTAACTATCCCTGTTAATGAAACACCTGGTACAACTGAATAATATGGATTACCTGTATGACCGGTCCTTTTTAACACTTCGCAATTTATTTTTCCAGAAAATAATAGGGTTTTTTTATATTAATCATCTGATTCTGGTTATAAAAACAAAATATATTTATATAAATGCATGAATATATGAGTTTTTTGTTTTATTTAAATCAAGGTTAAATGGCTTTTTAGGGTTGATTGACGGTGGTTTTTTATAATATTTAAGATCAGCATCTTATTTTTTTGGCTAAATTTAACTGTAAAAAATAAATTAAATGGCTGATTGCCCTGAATGATAATATCAATGTTGTACACATTTAGTATTATTGGTTGTTGCTGTCAGGAGGAGTGGTATCGGAGTTATTACCGGATCGTCATCTCTGATCGTTTTGAATCCGGGGTGTAGAAATGAAGGGTAAAGCGGGTACCTTACGGGTGATTCTTTTCTTAAGGTACCCGCTCGGTTAACACCGTAATGAGTTTGCTGCCATCTTTGTAGTCTTCATTCATCTGGATAATACCCGTGTTATCAATGACTACAGTGGTGCCCATGGTGCCATTAAATAAATTAACCGCCGTGTGATTGGCATCATCTACCAGCACATCAAAAGCGGTGCTGACATAACCATTAGAGACCTGGGCAATACGTGCATTACTGACAGTGCCCGATACATAATCAACAAAATAAAATTTTACCGATGCAAAACTGGGGATGACATTAGAACGCATGTCACTCATGTGGGTATCACACACCGGACACCACATAGTGAAATACAGTACCACAGCATCGGCAGTCGCAATTTCAGCTGATAATGTGACAGGGGTTGAAACGGTATTAAACAAGGACATATCCGGTGCCAGCTGGCTGACCTGATAACCCAGGCTGCCCGGTACCACTTCGGTTCGTTTATCTGATGAAGAGGGTGATAAATCATCCAGTAGATCATTACAGGCCGTTAGCATAAACAGCATGAGTATCAGTGCTATTTTATTTAAAGACATAACTCACCCCCATACTGAATATATCGGTGGCAGGAAAATTTTTCCCCCAGTCATCTTGCTGAAATGAATGGCTCCAGCTGCCTTTTATAATCCAGTCATTTTCAAATGTTGCATAAGCCATAGTGAAAGACACGGAACGTTTTGCCAGACCAGTAAGGGGATCTGTACTGCCGTTGATTTCACCCTTGCCTTCATATAAATCAGCATAGGCAATGCTGTATGACAGGGTATCCAGTGACGCCAGTTGCTGGCCATAACCCAGTG
>JAOUMX010000013.1 GCA_029881275.1 Gammaproteobacteria bacterium | reverse complement strand
TTTTTTATCAACACCTTTAGTGCCCAGAAAATCAACTATTTCAGCCAATGTTGTTAAGCGCATCTTTTGCACATGCATCGCTTTAAACAGGTCTTCATGAAATGCCTCACCCTTGCCCATTAACTCCAGTGCGTAATAGGTTTTAGTATGAACCATCCAGTTTGGATTTAACGGCGCAGGTACTCTGATGAAATTCACATTTTCAGGTCTGGTCTTTACCCATTGGCTCAAGGCAGGCTCAAACTGATAACAATGGGGACAGCCATACCAGAAAAATTCCAGCACTTCGATCTTATCACCGCTGTCAGTAGCCAGTTCTTTGGATAACCGGTTGTACTCAATACCTTCATCATAATCTTTAGCAATTGCTGAAAATGAAGATACCAGTAACATAATCAACAGGGGTAGTTTAACTGCTGTTCTGAATAACATTATATTGAACCCTTCCTTAAATTTATTATTTTTACCATTTTTCAGACCATGGCCAGGCGAATAAATTTCAATTATGCCACAAGCTATAATATTTTCTGCAAAAAAAAGGGCGACCTATGCCGCCCTTTTTTATTCTTATACAACAATGACTTATTTTAAAGTAGCGATGTAATTTGCGACAGCTTCAATCTCATCCTTGGTCATACGTGCTGTAATATTACGCATCATACTGGCCTGGTCGTTATCACGAGTGCCATCATGAAACGCGTTCAGCTGGGCAATCGTATAGGCTGGATGCTGTCCCGCTAATGATGGATAGCCCGCTGCAGGGTTACCGGCACCATCAGGGCCATGACAACCCATACAGGCCGCAACGCCACTGGTCATGTTACCGCCACGGTAAATATCCTGACCCAGAGCAACCTTGCTATCATCAGCCATCGCAGGAGTACCTGTTTTTGATGCAAAATAAGCCGCCAGATCAGCCATATCTTCATCTGTCAGCGCCGCTGCCATACCCAGCATGATGTCGTTCTTACGCTTCATGGATTTAAATTCAGACAGCTGCTTAACAGTATATTTTTCATGTTGTCCGGCCAGTTTTGGAAACTGGTCGACTACGCTATTGCCATCAGGCATGTGACAACCAAAACAGGCTGCCGCCTTGCCTTCACCAGCAGCTGCATCACCTGCGGCCATAGCCGACGTACTGGCACTCAGCACCAAACCAAAAACTGCTACTAATAACTTGAATTTCATACTAATTTCTCCAAACCGTTCCGGTGAATCCCGTGGACTTCCGGCTGTATCGACACGCTGTATCTAGCTCAAGGCCGTCTGTGTCACCCGATAATAATCAACAGATGAGCTTCTTTTACTGACGACCAGCTTAAAAAAGTTGCGCAAGTCTACACCAGACAGGGCTTTTCAGCAATTTAACAGACTCTAAAATGGCCGAATCATACGAATCAGGTTACTATCCACCACGAATTCATTAGCCAGATAACCATGATTAATTACTACAACCGAGCAAATTTCCTAACCAGTGCCAGCCAGCCAGGCCAGTTCCCCGAAGAACCGGCCATGGAAGTCGCCTTTGCCGGACGGTCCAATGCAGGTAAATCCAGCGCCATCAACACCTTGTGTCAGAATAAAAATCTGGCCAGGACCAGTAAAACTCCCGGACGGACCCAGTTAATCAATTTCTTTACGCTGGATGATACTCGGCGACTGGTTGATCTTCCCGGTTATGGTTATGCCAAAGTGCCCGAGAAAATGCGCAAGGACTGGCAAAAGTTAATGGAGAACTATCTCAGCGCACGGGATATGTTACGTGGCCTGGTCATTATTATGGACATTCGTCATCCATTAAAAGATTACGATATGCAAATGATCGACTGGTGCCGTCACTTTCAGATTCCCACACATATTGTACTTACCAAGGCAGACAAACTAAAACGGGGACCTGCCATGCAGTCACTCAATAGTGTCAAAAAAATTCTTAACGAAGCAGGCATGAATGTTAGCGTACAAATGTTTTCAGCTTTAAATAAAACAGGAGTCAATGACTTACAGAAGATTCTTGATCAATGGTTTAACCTGGAAGCAGCATAAGCAAAAATATCCGACCCAGGCAAAAAAAACTGACAAGCTGAAAGCCGACAAAAAATATTCCAATCATTACTAAACGAAACTAACTAACTGAAACCTAGAAAAAAATACCCCGACCCAGGCTAAATAAAAACCATGAAATCGAAATCTGGACAAAAAAATACCCCGACCCAAGCCTGATATGATTAAGAAGCTTAATTCTTGAAAAAAATACCCCGACCCCAGGGCGGGGTCGAGGATAATCTAGAGGCCAGCTTGGGGAGGCCAACCTCAAATCGCCCGCTCAGGGAGGCAAGCGGGCTTGCGCCGGGCTTTAGCGCAATTCACAAAACAAACAACGAGGATCTGTACTTAATTAAAGTTCAAATCCATGGGAAGTCAAAACACAACCGACGAGTGGTAGAGAATTTTAATCTGTATTTTTTTAAGGTAATTTAAGGTTTAATGTGCTTCATCCCAGTTAATACCTGTACCAATATCAACAACCAGCGGCACAGTTAATTCTGCCGCCGATTCCATCTCCTGCTTTACCAGTACCTTTAACTTTTCCAGATCTTTTTCTGCTACTTCAAACACAAGTTCGTCATGTACCTGCATAATCATACGCGCATCCAGTGATGACGATATTAATGTCTGATTTAGTTTTATCATTGCACGTTTAATTATATCTGCTGCTGTTCCCTGCATCGGCGCATTAATCGCTGTGCGTTCTGCATATTGCCTTTGTTGCCCATTACGTGAATTAATTTCAGGCAAATATAAACGCCGTCCAAAAATTGTTTCAACATATTCCTGTTCATGTGCTTTATCACGCGTGGTATCCATATATTTTTTTACACCCGGATAGCGTTCAAAATATAAATCAACATAAGCCTGTGCATCATAACGACTGATATTCAACTGCTTTGCCAGACCAAAAGCAGACATGCCATAAATCAGACCAAAATTAATTGCTTTTGCAGCACGCCGCTGTTCATTAGTAATCTCATCTAGAGTAACACCAAACACTTCTGCCGCTGTTGCACGATGAATATCTTTGCCTTCATTAAAAGCAGTTAACAAACTTTTATCACCTGATAAGTGTGCCATGATACGTAATTCAATTTGTGAATAATCTGCCGCCAAATTTTATAATTTTTTTCTGCAACAAATGCCTGGCGTATGCGGCGACCTTCTTCACTGCGTACCGGAATGTTTTGTAAATTGGGATCAGACGATGACAAACGCCCGGTTGCTGTGCCGGTCTGATTATAAGATGTATGTACACGCCCGGTTTGCGGATTAACCTGTTGCGGCAACTTATCGGTATAGGTTGATTTCAATTTACTCAAGCCTCGATGCTCAAGAATAATTTTCGGCAGAGGGTAATCCAGTGCCAGTTCCTGCAATACATCTTCCGCAGTTGAAGGCTGCCCCTTGGGCGTTTTACGAATAACCTTCATACCCAGCTTGTCAAAAAAGATTGCCTGTAACTGTTTTGGTGAGCTCAGGTTAAATTCTTCACCCGCTTCTTTATAAGCCTCCTGCTCCAGCTCACTCATGCGCACAGCCAGCTGCTTGCCCTGTCTGGCGAGCATCTTCACATCTACTTTTACACCATTGCGTTCAATCTTCTGTATTACCGGCATCAACGGCAATTCGATGTCCTGATAAACGCGATGCAGGGCCTGATTCTGTTCTAGCTGTGGCCACATCACCTGATGTAAACGTAAGGTAATATCCGCGTCTTCAGCTGCATAAGGTCCGGCCTGTTCCAGTGCAATCTGATTAAAGGTCAGCTGTTTAGCGCCCTTACCCGCCACGTCTTCAAAATGAATAGTGGTGTGGTTAAGGATACGGGAAGCCATACTGTCCATATCGTGACGCCGGGTAGAATCCAGAACATAGGATTCGAGCAGGGTATCATGGGCCACGCCCTGTAGCTGAATACCGTGGTTGGCCAGCACATGCATATCATATTTCAGATTCTGCCCCAGCTTGGCTTTCTTGGGATTTTCCAGCAATGGCTTGAGTCCACCGAGCACGGTAGCTTCTGATAACTGTTCTGGGGCACCGACATAATCATGGCCAAACGGTACATAAGCTGCCTTGCCGGTATCCACAGCAAATGACACCCCTACGATTCTTGCATCAAGATAATTAAGACTGGTGGTTTCTGTATCAAATGCAAACAAATCCGCCTTGTCCAGTTTTTTCAACCAGGCATCAAACTGCTTTTCAGTGAATACAATTTCATAGTCCGATTGCTGATGATAGCTTGCAACCGGGGCATCAGCACTCAGTTCAGCCAGCCATGATTTGAATTCAAGTTCTGCGTATATCTTACCTAAGCGCTCAACATCAGCAGCACTGCAATGCAAATCCGACGGCTGCTGTTCCAGCGCCAGATCACAGACGATGGTGGCCAGCTGATAGGACATGGGTAGTTGCTGCAGGCACTCTCGCAGGTTTTCACCGACCTTGCCTTTAATCTCATCAGCATGGGTAACAATGTTATCCATTGAACCATACTGCTCCAGCCATTTAACGGCGGTTTTAGGACCGACCTTGGGGACACCGGGGATGTTATCCGAGGTATCACCGATCAGCGCCAGATAATCAATGATCTGATCAGCGCTGACACCAAATTTTTCCACTACACCCTCAGGGGTGAGCAGGGAATTATTCATGGTATTGATCAGCGTAATTTTATCGGTCACCAGCTGGGCCATATCCTTGTCACCGGTGGAAATCAGCACTTCCATGCCCTGAGCAGCCGCCTGCCTGGCCAGCGTGCCAATGACATCATCGGCTTCTACCCCGGGCACCACCAGCCGGGGATAACCCAGTGCATCGACCAGCTCATGCAGGGGTTCTATCTGCTGACGCAAATCATCGGGCATGGGGGGGCGATGGGCTTTGTATTCTTTAAAAATATCATCGCGAAAGGTTTTACCTTTGGCGTCAAACACCACTGCCATATGCTCCGGCTGGTATTCAGCCACCAGTTTTTTCAGCATATTTATCACGCCATACACGGCACCTGTCGGTTGCCCCTTTGAATTGGTTAAGGGTGGCAATGCGTGAAAGGCACGATACAGGTATGATGAGCCATCAACGAGTATCAGAGGCGGTGTTTTTGCTGACATATTAATATTCTGTTTTGAATTTCAGGAACGGGTATTAAAGGCTATTATTATTAGAAAGTAAAAATAAAACGAGACCCAGATGACCGACACACCTTCCAAACAGAACCGCATCTCCCCGGCGACTGAGGCTACGCTAAATCGTGAATCATGGAAAATTTTCCAGATCATGGCTGAATTTGTCGAAGGATTTGAACGACTCTCGCCAATCACACCCTCGGTCAGCATGTTTGGTTCTGCACGTTTAAAACCCGATCATCCTTATTATAAAACAGCCGAAACCATTGCCCGGCTACTGTCTGATGCCGGCTTTTCTGTTGTCAGCGGTGGTGGCCCCGGCATTATGGAAGCCGCCAATAAAGGTGCACAGCCAGGCAAATCTCCCAGCATTGGTCTTAACATTCAGCTACCAAAAGAACAGACGCCCAATATCTATCAGGATATAGAACTCAACTTTCGTCATTTTTTTTCCCGCAAAGTCATGTTTGTAAAATATGCATCGGCCTATGTCATCTGTCCCGGGGGATTTGGCACACTGGATGAAATGGCAGAAATGCTGACGCTACTGCAAACAGGCAAGACTCGTCGTATTCCTGTTATCCTGGTTGGATCTGTGTTCTGGAAAGGTCTGCTTGACTGGTTTGAAAATACACTGGTGCCCGAAGGCATGATTAAAGCCAAAGATATCAAACTACTGCAGCTGGTCGATGAACCTGAAGACGTACTTGCCGCCATCTTCCGCCATTATGAAAGTCGCGACATTGAACCCTCTTCTGAAGAACAGGAAATTTTATTACAACTGTAATGATAATTGTCATAATTGAAATTTAACATCTCAATACAAAACACAACTATTTATTCACTCAGAATTATTTCTGCCTTATCTGTCATGATATTGATGGGCTTAACATAAAAATGCAGCAACAAATTGAAAACTTCATCGACTTCACCGGCCGTGCTGTTTCCTGGCTAACACTGGGCATGGTGCTGACTACCTTTCTGGTGGTATTTCTACGCTATATTTTTGATACCGGTGCCATCGCCTTACAGGAATCCATCAGTTATATGCATGCTCTGGTGTTTCTCATTGGTGCGGCCTACACGCTCAAGTACAACGAACATGTTCGTGTTGATATTTTTTATCACAAACTTAATTTAAAACAACAGGCACTGATTGATTTACTTGGTCACCTGTTTGTTTTATTCCCTGTGATGATTTTTATTTTCTGGATTAGCCGGGAATATGTTTTCGAGAGCTGGTCAGTGTTCGAAAGCTCCAGAGAAACCGGCGGCTTGCCCGGACTTTTTTTACTTAAATCCTGCATTCTGATAATGGCGGCATTACTGCTACTACAATCATTTGCTCTGATACTTAAATCCATTGCCACGCTCAAGCACAGGGATACTAATTAATGGAATGGATGGCACTGGGTTTATTTATAACTGTCTTTCTACTTTTACTCACTGGTTATCCTGTCGCTTTTATCTTAGCTGGCACGGCTTTGTTATATGCCGGAATTGGCACGCTCAACGAAACCTTTGATTCTGCCTTTTTAGAAGCACTACCTAATCGTCTGTTTGGTATCATGATGAATCAGACACTGATTGCCGTTCCTTTATTTGTATTTATGGGTGTCATGCTGGAACGCTCACGTATTGCCGAAAACTTGCTGGAAACCATGGCTATGTTATTTGGTTCCATGCGCGGCGGCATTGGCATCTCTGTCACCCTGGTAGGCATGTTACTGGCCGCCAGCACCGGAATAGTTGGTGCTACGGTAGTGACCATGGGATTACTGTCTTTACCCACCATGCTAAAACGGGGTTACGATCCACGTATCGCTACCGGCACTATCTGTGCATCGGGCACGCTGGGACAAATTATTCCACCATCGATCATTTTAATTTTACTGGGTGATGTTCTGTCTTCTGCCTATCAACAGGCACAGCTCGATATGGGCATTTTCAGTCCGGAAACTTTATCTGTTGATGATTTATTTATTGGTGCGCTTATTCCCGGCCTGCTGCTGGTATTTTTATACATCACTTACTTATTGATGACCGCCTGGCTAAAACCCGAATCCATGCCTGCTATTCCTAAACATGAACTGCAGATTAATGATGAACTGAAACAACAGGTACTAAAACAACTGATTCCGCCAGTGACATTAATTGTTATTGTGCTGGGTTCCATTATTGCAGGACTGGCAACACCAACCGAGGCCGCTGCCGTTGGTGCCATGGGTGCAATATTAATGGCCATACAGCGTAAACAGTTTAATTTACAAATATTACGTGATGTTATGCAAAGCACCGCCCGGGTGAGTAGCATGGTGTTTATGATTCTGATTGGCGCTTCTATTTTTGCACTGGTTTTCAGAGGCTTTGAAGGTGATGAGCTTGTGCAGGGATTATTAAGCGATTTGCCCGGTGGCCCCTATGGTGCCTTATTTATTGTCATGCTAGTGATGTTTCTGCTGGGTTTTGTACTCGACTTTATCGAAATTACGTTTGTAGTAGTCCCCATTGTTGGCCCCATTCTTCTTGCCATGGGCATAGATCCTGTATGGCTTGGTATTCTTATTGCCATAAATTTACAAACCTCATTCCTGACACCGCCATTTGGCTTTGCCCTGTTTTATTTAAGAGGCATAGCACCGGCCTCAATCAAAACCACTGATATTTATAAAGGTGTTATTCCTTTTATTATTATTCAACTGATTGCTCTGGCAACCATCGCTTTCTGGCCGGGATTAGCCACCTGGTTACCTGCACAGCTAGCTAATTAGTTATGAATTACTACTACTATTGATTCAACTATAAAAATGAAAAAATATCTAACTAAAACTCTCTTTTTAATATTATTAGCTTTTTCATTCTTACTCTGAGGCGGAGAGTAAAAGTCTTCATGATCAGTAATTAATGATTTGAATTTCCCGCAGAAGTTGATTCAATATGTACGTAAACATAAAATACATTGCATTCCTTTACTGGCCAGGCCGTTAAATATCAAACCACTCCCCCAAACGAAGGATCACGACTGACGCAAACATCTCAAAATCACTAACATAACCGGATTATTATCCTATACTACAGAAACGACGTATTTACCTTACTAATATTAATGATTTATTTTAGCGACAACACCATTAAAGCGAGACTGCTTTTACCCCTCAGTTTACTGCTCATATCTTTCCTGCTGATCTTCATTTATATTTTTTCTAATGAAGAACAATCGCATATCAATGAAGATTTTATGCATAGCGTCAAGGCTGCTCAACTCAATTATAATTCTGCTCTAATTGCAGACACCCATAAATTATCTGCTGCTATGGAGTACCTTCAAAATGACGAAAAACTTAGAAATGGACTCATAACCGGAAACAGAGAAGATACTCTACAATACGCTGCCCCCATTTTTGAAAATTTACGAGCAAAATTTTTAATTACTCATTTCTATCTTCTTACACCTGAGCGTAAAGTCCTGCTTCGCGTACATGAACCTGATCGTCATAGTGACATTATTAATCGTTACACAGCTATACAGGCAGAACAAACCGGGCTAGCAGCTTCAGGCATCGAACTGGGTACACTAGGCACCTTTACCTTACGCGTCGTATACCCAATTTATGCATCCAGCAAATTGATTGGCTATCTCGAACTAGGAGAAGAAATTGAACATATTATTAGCAATCTGACCAGATCAATGGGCATCGAACTTGCCATCGCTATCAACAAACAATTACTCTCACGCAGGGACTGGGAGCAGGGTATTAAGATGCTTGGCAAGCAGACCGACTGGGATCATTTATCTTCTTTCGTGGAAACCTACTCATCAATAAATGTCCCCTTAAAAACACTCACAGACATTCTGCATGACCCTTCCAGTCAGCATGATGGCACTATGCATGATTTTGACAATAAGCATTACTTTGCCATATCACAACCACTGATCGATATTCGCCAGCATGAAGTAGGCAGGTTACTGATCTTACGTAACATGACTGAACGAATTGCAGGCAATCAACAGGCAATTTTAAATATCAGCCTGCTTGCTTTTACACTGGGTTTTTTTGTACTGATATTCTTTTATTTTCTTGCCGATAGAATAGAACACCGACTTGAGTCTTCGCGTAAAAAACTTATTGATGAAGCAGAGACGAGAGAACGCCTTCAACAGGCTCATATTATCGAACTAGAAACCAGTCAAACACAATTACTCGAAGCACAAAATCAAATTATACAGGCCAGAGATATTGCTGAAAGCGCAAACAGAGCGAAATCTGAATTTCTTTCCGGCATGAGTCATGAACTTCGAACACCTCTCAATATAATACTGGGCTACGCACAAATTCTTGAAATACAAGCAGACCAGAAAACAGCATCTCAAGATGAAACAGCAAAACATATTCTAACGGCAGGCTACCAAATGCTTGACATGGTTAATGAATTACTTGACTTAACCAGTACTGACCTCAGTCAATTACAACTTAATATTCAACCTTGCAGTATTACAGATCTCATCACCAGCTGTGTCGATCAAATAACTACATCTATGGCTCAGCAAAAAAATATCTTTATTGAAAATAAAATTACAGATAATAATTTTCTAGTGCTGGCAGATCAACAACGTCTTAGACAAACTTTAATTAACCTACTTAACAATGCCGTTAAATATAATAAAGAAAATGGTCGCGTCACCATTAACAGCATAATTGAAAATGAAGGCAAACTGAAAGTCACTGTAATTGATACTGGCTGTGGTATTGCAGAAGATAAATTATCTTTGCTATTTACACCCTTTGAGCGTATTGACCAGAAACATGGATCAATATCAGGCATAGGACTTGGCCTCTATATTGCCAAACAGCTTGTAGAAGCAATGGACGGCAGCATAGGTGTTAATGCAAAAGGAGAAGAAGGCTGTACCTTCTGGATAGAAATACCGATGGCTGAAGTGACACAACTGGAAAACCAGCTACCCAATATCAAATATTTAATGCAATAAACACTTTATTGCTGTCATCTAGTGGCAATAGTTACCTGATATTTAAATAAACCCTTTCAGAAACATCATGCCAGTTCTTTACCTGCTGACTGAATTTTGTAAATGACTGAAATACTTTTTTCGATAATGGATCTTTTTCAGCCACTTCAGCAATTACTTCTTCAGACAAGGACTTTAATTTAATCAGCACTTCATCAGGCAACTTTCTTAAATCCACTTTATGCTGGTTAACTAACGTATCCAGCGCAATCTGATTTCGCGCGGTATATTCCGCCAGCATGTCCTGATTAGCAACCTTGCATGCATTGCTGACAATACTCTGTAAATCTTTTGGCAAATCGTTATACGCTTTCTCGTTGATTAACACTTCCAGTGTTGTACCTGGCTCATGCCAGCCGGGATAATAATAATATTTTGCAGCTTTATGTAATCCAAAAGCCAGGTCATTATAGGGACCTACCCATTCTGTTGCGTCTATCACACCGGTTTTCAATGAGGTAAATATTTCACCGCCAGGTATGCTTAATGGTGTCCCGCCAGCGCGTTTTAATACTTCTCCGCCAAGCCCGGGAATACGCATTTTCAGTCCCTGTAGATCGCTAATCGATTTTATTTCACGATTAAACCAGCCAGCCATTTGCACGCCGGTATTACCACCTGCCGCAGGAATAATGCCAAATGGTTTATAGGTTTCTGTCCATAAATTCATCCCATTTCCATGATATAACCAGGCATTCATTTCCTGAGCAGTCATACCAAAGGGCACAGCTGAAAAAAATTGTGCGGCTTCTGTTTTCCCTTTCCAGTAATAAGATGCACCATGCCCCATTTGCGCTGTGCCACGTGAAACGGCATCAAACACTTCAAATGCAGGCACCAGCTCTTTGGCGCCATACACTTTTACCGTTATTCGACCACCACTCATCTCGGTAATTAAACTGGCCAGATTATTTGCACCCGTACCCAGGCCGGGAAAATTTTTTGGCCAGGTTGTAACCATTTTCCATTTTATTTTTTCATCTGCCCGCACGGCAGATGCCATAACCGATGACCCCGTGGCTAAACTGGTTATGCCTGCAGTTTTAATAAAATCTCGACGTTTCACTTAGGCGCTCTTTTTTATATTGTCTGTAAATTGGCATAGGACATCACCAACCATTTACTGCCCACATCTTCAAAATTTACTTCTACCCGTGCGTGACTACCCTGGCCTTCAAAATTTAATACGATGCCTTCACCGAATTTTTGATGCAACACACGCTGGCCAATATTAAAACTATTACTCATCTTGCTAAAACTTGACTGTATGATGACTGGCTGGCTGATATTTGCTTTCGGTCTTATATCGGCAATATGCTCTGCCGGTATTTCACCAATAAACATGGATGGCATGGGATAATAATCCTTTCCATATAATCGTCTACGTTCAGCATAGGTTATTACCAGCTGTTCTCGTGCACGGGTTATACCCACGTAACAGAGTCGCCGTTCTTCCTGTAATCGACCTTCTTCTTCCATGGAGCGCTGGTGAGGGAAAAGACCGTCTTCCATTCCGCACATAAATACCAGCGGAAACTCCAGCCCCTTGGCAGTATGTAGTGTCATCAACTGAACACAGTCTTCCCAGGCTTGCGCCTGGCCTTCACCGGCTTCCAGTGCCGCATGGGTTAAAAATGCAGTAAGCACATCCATTTCAATATCATCTTCATTATGATATTCAAAACCCTTGGCAGCACTGACCAGCTCCTCGAGATTTTCTACCCGTGCTTCCGCCTTTTCACCTTTTTCTTTTCCATAGTGATCCATCAAACCGCTTTTATGAATCACATGCTCGACCTGTTCATTAAGCTCCAGATCCTTAACATCCGCTGCCATAGCATTAATCAAATTAACAAATCCGGCCAGCGCATTACCCGCACGGGCAGTCATCTCTCCGGATTCAATCATCTGCAAGGCAGACAACCACATAGAGGTATCCATGACACGGGCATTATTTCGTAACTGGTCAACCGTTTTACCACCGATTCCACGGGTCGGCTGATTAACCACGCGCTCAAAAGATGAATCATCATGGCGGTTATTAATCAGGCGCATATAAGCCAGCGCATCTTTAATTTCTGCTCGTTCGAAGAATCGCAAACCGCCATACACACGATAAGGTATGCCCTCAGAAAAGAACATTTCTTCAAATACGCGTGACTGGGCATTGGAGCGGTAAAGGATAGCGACTTCTGATCGGGCATGACCGTCAGATACCCAGCTCTTGATACGGTCAAGCACATACCGTGCTTCATCCTGTTCATTGAAAGCGCTGTATAAATGAATCGGTGCACCCTGCTCACCGGCGGTCCAGAGATTTTTACCCATGCGATCATCATTATGGGCAATCAATGCATTTGCAGCCGCCAGTATGGTGCCGGTTGATCGATAATTCTGTTCCAGACGCACCACCTGGGTGCCGGGAAAATCCCTCTTTTCAAAACTGAGAATGTTTTCTACCCGCGCACCGCGCCAGCCGTATATAGACTGGTCATCATCACCCACGACAAATATCTGGCCACCATCACCTGAATTTGCCGTCGCCGCCAGCAATCTTACCCAGGCATACTGAATAGCATTGGTGTCCTGAAACTCATCCACCAGAATATGCTTAAATCGTTGACGATAATGTTTGAGTAAGGACTCATTGTCTCTTAATAATTCCAGCGAGCGTAATAACAACTCGGCAAAATCAACCGCCCCCGCGCGTTTACAGGCTGCTTCATAGGCCGTGTAGAGACGTAATAACTGTTGTTTGATGGGATCGCCGCCGGCATCCACATGCTGGGGCCGCTGACCTTCATCCTTACGGGCATTGATAAAACCCTGAATCTGACGTGGCGGCCAGCGGGCCTCATCCAGATCCAGTGACTTCAGCACCCGACGAATCATTCGATACTGATCATCGGAATCCAGTATCTGAAAAGTCTGGGGAAGATCGGCATCCTTCCAGTGGGCTCGTAACAGACGGTGAGCCAGGCCATGAAATGTACCCACCCACATGCCACTCGCCGCACCACCCTGCAGCTCTTCCACCCTGCCGCGCATTTCGTTTGCCGCCTTATTGGTAAAAGTCACCGCCATCAGACTATAGGGCGAGACACCCTCAACCTGGATCAGCCAGCTCATACGATGTACCAGTACCCGTGTTTTACCACTGCCGGCACCCGCCAGTACCAGCATCGGACCCGGTGGTGCGGTTACCGCTTCACGCTGAGCTGCATTGAGACCATCTAATATATGAGAAACATCCATGGGGCGTGATTTTACCAAATAAGGCTTATATAGCGAGCAAACTATTAACACTGGATAAAAATATTGCTCAACTGAATAGTGATAACAGCGCCAGGAGATTAGCTAAACAATTTTTTCTCTATTAAAAAAAATGATCTCGGCAAGTATCTTCTGTTTTCTGTGGCAATTACCGCGGCATCCGACAGGACTATTGTCTCAATATCGAGCTTAGGAAAGAAATGCTGAACCCTGATGCAAACAGTAGATTTAGCTTTGCCAATCTGACACATGGTTGCAGAATAAAAGCATGGGCTATTAAATACGAAAAATACGACTTACCAGACATAGATAATTTAGTACACAATCTTCAAAATCCGGGGCTCAAACTGATTCATCACAAGACTGATAAACTACTCCATCATCATGTTATTAATGAAATTGATAAAGATGTTATATCCTGTAATGCTTTCGAACCATCCAGTTGTTCACAACTGCTTTTGGTCCGCAATCTAAGTCGTGCCCTTACTAGCAAATTGTACAAGGCACGACACGATCCTATGCGAAACCACCTTGCAGATTATCCACAACTATCTGTTGCCGCGGCCACCACCCGCACCGCCAAATCCACGCCCGGATTGATAGGGAGGCAACTCAACACCCTGTTGTCTGGCTCTTTCCTGCATACGCTTATGATGTTCTTTACGATAAGCGTCTCGTTCTTCCTCGGTTTTCATATTACGCATCATTTCACGATGCTGCATACGCTCCTCAGGTGTCATAAGATCCCAGCCATAAACCTGCTTGCGTAATTGATCACGATCCTGCTCTTCTAATCGGTCCTGATCAGTTTGCTGATCGTCTGCCCATACCAGTGGAGATGAGGCCAACGCGGTGACGAAAATAAGCATGGCCATAAAAATAGATTTGTTCATTTTTGATGCTCCTGCAATCACAATACAAACTATCCCTGATAACCAGCACACTCCTGACTAAATACCTCACGTCATGCTGGAAGACTATGACTTCATTTTCTAATATGTATTGTTCTGGATCAACAAGATAGAAACTCAAAAACAAAATGACAGCACATCTTATTTAACTGCAACCAACTGGACAACAGCACCACAACCAGTATGGTAAATACCTTCAATCACATCCCGTTTTTTTTCTGTCGCATGAGAAAAATTCAGACCATAGAGCTCTGTTTTTAAACTCTCTAATGTCATGGTCAAATCAACATCCTTTGGACCACCCGTACCCAACTCAATTTGTTCTGGCGTATAAGCCTCCAGAATTAAAACACCCTCAGGCCTTAACCCTGTAATAATATTTTTATGTACTTTTTTTCTAAGATCTGGGGGCAGATGACAAAAGATAGAAATAATTGCATCCCATGAAGATGACTGAATTTCAAAATCAGCCAGATCCTCTACAATGGTTTTAATTGTGACATTTCGTTCCCTGGCTAACTGTTCTGCCTTTCGCATACCCGCCGTTGACGCATCAACACTGGTAACATCACAGCCATGTTCGGCAAGATAAACCGCATTACGACCTTCACCATCCGCTATACACAGGACTTTTCCTTTAGGTATCTTATCTATACATTCCACCAGAAAATCATTGGGCTGTTTTCCGTATGCATATTCTTCAGCGCCGTAGCGTTCTTCCCACATGTTAATTTATCTCTTGTTATTAAAATGACGGACTAACATCACAAATATTTTTATTTACGGCAAGTTTTTAATGATTAATCAACCATTAAAAACTTGCACCTAAACTAAAATAAAATCGGTTCTCGCCAATCAGTTCATCCAGACCCGAGGCAAAACCCAAACGTAATTTACTATTGATTCTGTAAAAAATATTGATATCTGCCTGTATCTCGATACCCGCACTTGAATAATATGTTTCGGGTTCATTACCTATATCCCATGCAGCGCCTGTTTCCATGAAAAGATTGCCAGACCATTGCATCAATCCTATTGGCGGCGCCATTATTCCGCGCTCAACCAGCCCTAACGGGAATCGCCATTCAATACTTCCCAGCTGCATACGCCGCCCCCTAAGTTGTGGCAGACCTTCTGCATACCCTCTGAGAGCATATTCTCTTTTACCAAATAGCGCATCACTGACCGGATTAATAACATCAAGAATGTTTAAATCACTACTCTCACCGCCGAGACTGAAATTTTCCGGCTGCTTTGTTCCCCAGCCTTCAGTCAGTCTAATTGCCAATGTATGCTGTTTATTAATCTGAATAAACTCACGCCAGTCGAGTGTATATACCTCGCCACTAAAGTCACTCTTCCATAGATCACTATTTTCATAAATAACTTTAACATTGCGGCCATCATTCTCACTTATAGAACGCACATAATCTTTTGTATTTTTAAAGAGCAATGCAACACCCGCCTGCTTATCCATAAAATCAGCTATAGGTGCTACCCAGGGTTCTTTCCTGTGTAGTTCATTAACACTCGCCTGAACACCCATTATAAAATTCCAGCTTGATTCAAAATAATTTACCGGATTCAACCAGTAGATAAAATAATCATCCTTGCTGATAGTTGCTGCATAATTAGCATTAGCATCGCTAAGAATAGTGGTTTCTCGGGTCGCACCTATGGCAAAACGATCAATATAAAAATAACTCATGTGGCCGGTTGCTATTGTATTTTTTGTATCATAGGCAAGCGCCAGGAAATAATTATGCATTACAAGCGCATCATGACCTGACGTTGTAAAGCCTATTTCCGATTTTTCATTGTCAAAGAACAGTACCGGCTCCCACCAACGCGGCTGCAAACTTGACCAGGGGGAATATTCTTCAACACGATAATCAGCCTGATTAAAATCCTGTTCCTGCCGTTCAACGATGATCGTTTCTTTCTTTATTTTTATTTTTTCTATGGGTACTGGCTTAACAAGTTTATAAATATTATTACCGTCTACACCATAACCCACATAATAAATATCATTATCTGCCTCTGCCGCCATAAATGCGCCGGCCATAACATGAGTCAGCTGTTCAATACTGGTATCAGCAATCGTTAATTTATAAAGATTATAAACACCATTCCGATCCGAGCTAAAAACAACGGCACTGCCGTCATCACTATAAACTGGATAGACATCAATGGCTTTATCACTGGTCAACTTTTGCCAGCGCTTGCTCACCAGATCAAACTGTTCAATATTCCAACCAGTTTCTGGCCTGTATACTGAAGCGACCAGAACCTGACCTGTTAATGAACTGTCTGGCTGCCCAACAACCACACCTTCAGCGCCCTTCCATAATACAGATATATTATTACCTGACTGGTCTAACAGGTGTAATTCATTGATGCCATTATTAATGTGTACGGCTATTATTTGCCGACCATCCGAAGACCAGGTTGCTGATCGATAGCGTCCACATTCTGTTATTTTTTTTATTTTATGGCTATCATGACTGACATGATATAAATCATAATTCAGATTATAATTATCACAATACTCTGGCTGTGCAACTAAAATACCTTTTTCGGCATGAACGGCTATTCGTGAATTTGAATGCACATCAACAACTTTCTCCATTACACTATCGGTATTAATTTTCATAAAAGCCGCATGCTGATAAGGGTCGCCACGAACATAATATAAATCATTCCCAGATGCTTTTATCTGTCCTGTAAAATAACCATCACTGGTTATGGCATTTCCCTCTACCCGATCCTGTTGCTTAATATTATCTATCTGGCTCATAAATTTCTTGCCCAGCCAGTCAGTAAATTCCTGCCAAAGCTCAGTAATATCCTTATTTACTACCTGCTTTGCATTACTATTAATCATAAAAGGAACGATATGTCGACTATATGATTCTATAAGGTTATTAACATCTTCTTTTCCGTAAACCTCTTCCATAAATTGATAAAAGAACACACCATATAAATAATCAGCCGTCCTTATCGGCCATGATCGCATCGGTAAATTTAACTGACTGACTGGCTTTACACCATTGATAACTTCCATTCGCATCATCATCTGAAAATAACTGCTCTGCCCTCTGCCTGTTCCTTCATCTTTGACATTTGAATTTTGTGTCTCGATATGTGTCGCAATACCTTCGATTAACCATGGCGGCTGAAATATATTTGGAAATAATAAAATATGTCGCCCGAAAATATTTCTTAATCCACTGACAATGCCAGCAGCTTTATCCAGGTGTAACACATGTACATATTCATGCGTTATCAGCAGCTCCAGATAGTCATCATAATCTTCCAGGGTATTGGGGTAATCGGGTTGCGATACGAAAATCACGCTTCGATTAAATGTGTAAGGTGTAGCATATGCATTTGAAAAATCAGTCTCATCACTGATGACCAGATGGGTTTTTTCAACGGGATACCAGTCAAGCCTGGCTGATAAGCTGTTATGTATCCGCTCAGCGATTTCAGCGGCTTTACGTGCAATTGATTGACTGTCACTATTGAAATGGATTATAAAATGCTCTGTTTCAAAACTATACCACTGCTCTGTGGGATCTATTGCATAACTATTGATTGATATTAATAATAGACAAACTGATATTCCAAAGCTTTTAATCCAGCCCATAGAGTTCTCTATTCTTCTTTTAAACCCAGCCAGATAAACAGGGAGCCTGTTGCAGACAATATCCAGCCTGCCAGTGGCATTCCCCAATATAATAAAGAACCTGCATCAACCTGCCCATAAACTAATACAGCGCCCAGCAGAAAAGTCGAGCCGACTATCGTCAAACTCAGACGTCGGTGGTTACGCTTCATCTGTTTTCTGAGTCGAGTAATTTCTTCAATCTGTAACCGATTGTTTTCACCCTCACTTATTTTTTTCATCGCCTCAAATACCAGCTCGGGGAATTCTGGTAGTTTTTCTGCAATATAGGGAAGATTTTTTTTCAGGCCACGCAACAATGCCTTTGCACCGACCTGTTCATTCATCCAGTTTTCAAGAAAAGGTTTTGCTGTTTTCCACAAATCAAGGTCCGGATATAACTGTCTGCCTAGACCTTCTATATTCAGCAATGTCTTCTGTAGTAGCACCAGTTGCGGCTGAACCTCCATATTAAAGCGTCGAGCCGTCTGGAACAGTCTTAATAACAGATGGCCGAATGAAATATCTTTTAACGGCTTTTCAAAGATTGGTTCACAGACACTGCGAATAGCTGACTCAAACTCATCGACTCGTGTGCCCCCCGGCACCCAGCCAGAATCCACATGTAACTGAGCAACACGATTATAATCTCGTTTGAAAAATGCCAGAAAATTCTCCGCCAGATAGCGCTGATCATCCGGACTTAAACTACCCACTATTCCAAAATCAACAGCAATGTATTTGGCATCTTCTGGCCGGGTAACATCGACAAAGATATTACCCGGGTGCATGTCAGCATGAAAAAAGTTATGTTTGAAAACCTGGGTAAAAAAGATTTCAACGCCGCGTTCAGCTAACAGCTTCATGTCCACACCCAGAGATCGCAACTTGTCAACTTCGCCGATAGGCATGCCATGAATGCGCTCCATCACCATAACATTACGACGAGTATCATCCCAGTAAACTTCCGGAATATACAGAACACTGGAATCAATAAAATTGCGTCTTATCTGACTGGAATTAGCTGCTTCTCGCATCAGATCCAGTTCATCAATAATGGTTTTCTGATATTCCTGTACGATTTCAATGGGTCTTAATCGACGCGCCTCAGATGAATAGCGCTCTGCCAGTCTGGCCACAATGAAAAGCAATTCGATATCACGCTTGATCACCGGCAATATGGTGGGTCGCAGCACCTTCACGACCACATCTGTGCCGTTTTTTAGTTTTGCAGTATGCACCTGTGCAACTGAAGCAGATGCCAGTGGCTGCTCATCAAAATCATCAAACACATCACTTATCGAACAACCGTAGGCTTTTTCAATGATAGCTTTGGCCTGTGAACCGGGAAATGGCGGTACCCTGTCCTGTAATTTTGTTAACTCTTCGGCAATTTCTTCGGGTAATAAATCTTTTCGGGTTGATAACATCTGGCCAAACTTGATAAAGATTGGCCCCAGGTCTTCCAGTGCACAACGGATTCGCTGTCCACGGGATGCACGCTCACGAATAAACCAGTTCCAGGGCAACAGGAACATAAGAAAACGAAAGGGCCTGAACAGATGTATTGCGAACACAATATCATCCAGTCCATGACGCACCAGCACATAGTTTATGCGTAATAATCTGAGTATTTGTGCCGGGCTAATCATTTTTATTTATTTTTATTTACTGTTGGCTGTTATTTTTTAATCTGTCGATTCGAGCCTGCAATCGATCAACAGCGCTTCTTAAACTATCGACATTACTAATAAATCGATCCACTTCTGCTCTACTTGGCAGCACCTGGCTTTCTTCCTGAAAATACTCACCCATATCAAGATTAATAGACTGTGTACTACGCTTGAACCAGTTTGTAAAATCTCTAACGCCATTACCGAGCTGATGCGCGATCATATCACCGGTGACACGCGACAACTGCTCTTCCCAGTCAATATTCAGCCCGGCCAGAACTTTCTTAAATTGATGACCTAAACGGGTATCACCTGAAATTTTCACATCACCGGAAAATAACACCGGCATGGCATTTTTGCTCATACTCAGACGCGCCAGTGACATAGGTGATCCTGACAATGTGGTATCAGCTTCACCATCAAAATCACTCATCACCATAATGCCATCCATTCCCGGGAACAGATACAGGGTTTCATTAATACCGGTAATTTCGATGGCAATGATTTTGCCTTCCATGTCTTCAAGACGGGGCATTGCATCTGGATCCAGTGCAATATAGTGATTAAATGCAGTTTCAAATGACGCGATGACGATTTGCGGTAAGCTCAACTCTCAACCTTGATTATTAAATCTTGAAGCCTTTATGTAGGGCAACTATACCACCGGTCATATTGTGATAGGAAACCTTATCGAAACCGGCTACCTGCATCATTTCTTTCAGCGTTTGCTGATCAGGGTGCATTCGAATGGATTCGGCCAGATAGCGGTAACTGTCTGCATCATTGGCGATCAGTTTGCCCATGGCAGGCAGCAGTTTAAACGAATAAACATCATAAACAGGTGCCAGTCCCGGTGCCACCGGTTTGGAAAACTCCAGTACCAGTAACCGGCCACCGGGTTTAAGCACACGGTACATAGAGCGTAATGCTGCATCCTTGTCGGTGACATTGCGCAGACCAAAGGCAATGGTAATGCAATCGAAGTAATCATCGGGAAATGGCAGGCATTCTGCATTCGCCTGAACATAACTCATGTTGCCGGCTATACCCTTGTCCAGCAAACGCTCACGCCCTCTGTTTAACATGGATGCATTAATATCCGATAACACCACTTCACCCGCGGGGCCGACCATGCGTGACATGCGCAGCGCCAGATCACCGGTGCCACCGGCCAGATCCAGCACTCTCTGGCCAGCTTTAAGGCCTGTCTGGCTCAGTGTAAAACGCTTCCATAATCGATGAACACCCAATGACATAACGTCATTCATGACATCATATTTGTCTGCAACGGAATGAAAAACCCCCGCTACACGCTTCACCTTTTCATTAACGGGTATTTGTTCAAATCCAAAATGGGTTTTATCGTCACTCATGCTTTTCTTTTCTTAATTGGCTATTTCTTTATGTTTGACGCCAGCTTCTTTCAGTCGTGCCAGATAATTCTGCCATTTCTCTTCATAGTGTGCGCCCAGATCATACAGATATTGCCATGAATACAGGCCGCTGTCGTGCTGATCATCAAAAACCAGCTTAACGGCATAGTGGCCTACCGGTTCAATGGCTTTTATATTCACACCCTCTTTGCCCACCTGCAACACTTCTTCACCAGGACCATGCCCTGTTACTTCTGCCGAAGGCGAATAAACACGTAAAAATTCACAACTGTATTTGTAAGCAGCACCATCATCGAATTCTATTTCCAGAATACGTGATTTCTGATGCAAATTAATGCTTGTTGGTTTTGGCATAAAAAATCCTCAGCTATATAAGACCATCATTTAAAACAACAGCCTCCTGCTATCGATAAATCGGATCGGCTATTCTACAGGTGTACCCTGATAATTAACCTTAAAAAACAGACCTTTTCATTAAAGTATGTAACGACTGAGGTCCTCATCCTGTACCAGATCACCCAATGCAGCCTCGACAAAATCAGCATCGATATTCAGGGATTCACCGGCACGATCCGGTGCTTCATAGGAAATGTTGTCCAGCAATCGCTCCATCACCGTATGTAATCGACGGGCACCTATATTTTCAGTGCGCTCATTGACATCATGAGCGACTTTGGCGATCCGATTAATACCATCTTCGGCAAAACGAATAGTTAATCCTTCTGTTTGGATCAAGGCCTGATACTGTGTGGTCAGGGAAGCATCCGGTTCTGTCAGGATACGCACAAAATCTTCAGTAGTGAGTGCATCCAGCTCGACGCGAATCGGTAAACGGCCCTGTAATTCAGGTATCAGGTCGGATGGCTTGGATAAATGAAAGGCACCGGAGGCGATAAACAGAATGTGATCCGTTTTCACCATGCCGTATTTGGTGGTGATGGTACATCCTTCGACCAGCGGCAACAGATCTCGCTGAACACCTTCACGGGAAACATCAGCACCTGAGGTTTCACCTCGCTTGGCCACCTTGTCGATTTCATCAATAAAGACAATGCCATTCTGCTCGGCATTATGAACCGCCCGATGTTTCAGATCCTCTTCATTAATCATCTTGGCCGCTTCTTCATCCAGCATAATTTTTCTGGCATCGGCAATGCGCATTTTACGGGTTTTTGTTCTGCCACCCGACATATTCTGGAACATTCCCTGTAACTGGCTGGTCATTTCTTCCATTCCCGGTGGCGCCATGATTTCTACGCCTATAGGTGAAACACTGACTTCGATTTCGATTTCCTTATCATCTAGATCACCGGCTTTTAACTTGCTACGGAACTTCTCCCGGGTTGTACTCGGCTCCATTGGTTCAGGCTCGCCAAAACTGTTTCTTGGCGGTGGCAACAGCGCATCCAGAATACGTTCTTCGGTTGACGCTTCTGCACGGTGGCGAACTTTCTCAACTTCCTGTTCACGGGTCATTTTAACTGACATATCAACAAGATCGCGCACGATAGAATCAACTTCACGGCCAACATAGCCCACTTCAGTAAATTTAGTGGCCTCAACTTTAATAAATGGCGCATTGGCGAGCTTGGCCAGACGACGGGCTATTTCGGTTTTACCCACGCCGGTTGGACCAATCATGAGAATATTCTTTGGTGTAATTTCATTACGCAGATCCTCATCGACCTGCTGACGACGCCAGCGATTACGTAACGCAATCGCGACAGCGCGTTTTGCCGACTGCTGACCAACAATATGTTTATCCAGTTCCTGAACGATTTCCCGAGGCGTCATTTCAGACATAAGTGTTACTACCTAATAAGTTATTTCTTCAATGGTAAGGTTATGATTGGTGTAGATACAGATATCACCAGCAATACTCAGACTCTTCTCAACGACTTCACGGGCTGAAAAATCGGTGTTATCAAACAGGGCTCGCGCAGCCGCCTGAGCATACGACCCGCCAGAACCAATTGCCAGCAAATCATCATCGGTATCAATGACATCACCGGTACCGGAGATAATCAACGAAGCCTCATGATTGGCCACTATCATCATGGCTTCCAGCTTGCGCAGCATCCGATCAGTACGCCAGTCCTTCGCCATTTCAACAGCGGCACGCATCAACTGACCATTGTATCTTTCCAGCTGACCTTCAAAACGCTCAAACAGAGTAAAAGCATCGGCAGTGGCACCGGCAAAACCGACCAGAACCTGATCTTTATACAAACGGCGGACCTTAATTGCATTACCTTTCATTACGGTATTGCCCAGACTGACCTGGCCATCGCCGCCAATGACGACTGATTTACCCCGTCGAACAGATAATATGGTGGTTCCGTGTAAGGTGGTTTCCAATTGCGTCTCCAGTTAACAGACCTTAAAGGGGTGAATATTGTACATCAAGAAACCATAGATGCGGGCAGAAGCTTTTTTTTCAATATTCATGTCAACCAAATCTAACTCCATGCGTTAGACACTATGAAACAACCATTAACCAACCAGGAACATACCCATGAAAACTAGAACTTTATTACTTACCTCCTCATTATTAGTGGCTCTGGCAACGCCGGTATTCGCTGATGATTCCAGCCCTGCATCTGACACCGGATATAATGAACAGCGGGGCGAGCGTATCAATGAGCGCATGGATAATCAGGGTGAACGCATTAATGCACATCTGGATGCAAAGGGCGATAGAATTGAAGCGCGTTTTCAGACCCGTGCCCAATGGCAGGAACAGCAGGGCCATGAACAGGCAGCTCAGCGCCTTCAGCAACGTGGTGAAACCATTAACCAGCACCTGGACAATAAAGGTGATCGTATTGAACAACGCAAGGATCAGCAGGGTGACCGTATTGCCAATCACCTGGATAACAAAGGTGATCGTATCCAGAATCGTATGCAACAACGCCAGATGGTAATGGAACAACGTAGAGATCATCGTCAGCAGACAGGTAAACGTCATTAATTAATGCGTTACAATCCAGTGACTGCCATATGCGCCATTACAGAGGATAGCAGACTGAACACAGCTCAAACAATTGATCAGTTTTTATCTGCTATCGAAAAACGGGCCTATCGTATGGCGGTCATTGCCACCAGTAATCGTGACGATGCTCTGGAGATTGTGCAGGAAGCCATGATTAAACTGGTCACCCGTTATGGCAACAAAGATGCTGAACACTGGGGCCCGCTGTTTCATCGAATTTTACAGAGCACCATTCGTGACTGGTATCGACGCAGTAAAGTTAGAAACGGCCTGAGACACTTTTTTTTCGGTAACACCGATGAAAAAGAAAATGATCCAATGGATGAATTTGCTGACCCGGCGCAAACAGAACCTGACCAGCAACTCAAGGAACAGCAGGCGATGCAGGCTCTGGATGCCGCTTTACATAATTTGCCGTTACGACAACAACAGGCTTTTTTACTCAGGCAATGGGAAGGTCTTGATGTTAAACAAACCGCCGCTGCAATGGACTGTTCAACCGGCAGTGTTAAAACCCATTATTCACGGGCTATTGCCGCTTTACGCAATCAACTGGAGGATCACTGGCCATGATTGACGATGATACAGAAAAGAATTTTCTGGCCCACAGTAAAAGCCTGCTTGATAAAAGTATCGATGCTATCGACACAGATACTGCGGCACAACTCAGAACAATGCGTTATCAGGCACTTGAACACAAGCCCAAAACTTTTAACTGGCCGACACCTTATGCTGCTTTCGCTACCACTGCGGCTGTGCTCATGCTAACGGTTAGCCTCTGGTTAACACAACCGGCTGAAGTGAATGATGCACGGGTACTGGAAGATATACCCATGCTGACCAGTGGTGAAGAACTCGATTTTTATCAGGACCTGGAATTTTATAACTGGCTAGATGATGAACAGATTAACGGTTAAACAACTGACCTGCTTATTCTGCTGTATCAGTGCAAGTCTGCTGCCACTGAACTTACAGGCAGAATCTTCAGATCAGCCCGATCTCGAATTTCTGGAATTTCTTGCCGAATGGCAAGCGGACCAGGGCGACTGGGTTGACCCGTTATACATGCAGGATCTTGCCCAAACTGAATACGTAGAGACATCAACAGAGGTACAAGGTGATGAATAATCGTCTTATCACATTTACATTTATTATCAGCTTACTGCTGCCTTTTTATACGCAGGCGGAACAGGCATCTATACCCTGGAATTCATTATCGACCGATGAGCAACAGGTATTAAAGAAATTTGAAAATCGCTGGAATGATTTCCCCGCAGAACGCCAGCTACGCTTACGCACCGGCATCAAGCACTGGCAACAACTAACACCTGAGCAGAAACAGCAGGCAAAGGAAAAGTTCAAACGCTGGAAACAATTACCACCAGAGCAACAGCAGCAATTACGTAATCGCTTCCACTCTTTTATGGAGTTACCACCGGAACAACGTCAACGCCTGAAAAAGCGTTACCAGTGGTTTCAACAATTACCCCCTGATCAACGGGAACAATTACGTGCTCGCTGGGAATCCATGACGCCTGAACAACGACAGGCCCTGAGGGAACGTCGCCAACAAATGCGTCAACAGAATAATCTGCAGCACAGAACTATGCCACCACGCCAATTTAACCGCTAGAAGTAAATGCAATGACTTACTTTAATATTAAACAGTACTTTTTTATTGCCGGCGTCTGTCTGTTAACGTCTGCTGCACAGGCTGATAATTCATCTTATTTACGCTTTGAATCAACCACGGATGACAACAATAACAATGATCATTATCTTTCTGCCGGTATCGAACTGATCAATAAATCACAGCTGCAGCTTTCCTATGGTAGAAGCGAAGCATCTGCGCTGACTTCAGATAATTATTCTGTTGGTATTGTGTCTGATCCACTGGCTGAATTCAGTGCCGGACTGAGCTATCTTTACTGGGAACAAACTGGCGAGCTTGAAACACGAACCTATCAATTGTCTCTGATGACAAACACCACTGACTGGAGCTTTGGCATTTCACCACAACTACGTGTCATTACCATTTATCCACTGACTGCGCCCGCTTTCGATATTAACAGTACCGGACTGGGTTTAAATGCCGGTTATTATGGCGCCTATCCCTTTTTTATTTCTTCGACATTCCAGTTCTATTCTTACCAACGAAATGTAACTGTATTAAATTCAACTCAATACCCGCGCTTTACCATGCGTAATTTTTCCGCCTCAGCACTGGATCAGAACAACGGCCTGGAAGATAACCGCTTCACACTGAATATTGGTTATTCGTTTTCACAGTTCACCCTGGGTTATCATCGTGAACGCAGTCTATCAGCTGTCAATAACGCCACTTATACAACTAATTCGATTTACGGCTCATTTAATCTAACAGACAACTGGCAACTCGGAGCAGAAACCGGTCAGGCGAAAGACTCAACCACAACGGATACGGTTTCGTTTAAAAGTCTTTCTATTACCTATAACTGGTAATCAATTTTGTTTTTATGATTTCTTTTTCGCGCGGGGATGTGCCGCGTCATACACTTTAGCCAACTGCTGAAAATCGACATGCGTATATATTTGTGTTGTTGTTAAATTTGCATGTCCCAGCAACTCCTGAACTGCGCGCAAATCCTGACTCGACTCGAGAATATGTGATGCAAATGAATGACGCATCAAATGTGGATAGACACGCCTGTCCAGGCCTTTTTCTTTTGCCCATTTTTTTAATCGCTGCTGCACACTCGCTGGACTGATGCGCGTACCTCTTTGACTTACAAATACGGCCTGCTGATTTTCACCAACAAAAAGACTTCTCTTGCCAAACCATTTTCTTAACGCCCGCACAGCTTTCTCACCAAATGGCACTATCCTTTGCTTACGCCCCTTACCTGTTACATTTAATGTTAATCCCTGCCAGTCAATCTGATTAATATTTAAATCTATCAGTTCTGAGAGTCGCAACCCACAGCCATATAATAACTCCATTATCGCCATGTCTCTTACTGCCAGGGGGTCATTTTCATTCAAGGTTAATAAATGATTCAAATCATCAGCGCGTAATACTTCAGGCAACTTTCTTAATGATTTTGGCGCTGACACGCCCACAGCAGGATTGGTTTTTATTTTTTGATATCTTAAAAGATATTTAAATAAACTGCGCAAGGAAGATAGCATTCGTTGAATACTTTTCCCCGATAAACCTTTACGGTGGGTCTGCGCAGCATAATTGCGGACATGCTGACTATCAATGGCATCCCAGCCAGTAACTTCTATCGTCTGACAGAAACGAATAAAGCCGCGAATATCACGCTGATAATTAGTTAAGGTGTGTTCGGAATAACGCTTCTCTGACCGCAGATACTGAAAAAAATCCTGTAATTCTGTATCGAACATTAATCCAGATAACGCTTAATGGCGGCACTAACCAGCTCAGCTAGTTTTTGCAAATACTCAGTACCCATACCAGGATGATAACGTTGCTCATCACGCCCGCCTATACCCATTAATCCAAACACATTGGCATCCGCCAGCGGCACGACAGCACCTGAGCCAATCTTTTCAGCCTCATCACCAAATAGTAATTCAATCTGCTCTTTACTCAGGCGTCCACATTGAATTCTTTTATCTTCAAGTAACTTGCTAAATAGCTGTAACCGGCTATCAGCGGTATTTAAATATCGATCTGCTTGCTGCTCTGATTTTTTTGCATCACCAGTAATAAAATGTATGGTAACAAAATCTGTTTCCAGTTTACCTTTTAACTCTTCTATTACGGTTGCGATGACATCATCTAGACTCTCGGCCATAAACAGATTAATGGTCAACTGCTGCAGACTTTCATTTAATCGCTGATTATCATGAGCTGCCGCCATTAAATCACGCAGGCGATGATCAAGTTTTTTGTTTTTATCTCTAAGAACACTTAACTGTCTTTCAATTAAGGAAACTGCCGAACCTGATTCATGGGGAATTTCAATTTCGGCCAGCAAATCTGAATGCCCAATAAAAAAATCCGTATGCTCTTTTAGATACTCAATCACCTGTTCTTCATCGATTAATTGAATATTATTTTGTACTTGTGCCTGTTTTGTCACAGTTCGATTTGTCCTTCAAAAACATGGGTTGCGGGTCCTGTCATATAGAGGGGATTATCACCGCCTTGCCAGCGAATCTCAAGGTTTCCTGCGGATAATCTTACTGTAACGTCATTATCCAGCCAGCCCTGAATATAACCCGCGACCATTGCCGCACAGGCACCCGTACCACAGGCCAGTGTTTCACCCGCGCCGCGCTCATAAACCCGCAATCTGATATTACCTCTGTCAATGATCTGCATGAATCCCACATTTACTCGCTGTGGAAAACGTTGATGACATTCAATTAATGGCCCCAGTTGTTCAACGGGCGCACTTTCCACATCATCGACTCTGAGTACGGCATGGGGATTGCCCATGGAAACAGCCGCCATAGAATACGTCTGACCGGCAACACTGAGCTGATAATTTTCTGCCTGCTGATCAGCAAGGAACGGTAAGCTGGCTGGCTCTAATTTGGGCACACCCATGTTTACCGTCACCCGGCCATCCGTTTCCAGTTGTAAAACAATCAAACCACCCGCCGTTTCCACAGGAATAGTTCGGCTCTGTGTTAAGCCTTTGTCGACTACAAAACGGGCAAAACACCGGGCACCATTACCACACTGTTCAACCTCACCACCATCCGCATTAAAAATACGATAGCGAAATTCTGCGCTCGCGCTACCCGATGCCTCAACCAGCAGTAACTGATCACAGCCAACACCAAACCTGCGATCAGCAATATAACGAACCTGCGCTGTACTCAGGTTAACCGTTTGGTGAATGGCATCTATGACAACAAAATCATTACCAAGACCGTGCATTTTGGAAAAATTGAGTAACATATGATTTTAATCAACAATTAAGTGGCTAATAAACCAAGCTTACCTGATCATACGTTGACTTTACATAGTATCAGCGCCATGCTTTGTCATGTAATGTCATGACAAACAGGCTCTTATATGAACGACCTGACTGATAAGCCGCCAATAAAGCCCAGCTGCGAAGCAATAATTGATCTGTTTCCGGATCCTTTTGTTATTATTGATCGTAATTTCCAGATCGTGTCCTGCAATCAATTTTACAAGGAACATTATCAGGTCGGCAGTGAAGAAATCATTGGCAGGCACTGCTATGAAGTTTCACATCGCATCAATCATCCCTGCAGTCAAAATGGCGAGCACTGCCCTCTTGAGGAAATTCTCAGCACCGGCAAACCCACCAATGTCATGCACATTCACTCCAACCACGGACATGAAGAGCATGTACAAATCTCGGCCGCACCCATACACGACCATGACGGTAATATTTTGTATATGGGCGAGACGATTCACCCTTTAACCAACCAGAACAATGAAGACCTGATTCTGGTCGGTCGGTCCAAGGCCATATTAAGGCTGATTAGTATTCTATATCGTGTTGCCCCAACCCAGTCCACGGTTTTTCTGCTGGGCGACAGTGGCGTTGGAAAGGATTGTGCAGCTCGCTATATTCACCAGCATTCTGATCGTTCCAATGGCCCGTTCATCGTTGTCGATTGTGGCGCTCTGGGCGAAAGCCTGATTGAAAGCGAATTATTCGGTTATGAGAAAGGCGCCTTTACCGGCGCTCATAAAACCAAACTTGGCCTTTTTGAAGCCGCTAATTATGGCACCCTGTTCATAGATGAAATCGGTGAATTGCCATTGCACTTACAGACCAAATTACTTCGTGTTCTGGAAACCGGCAGCATTCGTCGCATCGGCGGAACACGCTATATTAATGTCGATGTGCGCATCATTGCAGCAACCAATCGTGATCCCCAGGAAATGATTAAGGATAAAAGCTTCCGTCAGGATCTTTACTATCGACTCACGGCATTTCCGGTAACCGTCCCACCGCTGTATGAACGCAAGGAAGATATACCTGACCTGGCGGAATTCTTTCTCAAACAGATAGAAGATGGTGATAGCCAGATTCCACTGTCACCCGAAGTAATAGAAAAGCTGCTTAGTCATAGCTATCCGGGTAATGTGCGCGAATTACGCAACCTTGTTGAACGAGCCGTCATTCTGGCATCAGGCAAGGCTATTCTGCCGGAACATATTCTTTTCGAACATGACAAGGCACGCTTTCAACAAACAGCAAACAAACTGGCCCAGTCCGTTCTTTCAACCGAACAGACCATACCTCGAAGCAGTCAATTAACCAGACAACAGGTCATAGATGCACTCAATCAATGCGGTGGCCACCGGGCAAAAGCCGCTCAATTACTCAATGTCAGCGAACGAACTATTTACCGACACATTAAAAATGAATAGACATAAAAAAGCCTTCTTCAGATAATCTGAGAAGGCCTTTTATGATTATTAATCTGTAATTGCTTAATTAAGGCTTAACTGTTGTTAATCCCAGATTTTCCCAGTTCTGCATACCACCGCGATACCATTTAATTTTTTCCGCAGGGTAATTCAACTTGAGTAAATTTTTAATGTTATTGGGTGACTGCC
>JAOUMX010000012.1 GCA_029881275.1 Gammaproteobacteria bacterium | reverse complement strand
CATCACCCGATTAAAAACTGGCGATACCTTTGGTGATGAAGCACTGGTATCTGGAAAAAACCAGACAGAAACCATTGTAATGCTGGAACGCAGTGAAATACTGGTTTTAGGTAAGGATGATTATAACGAGCTTATCAGTAGACCACTGGTTCGTACTATACAGGCCAGAATTGCCCAGACCATGCTGGATAATGACTACCAGTTACTGGATGTCCGTTATCCAGAAGAATACGCAGAAAGCCATATACCAGGTGCCAAACTTATCCCGCTCAGCGATTTAAGCAAACGACTGAAAGAACTCGATAATAAACAGCCCTATATCGTCTATTGTTACTCCGGCCCCCGCAGTGCTGTGGCAACATTAATTCTCAATAAAAATAAATTTGAAGCCCATGCCCTTGAAGGCGGTATACGCAATTGGCCATATGACATAGAACATGCGGCCACCAGACCGAATATTGTGTCTCTAAACAAAAAATTCCACTAGATATTGGGGATTCATTACATATTTGTACCCCAACGGCATAGATTTTCCATGCATTTCAAATTACACTCAGTTTAGATCTGAAATGGCAAACAGTCCGTTTGTCATGAGCAGACTGTTTTAATCATCTTCAAGGGGATGTCTATGTCATTAGATTATTCTGAGAAACGCAATTATTTCCGCATGAACATGAACTGCAACATGGAATACAGCATCAATGGTTCAGGCGTGAAAAAAAGTGGTTTGATGAAAAACCTGAGCGGTGATGGTGCGTTGATTCAAATTGATCAGAATGTTGAACCGGGTACCGAAGTTCACCTCTCGATCAAACCGGAGAAAAGTCTGACACCACCACTGGATGTGACAATTGAAGTACTTCGTTGTGACAGAAATGACCCTGATCATTACGAAATTGCGGGCAATATAACGAAACGCTAAACCCGCAACTGATTAGTGCATCATCTAAATATCAGTCTGAAAAATACTGATATAAAGCTGCTTCCCCCTGAAAAAAGTCATTCCTCAGAACAATACACATTCAAATAGCACAACAATTAAGCGTACTGACTAAAGAAGGATGGCAATTCGTCCTTCATCTGAAAAGCACTGATAGACGCTGCATTTTTTAGACTCATATTATTTTGTTGACCATCATCCGGCTGTTGAGCGTCATTTCTACGTTGAATTGCCAGCTCAACTCGCGCCCGCGCCGCCATGGCTGAGGCATCAGAAGCCACCTGAACGTCCTGTGGCGATGGTTGTGCCGGTGCCAATGCCGCTCGCCTGACAATTTCTGCTTTGGACAGGGTTGCTTCAGGATCACCGGAAACGGGAGAGGCATCCAGTTGAACCTCACCTCCAATCGCATAAGAGCGGCCATCCGGCCCCTGTTGCAAAGTAAAATTAGGACCACCACGGATATACTCCCGGCCGGCAGCGATGTGTGCCGCTTCGTGAGCCCGTACTTCACGATCACGAGCACGCAATTGTTGGAGTATGCGAGTTTCTTCTAAACGTGCCTGCTGTTCAAATCCTGCTGGCCTGTTTTCATCTGAAGATTTATAAGCTGATGAAACACCCGTGGTATTAATTCGCTCAGGTGGAATGGTCGAGAGGGGTGTTGTAGTCGATAAGTCTTTACTTGCACTAATCATAACATCAACCCTGGGTGTTGCAGGTTAAATGAATCTATCGAGTGTCTCAGGCACGGGTATTAATTATGGTACCGAGAACCTCATCAAGAGCTGACACAACTTTTGCAGACGCCTGCACCTGAACCTGATTTTGTTTCAGACCAACCATTGAACCGACAAGATCTGTTTCCTTTCCTGCACTATTCAACTGTTCTTCGCTGGCGATGTCTGCAGCGTTCTGACGTATGCCATCAAGGCCGCGTTGAATGCCCTGTACAGCACTACTCTGAATTGATAATACGCCCATTCCTTACTCCACATATGGCGACTATTAAATGTTTAATAGCATAGCCACCCTTCAAAATCAAGCTTCAGAGACTTCCTGCAAAGGCTTTTCAGGCTCCTGAAACGCCCCTGCATCGGGGTTTTCAGGGCTTTCATCGGATTCTGATTCATCAAAAGACCGAGACTGATCATGCGCCAGGTTGTCCACATCAGCAGTTTCATCCGTATTAGCTGACTCAGCTGATTGCTCTGATTCCGGTTCAGCATCCCCCAGCGCCAGTTCCGGGTGCATTTTATCCAGATCCTTGATATCAGACAAAGGCGGCAGATCATCCAGATTCTTAAGATTGAAGTAATCCAGGAATTCTTTTGTGGTGCCATACATAGCCGGCTTACCGGGTACATCTTTATGCCCGAGCACCCGTATCCATTCTCTATCCAGCAAGGTCTTGGCAATCTGGGTGCTAACACTGACACCACGTATTTCTTCGATTTCACCACGCGTAATTGGCTGCCGATAAGCAATCAGTACCAGCGTTTCCAGTAATGCGCGTGAATAACGGGCTGGTTTTTCTTCCCACAGGCGCCCAACCCAGGCAGCATAATCCTGACGCACCTGCATACGATAACCACTAGCGACTTCCTTAAGCTCGATTCCTCTACCCTGATAATCGTCCTGCAATAATTTCAGTACCTGGCGAATTTCATCTTTGGTGGGCCGCTCATTTTCAATTTCAAACATCGCATCAATATGAGCAATATCCATAGGCTTATCAGCCGATAACAGAATAGCTTCAAGAATATTTTTTAATTTTTGCAAATCCATAAACTCATTCCGGTTCAACATCAGTGGCTTGCGCCGCTGTTGCTGCTTTTACATAAATTGGCGCAAAGGGTTCGGACTGCACCAGATCAATCAGGGTTTCTTTTAACAGCTCGAGAACAGCCATAAAGGTAACCACAACACCTCGACGACCTTCTTCTATTGTAAACAAGCTGGTAAATTCAGTAAAACTATCAGCTTTCAGGGCTGCCAGCACATTGCTCATACGTTCTCTCACTGACAATGGCTCCCGCTGTATCTGATGATGGGTATACATGTCCGCACGGCTCAGCACATCTTTAAAAGCAAGTAACAAGTCCCGTAAATCCACCTCGGGCAGAGGCTTGATCTTCTCCAGTTCTGGAGGCTCAGCATGGGAAATATAGGTATCACGACCCATGCGCGGTAATTCATCCAGATTCTCAGCCGCCATTCTAAAGCGCTCATACTCCTGAAGACGACGCACCAGTTCAGCACGGGGATCATCTTCTTCATTTTCTGATTCAGGACGAGGCAATAACATACGTGACTTGATTTCAGCCAGCATGGCTGCCATGAGCAGATACTCTGCAGCCAGCTCAAAACGCATTTCTTCCATCATGGCAATATACTGCATGTACTGAGCAGTAATATGGGCGATAGGAATATCAAGAATATCCAGATTCTGTCGTTTGATAAGGTAAAGCAATAAATCCAGAGGTCCTTCAAATGCCTCAAGAAAGACTTCCAGAGCATCCGGGGGAATATACAAATCTTCCGGCAATACCGTCAGCGGTTCACCTTGAATAACAGCAAAAGGCAATTCGGACTGATGTTGCACAGCTGATTCCGGCTTATTATTAATCTCGTCTTGATCGCTCACTATTGTCTCTGACTCAGGCACATTACTTTTCGGACTTCGTCCAGTGTATCACGGGCAACATCCCGTGCTGCTTCACAACCTTCGTCAATAATCGCCTTCACCGCTCCGGGATCATTAATATATTCTTTGGCACGGTCACGAATCGGCTTTAATTCAGCAATCACTGCATCAATCACTGGCTGCTTGCAGTCAACACAGCCATTCGACGCAGTTGTACAACCCTGCTGTACCCAGGCCTGTATGTCTTCACTGGAATAAATCTTATGCAACTGCCAGACCGGGCATTTTTGAGGATCACCGGGATCCGTTCGTCTCACCCTGGCAGGATCTGTCGGCATGGTACGTAATTTACGGGTCACGTCATCGGGGTCTTCACGCAATGAAATGGTGTTGTTATAGGACTTGGACATTTTCTGCCCATCCAGACCGGGCATCTTCGATGCCGGTGTAAGTAAGGCCTGAGGTTCTGGCAGAATAATTTTGCCAGTTCCTTCCAGGTAGCCGAATAAACGCTCGCGATCACCCAGGGAGATATTCTGCTGCGACTCCAGCAAAGCCTGAGCCACATCCAGCGCCTGCTGATCACCCTCCTGCTGATAACGCTTACGCAGGTCCTGATACAGCTTGGCATTTTTCTTACCCATTTTTGAAATAGCGGCTTCTGCCTTATCTTCAAATCCTGGCTCCTTACCATACAGATGATTAAAGCGACGAGCCACTTCACGGGTAAGTTCCACATGGGCTACCTGATCTTCACCCACCGGTACCTGCCCGGCCTTATAGACCAGAATATCGGCACTCTGTAACAGGGGGTAACCGAGAAAACCGTAAGTCGCCAGATCTTTTTCTTTGAGCTGTTCCTGCTGATCTTTATAGGTCGGCACACGTTCCAGCCAGCCCAGCGGTGTGATCATAGAGAGTAATAAATGCAGTTCTGCATGTTCGGGCACACGGGACTGTATAAACAGCTTGGCCGAACCGGGACTCACACCCGCCGCCAGCCAGTCAATGACCATATCGTAGGTGCTTTCCGCAATAATGCGAGGATCTTCGTAATGGGTTGTCAGTGCATGCCAGTCCGCCACAAAAAAGAAACATTCATATTCATTTTGCAGATTGACCCAGTTTTTAAGAACACCGTGGTAGTGCCCTAAATGTAATAGCCCTGTCGGGCGCATGCCTGATAGTACACGTTGATGTTGTACAGGAACGGAACTCAAAAATACCTCCTCAGAATATTGTTATCCGCAGATCAAAGGCCAACGATAATAAATAATAACCGTTTAATAATTTGTAATAATGGCCAGAGAATCTTACCCAAAACGCCAGTAAACAATAATAACAGCAAAATAACGAATCCGTACCGTTCAATTTGAGCAAACCGATAGGCTGCCGCAGGCTTTAACAGGCCGGTGACGATACGGCCACCGTCCAGCGGCGGCACGGGCAACAAATTCAACAGCATGAGTATCAAATTGATCGTAATACCGACTTCTGACATTAAACTCAGCGGTGTGCCCAGCCAGGTGGTACTCAAAAAATGCGTCGCCACTGACATCATTAACGCCCAGAACAGCGCCATAACCAGATTGGATAAGGGTCCCGCCACGGCGACAATCGCCATATCTTCCCGGGGACGTTTGAAATTGCGGGAATCGACAGGCACCGGTTTTGCCCAGCCGAACAGAAAACCTGTCGTCGCCACCAGAATCAGTGGCACCAGTACAGTTCCGATAGGGTCTATATGGCTCAGGGGATTCAGGGTTAAACGTCCCTGCTGGTAGGCCGTCTTATCACCCAGATATTTGGCCACCATGCCGTGGGAAACTTCATGCAGGGTAATTGCCAGTATTATCGGCACAGGTGCAATGGTTAAATAATAAAGCAGTTCTGTATTTTGCATATTTATTCGACTGTCAGCCCATGATCCGTGCCCTTACCCTGACGTATCAAGGTAGGCGGATTTTCGACCATATTAATCACCGTGGTCGGCTCAAAACCACAGTAACCACCATCGATAATTAGATCCACATGCTTCTCCAGCTGCTCACGAATTTCCTCAGGATCGGTTTCAGGCATGTCCTTGCCCGGCAGAATTAGTGTCGAACTCATAATTGGCTGCCCCAGTTCACTCAACAGGGCTTTAACAATTTCATTGTCAGCCACACGCATACCAATCATACGCCGTTTAGGATTCATCAGCCGGCGAGGGACCTCGTGAGTCGCATTCAGGATAAAGGTATAAGGCCCCGGCGTCAGGTTCTTCAGCATACGGTACTGACTATTATCCACTTTTGCATAAATTGAAATTTCAGACAGATCGCTGCACATCAGGGTAAAGAAGTGCTTATCATCGACCTTGCGAATCCGTTGAATACGCTCCATTGCGGCCTTGTCACCAATATGACAACCAATGGCATAACTGGAATCTGTGGGATACACCACCAGACCACCATTGTGAATAATTTCCACAGCCTGATTAATCAGGCGCAGTTGCGGATGGGTTGGATGAATTTCAAAGTACTGGCTCATAAGGGGCCGTATTATGAAGCAGAAATCAAAAACAACAAAGATATAAGGGAAAGCTTTTAGTTATTTATAAACCTGATCACAATTGAAGAATATAAACCGGCCCTGAACTTTCCTGCCTCACCCCCATCTGATTATTCAGGCTTACTAGACACCCCTGTTTGATGTAATATTTGCCCCCTGATACAGTTAATTATTTAAATTATGAAACTTATATACGATTTATTCCCCGTTATTCTATTTTTTGTAACATATCACCAGGCCGGCGTACTGGTAGATAATACCCCCATAAGCCAAATGATCGACATCAGCCAGCCGGAAGTAATCGTGGCCACCATTCTGGCCACCAGCGTTGCTATCATAGCCAGTTTTTTTCAGGTCACCGGTTACTGGTTAAAACACCGTCGTTTTGAAAAAATGCATCTTGTTTCACTGGGTCTGATTAGTATTCTTGGTGGTATCACCATTATTTTTGGTAACCCTGCTTTTATTCAATGGAAACCCACTTTATTGAACTGGGTGTTTGCCGCCGTTTTTCTGGGTAGCCAGTATCTGGGCGAAAAAAATCTGGTGCAACGCATGATGGGGGGACAAATACAACTGCCTCAACCTGTCTGGGTTAAATTAAATTTTGCCTGGGTCATATTTTTTATTCTCAGCGGTGCCGCTAATCTTTATGTTGCCTTTTATTACGGTCTGGATCAGGATGAAAAAACCCGCATGGACTTCTGGGTCAACTTTAAATTATTTGGCCTGATGGGCCTGACCTTCGTGTTCGTGATTGCGCAGGGATTATATCTGTCGAAATACATGACCGATAATCAGAAGGAAGATTAATAATGCTCTACGCCATCATCGCTCAGGATATTGCCAACAGTCTTGAAAAACGCTTACAGGCCCGTCCGGATCACCTGGCCAGACTTCAGAAACTGGAAAATCAGGGGCGTCTCATCATTGCAGGCCCTCACCCAGCCATTGATTCGGAAGACCCGGGCCCGGACGGATTTACCGGCAGTCTGGTGGTTGCTGAATTTGATTCACTGGAAGCCGCACAGGCATGGGCTGATGAAGACCCTTATATCACCGCCGGTGTTTATGAAACAGTCACCGTTAAACCATTCAAAAAAGTCTTCCCGGGCTAAAAACACACTACTGAAATGGTTGTACCTTAGGCTAATAACACCTATATATTATTCAACCACTAAAGTCTTACCGTTTTCTACCGATAACGATTTATAAAAGAGCACATAATATGCAACCCAGCATCCTGCGTAATTTGTTATTAGCCTATATTGGCCTTGGTTTCCTGATGGGGATGATTTTTCCTTTTTATGCCGATTTCTTTGTTAACTGGAAAGAAGGCATGTACTTATGGTTTGTCATCGGCTGCCTGGTTGCGGGTGGCAGCATTGGCGTTATCAACTATGCCCTGTTAAATTTCCTGTTAATTAAAAAACTCAAACAGATTGCCAGCATTTCAACTGCCATCAGTCACCATGATCTGAGTTTCACCTGCAATATGCAAAGCCATGATGTCATAGGCGAGATTATCTTCAGTTTCAACAAAATGGCTGACACTCTGCGCAACGTGGTCAGCGAACTCAAAAATAGCAGTCAACGAATGATCAATAGCGTGGATCACATCTGCACTGTAGCTAACACCACCAACAATGGTGTACTTAGACAACACAATGAAACACAGTATGTACAAGAAGCCATACAAAATATGACGCTGACATCCCAGGATGTATCCAGCAAAGCCGCACAAGCTGCTGAAGCCGCCGCCATGGCCAAAGAAGAAGCGGAAAAAGGAAAACAAGTTGTCAATCAGACAGTGCAGTATATTAAATCACTGGCCAAAGAAGTGGAAAATGCTGCCGGCTCTATCAAAAGACTGGAAAAAGAAAGCCTGAATATCGGTGGTGTGCTTGATGTTATTAGAGGCATTTCCGAACAAACCAACCTGCTAGCGCTCAACGCCGCCATCGAAGCTGCACGAGCCGGTGAACAGGGCCGAGGTTTTGCCGTGGTTGCCGACGAAGTACGTACCCTGGCAAAACGCACCCATGAATCCACCATCGAAATCCAGAGTATGATCGAAACTCTACAAACCGTCTCACGGGAAACAGTCGCTGTTATGGAAAAAGGCCAGTCACAGGCGTCCCAGAGTGTAGAAAAAGCTTCAGAAGCCGGACAATCACTCGAAGAAATCACCCGTGCTGTCAGTGCCATCACTGAAATGAACACACTTATCAATGATCAGGCCGGATCTCAATCCGGTATCACAGTGGAACTCAACCAGAACATGGCCAACATCAGCGAGATTGCCAACGAAAGCAAAAATGGCTCAGAAGCCACTGCCACTGAAACCCAGCAACTGGCCCAGATGGCTGCCAACCTGCAACAACTGGTCAGCCAGTTCAAAATAAGCTAAACAGACAATACCCGTTTTTTAACTTGCCCTTAAGCGTGGATTGGTTAGAATAGCGCGCCTGAATCAAGACAATGCCAGTGTGGTGAAATTGGTAGACACAGGGGATTCAAAATCCCCCGCCCTTAAAAGCGTGCCGGTTCGACTCCGGCCACTGGTACCATCCTTGCGTACATAAAGACACGCAATTCTATATTTCCGCAGAGATTCAAACTATCTTTTCAGCGCATAAATACAACTCGCGAATTGATTATTTTTTATAATTGAATCAATGACAGGCATGATGGTATCTAATTCATGACCAATAGTGGCCCTGTTAACCACAAGATTTTTTACTGTTTAATAAAATGCATACAACTACTACAGGTTAAAATCTTTATACATAAAGATAAAATATCACCATATCTTATTAACAGCTACCATAATTCAGGATAGATCATGCTTAAAACACTTTTTAAATTTGTCATGTTATTAACCAGCATGAGCTTAGTCCCCGGTTATGCTCATGCCCTGGATGCAGCTGATGTACCTGAAAACAAACGCAGCACACTTGGTCTGTATTTAAACTCAACAGAGGCTGCAGCCTTCATGGAAGTCAGCAGCAAGTTTGCTCTGTTTCTTGATGTACGCGATCCCCATGAATTGCAGACCACAGGCATGGCAGAACCGGTTGATTACAATGTCCCATTCAATTACATCAATATCAATAAATGGGATAACGAAAAAAGTCGCTTCCAGTTTGATGTCAACCCCAACTTTGTTAATGACGTAAAAAAACGCTTCAAGACCAAAGGGCTATCAGGATTAGATGCCATTATCATCATCTGCACCTCTGGCATCCGTGCCGCCAGCGCCGTTGATGCTCTTGCCGTAGCCGGCTTTAAAAATGTTCATAGCGTTGTCGATGGTTATAATGGCTGGAAAAATAATGATCTTAAATGGAGTAAAAAGCTCGACCGAACCAAAATGTACGGCAAGATTGCTTCCATTAAATAACCTGGATTACACCAGCTACCGGACACGTCCAGTACCGAGAAAACATTCACCTGCATTACGGTTAATAAAAAAATAATTGGCCGTTATCCACATTTTTTATTTTTTTGCGATACAACATAGCATCACATAGTACAAAAACACGGTACTATTCGGCCCATTAAATAAAATGCCGAGTCTCGCTACACGCACCAAGAGCATCAAGATGAACCCTGAACAAGACGAAAAACCCACAATCGAAGCTACCAGCGATACCAGCACCAATGACCTGCTACAGCATGTTATTGCTGAACTGGAAGCCGGTAACTCAGAAAGCATTGCGCAAAGACTGGAAGAGACCCATCCTGCGGAAGTCGCTGATCTTCTGGAGTCGATGACGCCTGAGCAGCGTAGCGACTTATGGGAAACCGTGCCAGTCACTCAGGAAGCAGAAGTTCTCAGCCATCTGGGTGATGAAGTCCGTGCCAGCATCATTGATGAAATGGAAGATGGGGAGCTGATTGCAGCTGCCGAGTCCATGGCACCGGAAGATCTGGTCGAAATGCTCGACGAGCTGCCCACCGATATCAGTACCCGATTAATGGATGCACTGGAGCAGGATCACCGTAATCGTCTTGAAGCCATTTTAAATTACGAAGAAGACAGTGCCGGCCGTCTCATGAGTAGCGACGTCATTAGTGTACGTGAGGATGTCTCCATTGCTGTAGTATTACGCTGGCTACGTCGCCACAAAGACCTGCCCTCACATACTGACAGTCTCATGGTCACAGACGATTCTGGACTATACCTGGGAAAACTCGATCTGGCTGATGTCATAACCGGTGATCCTGATGCAGAAGTTGCTCAATTAATGCAGACCGATGCCGTCGCCGTTAAAGCCACCATGAGTGAACTGGATGTTGCCAGACTGTTTGAAAGACGCGATCTTATATCGGTTGCCGTCCTGGATGACAATAGTCATTTACTGGGTCGTATCACCGTTGATGATATTGTGGATGTTATACGTGAAGAGTCTGACCGTGTTCTGCTCAACAGCGCCGGCCTGAGTGAAGAAGAAGACCTGTTTGCACCTGTACTGCCCAGTGCTCGCCGACGTGGTCTCTGGCTGGGTATTAATCTAATTACCATATTTGCTGCCGCCTGGGTGATTGGCCGTTTTGAAGAAGCACTGGATAAATTCGTCGCACTGGCCGTGCTCATGCCGGTGGTTGCCAGTATGGGTGGCATTGCAGGCAGTCAGACGCTCACTCTCACTATTCGTGGCATAGCACTTAACCAGATCGCCTCTGCCAATCTACGCTGGTTAATGATAAAGGAAATATCGGTCGGTGCAGTGAACGGCCTGGTCTGGTCAGTAATTGTGGCATTCGTATCCTATCTATGGTTCGAGAATATTGGTATTGCGCTCATCCTTGCCTTTGCCATGATGCTAAACCTGCTTGCTGCAGCGTTTGCCGGTATCGCCATACCATTATTACTGGATCGCTGGAATATTGACCCGGCGCTTTCCGGTGCCGTAGTGCTGACCACAGTGACTGATGTCATTGGCTTTCTGAGTTTTCTTGGCCTGGCAACATTCTTTCTACTCTAGTGAGTATCAGATCTAAATAATGTCACTCTGGATCTGGTTTTTAACACAATAACTTTTGCATAAGTGACTTTAAAAACAGTGTCCAGAAACATGCCGCCAGTAAAAACAATAAATGAATTATTGATAATAAATACAAAACGTTTATTTCTCTCACCATATGAAATTAATTACAGAAAATAAATTCTCTAACTTAGTAAATAGTTTTTTTACTATTAACTGTAGACAGGCCTGGATCTTATGGTCGCAAAGCTTTAAACAGCGCACCATTGGTTGTCTTAGATGTTTTATACCCGGTTAATTCAACAAAAACAGCCTGCATAAAACCCGCATGTGTAATTACTTCCAGCAACTGCTCTGCCGACAAAGTCCCCTGTACACAGTTTGCCCAGGTAGCTGCATTATCCCCAGTAACACAACCTGTTTCGTCTGCGACGACGCGAATCATATCCGCAAACCATAAACGGCCTTCAGGTTTTAACACCCGAAATAACTCAGAAAATACTATTTGTTTATTAAGCGCAAGATTAATCGCACCATTGGAGATCACCACATCAATAGATGCATCATCAAGGGGGAGCTTTGTAAAATCCGCGATCTGAAATCGTATATTTTCCAGACCTGCCTGCTGAGCATTTTTACGGGCTTTAGCAATCATCGCGGGTGTGCAATCAATACCGATAACTTTACCCGTATCACCTGCCTGCAATGCAGCAACACAGCTATCGGCCCCTGCACCACAGCCGACATCAAGCACAACGTCTCCGGGTTTAATATCACCCAGCTTGAACGGGTTACCTACTGCAGCCGCCGATTCCCAAACCACATCGGGCAAGTCATCCAGCCATGTTTCAGAATAACCAAGTTGCCGGGCATTGGCCTTACCCGTGTTCCAGCCGAAATCAGCATCGGGTTGCTCCGCCAGTCTGGTATACAGGGAAATTAATGCTGCTTCGATATGATGATGGCTACATGAACTCATTTCTTAATCCAGCCTGGTTGATTGATATTAACTGACCGCTGTTGAGGAATGATGTTATCAACTATCAATCACCTGTTTTTTATAAACAGAAACGGCAACAGAAAAATCCTGTTGCCGTGAATATGAACAAGTTTTTAAAGCCGTTATTAGTCAGATCAACAACATACCAGACCCGATAATCACCAGACTAAAATTCCGCAGCCAGCTGTACCGTAAACGTACTGGATGACTCACCTGAACCACCATCAACAGGCTCGTAATCAGAATCACTTAGATATTCAAAAGACAAACTGGTTGCCTCATAAAGCCCCATGGAAAACGCAATCATCGCTCTGCTTTCAGGCAGCCCCAGATCCCATGCTTCCTCGGTCACCTGATAACCAATTGCAACCGTACTGTCTCGACCGGCAACCGGGAAATTAAAGCCAAATTCAACATTCGCAGCCGCCGGCTGAGCACCGTTTCCATTGAATACAATTTCACTTGCATCGAACTTGTCCAGCGCACCGACATATTCAACAATCATCGACATGGCATCAGTATTGTAAACCGCATGAGCCGAAATACCGGCGACCTGTTTAATAATAGCAGGGACACCTAGAAAGTCCTGTACAGCATCGGTATCACTAATCGCTGAAATATAATCCACCCCGACAGAAAAATTATCATTCCCAAAACCCAGCGCTATACCGAATTGCGTAACCTTATCTTCATCCAGGCCTTCTTCAACATCACCGTTAAAAACATATAAGCCCGCAGTTGCACCGTTGCTTTCAAAAGATAACTGAACAGCACTTTCACGGGTTTCACCCAGTTCCAGCGTCAGTGGATCTGAAATCATATTACTTTCATAAACACCAAAGGGCACATACATCTGCCCCATGGACAGGGTCAAAGGAAGATTGTCATCATGCATCATGATAATGCCAGAATCGACCTCCAGCGGTGTATCATCTTCTTCATATAACAATGCCACCTGCACATCGACATTGTTATTAACTTTGGCATCTATAACCAGTTCTACGGTTGCAAGCACAATATCACTGGTATCGGCCAGAGTATAATCTACATCCTGGGTATAACCGTATTCAGCTTCAACAACACCGTGTATCTGAATATTTGAATTACTGCCTGTTTGAGAGCTTTCCAGCTCCTGAACCCGTTTGTGCAGATCATACAGTTTTTCATTCACGCTGCCCGCATATGAGCTGGTAGACATAGCCAGCGCCATTAATATAGTAGCGTGAATCAGTGTTTTTCTTGTTTTCATAAATATCCCTTAAAGCTAATTCACCATTGAATCGGATGATGTTGTAATTTCTTATATTGATTATTTACTATATAAATAATCGGGTATTGTTAATGTATAGAATATAGACCTTAAATATTCAACTTAAATGATTGAATTTATTTAATAATAGCGTTCAAAACACCAATAATTTTTTTCTCTCTGATTTGTATCTATACCTGTATAATTCATTCCCGATTGCTCAGTCTGAAATTAATGCGAACAATTTTCTCTAAACTCTGTCCAATCGTGTATCTTGATACAAAGTGACGACTTCCAGAAATTACACGAGACAGTTAATAATTAAATAACTCATAAAAATAAAAAACAGGAAAAAAAATGAGCAACCCTGACAACACCTCTGGAGATATTTCAAAAAAAGGGGTTTATCACGCACCCTGGGAAAAAAGTTTTGACAAACTGCTAACCCCTTTTGAAGAATTCATTCATCGCCAGACAACCAGTGGTTTGTTGCTCATAGGCACCGCAATACTGGCTCTGCTACTGGCAAATGGACCATTAGCATCTACCTACCAGCATCTGATACATACACCTGTCAGCCTGGGTATCGGTAGCTGGACACTTGAAATGAGCCTGCATCACTGGATTAACGATGCGTTAATGGTAGTGTTTTTTTTCGTCGTCGGCCTGGAATTGAAACGTGAAATGCTGGTTGGCGAACTGGCAGAAATTCGAAATGCTGCTTTACCCATCGGTGCTGCGGTTGGTGGCATGGTGATACCCGCGCTGATCTATTTCGCTCTTAATCCTGAAGGCGATATGGCCCGTGGCTGGGGCATCCCCATGGCCACCGATATCGCCTTCGCGATTGGCGCGCTGGCATTACTGGCAGGTCGGGTACCCAAATCTCTGATTACTTTTCTAGTAGCACTGGCCATTGTTGATGATCTTGGTGCCGTGATCGTCATCGCCGTCTTTTATACCGATACCATCGCACTGGGTCCACTGGCTATGGCGGGTGGCCTTGCCGCCTTATTACTGGCATTTAATCTACTCGGGATCCGTAAGGCTATTCCTTATTTTATCGTTGCCATGTTTCTCTGGTATGCATTATTGCAATCAGGGGTACACGCCACACTGGCGGGTGTCATCGGCGCTTTATCCATACCCGCCGTTCCCAGATACGATCCTGAACTATTCAGTGTACATATGAAAGAACTCATACAACGATTTGATGCCAGTCATCAACCCGGCAAGAGCATTATGACCAATGAAAAACTGCGTGGTGTGGTGCAGAGTCTCGAAAATGGTGTACACAGTGTCGAAACGCCACTGCAACGACTGGAACATATCTGGCACATGCCCGTGGCTTACCTTGTAATTCCTATTTTCGCCCTGGCAAATGCCGGTATTCCAATGGAACTTGCATCTCTCGGTGATACTCTGAGCCATCCTGTCCTGCTGGGCGTTGCTCTGGGCCTGGTTGCCGGCAAGTTCATTGGTATAACCGGCGCCAGCTGGATAATGCTCAAACTGGGCTGGGCTGTATTACCGAAAGAAACCCGTTTTACCCAAATTGCCGGCGTGTCATTACTGGCTGGTATTGGTTTTACCATGTCTATCTTTGTTGCCCAGTTAGGTTTTAACGAACGCGAGGATTTATTACTAGTAGCCAAGACGGGTATTTTAGCTGCATCGATTATTTCCGGTGTGGCCGGATTTATCTGGCTATACCTGACCAGCAAACCCAAAAAAACCGGTAATTAGAAATCTGAGGCCGGTGAAAAACACCAAATAAAAAACCCTTCAATCACGCTGTTTTTTCTGTTCAGCTTGTATCAGTGACTGATATAAAGTTAAATAATAAAGCTATCTAATTGAAATATATCAACATCTTAGTTACAACTCCTTTTGCGCTATAACACTGTGCCTCCAACTATTTTTTACAATGAATTCAGTTACTGTTTTAGATCAAAACATCATCGAATTTATCACTGAATGCTTTTACAGGAATCGTTATATTGACTATAAATAAAGTATAAAGCCACTCATTAGAAACAAGGAAAGTATTATGAGAAAGTCTATTAACCTGAGCACATTAAAAACAGGCATTCAATTTCTAGATCATCAGAATGCATTGCTTATTAACTCAATAGATCAATATGCAGACGCCGTTCTTGAAAATCAAAACCCGGACATAATCACACGCCAACTGGATCAACTGATTAATGACACGAAGTTTCATTTTTATACTGAAGAGCAGATTATGATTCAGAATAATTACCCTAAAGCCAAAGCACATGAACAATCTCATGACAAAATTATTCGCCGTTTAATCACCCTAAATAATATGTATAAATTGGGTAATAAAAACATGGACAGGGTAATAGCGATTTTTTTTGGTGACTGGATAAAATCACACATAGAGAAAACTGATATGCAGTTTGCTGCCTATTTAAACACACAAGAAGAAATCAACATCAAGTCATTCAGAAGAAGATCTAGCGCAGCTAATATTAAGCCGCTCATTAATAAACTTAATACCGTAACTAATCTCATCTAATATACTTTGTTTTACATGGGTCAAGTGTTTACTCTAATCATGATATTTATTTTTTCTATTTGATTTAAAATTAAAAATCGAACAGACATTTATATTCAAAATCCCTCAAGGATTCAGTTAACGATCAGAATTTTCTAATGATTAATCTTTAAAAAAAGAAGTGATTAACAGCTAACAATTTGGGGAGAGTTAACTGTTAATCACAACAGGACTACAAAAAACATTTTAAATCAGGCAACTTTCACCTGGTCACGACCACTATGCTTTGCTTCATATAAAGCATTATCCGCTCTATCGAAAACACTTTCTCGAGTATCTGCCTGTATCAAACAGGTTAATCCTATGCTGACTGACACAGATAATGCCTGACCCTGATACTCAACGACATTATTTCTTACTGTATCTAGCACTCTTTCAGCCACTTCACGTGCTTCATCACAATCTGAATTATTCAGGATTGCAACAAACTCTTCTCCACCATATCTGAATAATAAATCTGATTTCCTCATACTTGCCTGTATTCTTCCGGCAACAACCTTCAATACTTCATCACCTGCAGCATGACCATAGTTATCATTAACCGATTTAAAATGATCAATATCTATAACCAGCAGAGATAAGGCCTGTGAGTTACGTTTTGACAGGCTAATTTCTCTGTCCAGTGAGACATCAAACGAAGAACGATTATTAACACCTGTTAGTACATCATAACGAGCTGATAAAACTGCACTGTGAAACTGAATTGAATTTTTCAACGGATACAAAATACTACATAAGAGATTTTCAAATAATGTCAGTTCTGAACCTGAAAACTTTCTACCCCTAAATACAACTAATGAACCTAAATCATGATCATCAATTTTCAAATTATATGAACATCTGTGACCTGATTGACGACCTAATTTGTTTGAAATATTCAAGCCGTTTAACTGGTAATCATAACCATCAAATAAGATATAAGCATGTACGTATTCCATAAACTGGCTAATCACCCATTCAATATCCAGCGACATTTGCAAGCGAATAGATAAATCGAGTATGAGCTGTTTCTGCTCATTTTTATCAAAGGTTTTTCTGGAACTGGTATGTTCGTAGTTAGCAAATACACCTTTTACATCACGCAACTCTTTTATTAATTCGAGTGTAGAAGTATTAGTTTGCATTACTCTTGTCCGTGGATATTATTAAGCACAGTAATGCGATATTCGTGCCAACTTAGCACGCCATAACTATTCCCTTTTATTTCAATAAGTTACAATAAGCATGATATAAATAAGGATAAGAGTCTGACAGTTTTTTTACAGTAATATCAAGGTCAGAAAAAAGAAAGACAAAAAAATGGCGGGGAATTATCATCACCCGCAAGGAAGAATGACTTAATCACCAGTAGCAGGTACCCGATACTTTATTTAGATGGTAACAGACAGGCTCCAACGGAACCCGCCAGACAGGTTTCACCATTTAACCAGATAGCATGATCAAAATGAGCACCGGTTATAACAGCCTCATCAAGATCAGCACCTTCAAGGTCAGCATAGGATAAATCAGTACTGGTCAGATTTGCACCCTGTAAATTCGCCTGCCTGAGAATAACACCAATCATTTTTACTTCAGCCACACTCGCCTGCTGCATAAGAGCCTGTGATAAATCGGCATACGAGAAATCGCTGTTATCAAGACGTGATCGTGAAAAGTCCGCATTGTTAAATCGAGTATTCATAAAATGTGAATTAGATAAATCCAGACCACTCAGGTTTTGACCCTGTTTATTACAATTTGACCAGTCAATACCCTGCTGTGGCATAGCGGTGCAATCAGCCTGAACACTATCTTCCATTGGACGCAAGATAATAATCGACAGTACCAACAACACAAATATAATGATAACAATAAAAAGATTGCGCAAGTTTATTTCTGGTTTCGTACGATAACGCTTTAAAACATCATCACGTAACTGACGATGTAATTTCACAACCTGATCTTCATTTTCACGACGCTCAAGTTCAGTGTCTTCAAACTCACCACTACGGGAACTACGCTCGTCTTCACGTACACGCGCCAGCATTAATGCCTTTGCGCCTTCACTGGTATGCGCATTTATAACCACATCCGGTACCAGTGCTCTGTAGTTACTAATCGGTGCCCAGTTTTTTTTATCCTGTGAAATTTCGGTATCAAGCTGAAGACGTCCTAGCACCAGATAACTACTAATTAACTGATTGGGAAAAGGCCCATGAATAACATCACCTTTTTTGACAAACCATCGGCCTTTATTTGTATCTGTATGCCCCATATAACACTCTATTTTTATGTTTAAATATTATTGCAAAATTAAGGTTGTAGTATTTCCAGACCGCCCATGTATTTCAACAATACTTCGGGAATACGTATACTGCCATCTTGCCGCTGATAATTTTCCAGTATTGCAACCAGGGTACGACCAATAGCAAGACCAGAACCATTCAGTGTATGTAGTAATTCAGGTTTACCGGTTTCAGGATTACGCCAACGAGCTGACATACGACGCGCCTGAAAATCAGTAAAATTACTACAGGATGAGATTTCACGATATGCCTGTTGTCCTGGCAACCAGACCTCAAGATCATAAGTTTTTGCAGCAGAAAACCCCATATCTCCGGCACATAATGCCATCACACGATAAGGCAATCCCAGTTTTTGTAATACATTTTCTGCATGACCAGTTAATTCTTCCAGTGCCTGCCAGGAATCTTCCGGTTTAACCATCTGTACCATTTCAACTTTTTCAAACTGATGCTGACGAATCATACCGCGAGTATCACGCCCATATGACCCGGCTTCTGATCTAAAACAGGGCGTATGTGATGTGTAACGAACCGGCATATTATCAGCAGGAATAATTTCATCACGGGCAATATTAGTTACCGGAACTTCAGCGGTTGGAATCAGGTAATAACCACTCTCGCCTTTTAATGCGAACAGATCCTCTTCAAATTTTGGCAGCTGACCTGTGCCACGTAAACTGTCACTGTTCACCATATAAGGCACATAAACTTCCTGATAACCATGTTCGGTAGTATGCAAATCCAGCATAAACTGAATCAACGCACGATGCAGACGCGCCATTTCACCACGCATTACCACAAAACGTGAACCGGTTAATTTTACAGCCGTTTCAAAATCCAGCCACTGATTTGGCGCTCCCAGCTCAACATGATCTTTGGGTTCAAAACCAAGTTGTGTCGGCTCACCCCACTTTCTAACTTCCACATTATCGTCTTCACTTAAACCTGCAGGAACAGATTCATGAGGAAGATTAGGCATTGCCATGAAAATATCATTCAACTTATCCTGAACTTCATCCAGCTTTGATTTGGCCGCATCCAGTTCATCCCCCAGAGTCGAAACCTCATCTAGCAACGGCTGTATATTTTCACCCTGCGCTTTTGCCTTACCAATATTTTTTGATTTACTATTACGTTCATTCTGCAATTCCTGAGTTTTCATTTGCAACTCTTTGCGTCGCACTTCAAGCTCATTAAATGCATTTACATCTAGCTGATAACCACGAGCCAGAAGTTTTCTCGCAACATCTTCAATATCTGTTCTTAATAATTTTGAATCTAGCATTGTTATTTATTTCTATCGCCAAGACACGACGACGCAAAGTTTACATTTGATAAAATTTAAAAAGATTTTCTTTATGCCTTTGCGTCTTTGCGACAAAGAAAATCAAATATAACTTCTGGCAAATTGAGCACCTACCCAGGCAGCAGCAATACATAACACCACATTCAATAATACATTCAGGAATGCGCGTTGCATTAAACCCTGCTGCATTAAATCCAGGGTATCCCATGAAAATGTGGAAAAAGTTGTTAAAGCCCCTAACACACCAACAACTAGCGCCAGTCGCAATTCATGGGAAACATTAAATTTCTGTATTAATAAAATAGAAAATATCCCGATAGCAAAAGACCCTATTACATTAACTACCAGCGTGCCGTAAGGGAAACTGCGGCCAAACCAGGCATAAATGCCGGATGAAATACCATAACGCAGCATTGCACCCAGGGCACCACCAATTGCAACATAAAGTAAGCCTTTCAAGGTTTACCCTTATGCAGCCACAATTGGAATAAATTTATCCGCTACTGTTTTATATTCCGCTATCTCATGGAAATTCAGATAACGATAAATTTCAGAAGACATGGTTTCTATGTCTTTCACCTTTTCCATATACTCAGCAACAGTTGGAATATGTCCTAGGATAGCAGCTGCAGCACTTAATTCAGCAGAAGCCAGATATACATTGGCACCATTACCCAGACGATTTGGGAAATTACGTGTTGATGTTGACATCACAGTCGAATTATCCGCAACACGTGCCTGATTACCCATACACAATGAACATCCAGGCATTTCTGTCCGCGCACCCGCCTTGCCAAAAATACTGTAATAACCTTCTTCAGTTAACTGACGCTCATCCATTTTTGTTGGTGGCGCAATCCACATACGTGTTGGTATATTACTTACCCCTTCCAGTACTTTACCCGCCGCACGATAATGTCCAATATTAGTCATACAGGAACCAATAAAGACTTCATCGATATGAGTACCCGCAACTTCAGATAATAATTTCACATCATCCGGATCATTAGGACAGGCAAGAATTGGTTCTTTAATTTCATTTAAATCAATTTCAATAATTTCTGCATATTCCGCATCTGCATCTGGCTCTAACAGCTGAGGATCTTTTAACCAGGCTTCCATAGCATCAATACGACGTTGCAAAGTTCGTTTATCTTCATAACCGTTGGCAATCATCCACTTCAACAAAGTGATATTGGAATTTAAATATTCCATAATGGGTTCTTTGGCTAATCGTACACTACAGCCATTGGCAGAACGTTCCGCTGATGCATCTGACAATTCAAAAGCCTGTTCAACTTTTAAATCTGGCAACCCTTCTATTTCCAGAACACGACCATTAAAGACATTTTTCTTGCCTTTCTTTTCAACTGTCAGTAATCCTTTCTGAATAGCAACATAAGGAATCGCATTCACCAGATCGCGTAAGGTAATACCCGGCTGCATCTTACCTTTAAAACGTACCAGTACAGATTCAGGCATATCCAGTGGCATAACACCCAGAGCGGCACCAAAGGCGACCAGACCTGAACCTGCAGGAAAACTGATACCCATTGGGAAACGTGTGTGAGAATCGCCGCCGGTACCAACAGTATCAGGCAAAATCATTCTGTTTAACCATGAGTGAATAACACCATCACCTGGACGTAGAGAAACACCTGAACGGGTTTGCATAAAATCCGGTAACTCGTGCTGTAATTTAATATCAACCGGTTTGGGATACGCCGCAGTATGACAAAAAGACTGCATAACAAGATCTGCAGAAAACCCTAAACAGGCCAGCTCTTTTAATTCATCACGGGTCATGGCGCCAGTAGTATCCTGTGAACCGACCGTGGTCATTCTTGGCTCGCAATAGGTACCGGGGCGCACACCGGCAACACCACAGGCCTTGCCAACCATCTTCTGAGCCTGAGTAAAACCCTTGCCTGTATCAGCGGGTTCAACTGGACGCAGAAATACATCTGAAGCAGGCAGCCCCAGTGCTTCACGCGCACGGTCTGTCAGGCCACGACCGATAATCAAAGGAATACGCCCATTCGCACGAACTTCATTGGACATGGTGGTTGGACGTAAATCAAATTTACAAATTTCGTCACCAGCTTCGTTTAATATGACGCCATCTTTAGGACGAATACGAATTACATCGCCCATTTCCATGGTTGCAACATCACACTCAATTGGTAAGGCGCCTGAGTCCTCAGCTGTATTAAAAAAGATTGGCGCTATTTTACCACCCAGAATAACACCACCTTCACGTTTGTTTGGCACAAAGGGAATATCATTACCCATATACCAAAGGACAGAATTAATCGCTGATTTACGTGAAGACCCGGTACCGACAACATCACCCACATAGGCAATGGGATGACCTTTTTTCTTTAACTCTTCGATGGTTTCCAGTGGGTTATCCATTTTACTGGCCAGCATTGACTTGGCATGCAATGGAATATCCGGACGACTCCAGGCTTCTGTTGCCGGTGATAAATCATCGGTATTGGTTTCACCAGGAACCTTAAACACAGTAACGGTAATTTCTTCAGCCAGCTCTGGTTTGCTGGTAAACCATTCAGCATCCGCCCATGACTGCAGTATCTGTTTTGCATAGGTGTTTGAACGTGCCTTTGCCTCTACATCATGGAAAGCATCGTATATCAACAGGGTATGTGACAGAGCCTTTACCGCTGCAGGAGCAGTAACATCATCATCCAGTAAACCAATCAACGGCTGAATGTTATACCCTCCCAGCATGGTCCCCAGCAATTCTGTCGCCTGTTCGCGACTGATCAGCTCACAGGCTGTATCACCCCTGGCCACATCAGCCAGAAAAGCCGCCTTAACATAAGCAGCCTGATCCACACCCGGTGGCACGCGATGCACTAGCAAATGCATCACTTCATCTTTGTCTACACCCATTGGGGCCTTAATTAATTCAATAAGATCGGCAACCTGTTGCGCATCTAATGGTAATGCTGGCAAACCTTCGGCTGCCCGTTCTTCTACATGTCGATGATAGGCTTCAAGCACTGTTGATTCCTTAATTATTCATAAAGTTGTAAATTAGCCCAGTATTATACATAAGGATGGATCGAAAAATGAGGATTTAACATCCTGAATAAAGCTTTCACAAAACTGGCTTGTTTCACCCATAAAAAAAGCCCGCTTTCGCGGGCTTTATAAGCATCCAAATCTCCTGGGGATAATTCGAGATCAGGAACCCTTTTTCTTCATATAATCTTCTACTGCTGCACTGATTGCGTCTTCTGCCAGTACCGAACAATGAACCTTTACAGGCGGTAAAGCTAATTCTTCAGCTATATCCATGTTCTTGATTTTCCTGGCTTCTTCCAGTGTTTTACCTTTCATCCATTCAGTCACAAGAGAACTTGACGCAATTGCTGAACCACAACCGTATGTTTTAAATACGGCATTTTCAATAATGCCATCATCACTAACCTGAATCTGTAAGCGCATAACATCACCACAGGCAGGCGCTCCAACCATACCGGTACCTACATTGGGCGCATTTTTATCCATCGTACCTACATTTCGTGGATTTTCGTAATGATCCATGACTTTTTCACTATAAGCCATTGGGTTTCTCCTGTTTCTTACTCTATGGGCTATTAAGCCATTTAATAACACTTTGACCTAATCAGTATCTAAGTTCAAATGTCTCGGGCTCTTATCAAAACCCATTACAAACCTAATACAGCCTCGGTCATTAATTATGCTGTCTTGACTGATTCAGCACTTCTGCCTGACGCCGTGCCAGTATAAATCGACCATTAATTTTATCGCGCTGTATAGCCAATTCATGAATACCAGGACGATTCACAAACTGTGAAAGCGTAATACCTGACAAAAAGGTATACAACCGATCACTCAATTCAGTCCACAAATCGTGTGTCAGACAGCGTTCGCCACCCTGACAATCGCCCTGATTATTACATTTGGTTGCATCCACTTTTTCATCAACGGCACTGATAATTTCAGCCACACTGATCTGATCGGCTGGTCTGGATAATCTATAACCACCACCAGGACCACGAACACCTTCTACCAGATTATGCTTACGTAACTTGGCAAATAACTGTTCTAAATATGACAATGAAATTCCCTGACATTGTGAAATATCGGCCAATGTGACAGGACCTGCGTTATCATGGATAGCCAGATCCATCATTGCAGTAACTCCATAACGACCTTTAGTTGATAATCTCATAATTTGATTCCTCTCCTGTATTCCCGAGTGTTTTAGTCGGGATTGAGTATAACCTAGTGAAATAGTCAGGAATTGTCAAGATTTATATAATTGCCAAACCCAAATCTATTTAATCGGATGCATCGTTTTAATCGATATTATCATTATAGTCGTTTTAAAAGAAATGACAGCTAAATATTTGTGGAAATTTAAAAATAAAATTTAAAAAAATTTTTTTCTAACTATATCAAATAGTTATATTAGTAATAAATTTAAAGACTAGTGAAAAAGAGTAAAAAGCGACTGCCGAAAAGGCACTAAAATGCTATTGAATTATTAGATAAACGGTCAGAGAGTTATTGGTTGTAATTTAACCCAGTTCAGCGATTTCCCTGTGCATTTCATCGCTATCACTAAGGTTAAGCTCAAGTAATCTGCGTAAATGACTTAGCCCTTCAATATCAATATTGTCCCATTGCATACCCCAGTGAGAGTCATTGACATGGCTTATTTTAGCTTCCATGTTGATCGAAACATCTTCACCTAAAACCAGTTCTATGCCATACACAGCATCTGTATCAGGTTTAATCTCAGAAGGCGAATCGACCAGCATGCCCTTCAATGAAATATCCAGTAAGACCGAGCTCCAATCCCGTCCATCTTTAGACATGATCACTTCAGCAATAAATGGAATTCGTCGATAGTGTCTTTTTTCCGGAACGGATGATTTTGTCACGTTAGACCCTTTTCTGAAATTAATGTGGAATGGTATATCTAGTATAGTCAGCAAAATGCCTGCAACAAGGTCATATTTGATTATATCAAGGCTGCGTGCAATAGATTTTTTGTATATGCGTGACTCGCCTGGTTAAATATTAGCTCTGTATCACCCTCTTCTACTACCCTTCCATCCTTCATAACCATAACCCGGTGTGAAATAGCTCGAACCACTTTTAAATCATGACTAATAAACAAATAACTCAGATGATGCAATTTCTGTAATTTAACCAGTAACTCGAGCACCTGTTTCTGAACAGTCACATCCAGCGCACTGGTCGGTTCATCCAGCAAAATAAGTTTAGGTTCAAGAATAACGACACGAGCAATGGCAATACGCTGTCGCTGTCCACCTGAAAACTCATGGGGATAACGCCAGAGCACAGACTCATCAAGACCTACTTCAGCAAGGATATTAATAATCCGCTCACGTCTCTGCTGTTTATTTAATTCAGGGTAATGTAACTTTAGCCCTTCACCTATAATTTGCTCAACCGTCATACGTGGTGATAATGAAGAAAAAGGATCCTGAAAGACAACCTGGAATTCTTTACGTAATGGTCGAATAGATGATTCAGTCAGCTCATTTAAGGTCACACCATCAAAAATAATTTCACCGGTTGATTGCTCGAGCCTTAGTAGTGACATGCCTAATGTTGTTTTGCCTGAACCGGATTCGCCAACAATACCTAATGTTTCTCCTGGTACCAGTTTAATATTTACCTGATCAACCGCTTTAATTTCATCCACTTTACGTTTGAAGAATCCTTTCGTAACAGGAAAATAAACTTTTAAATTGGTTGCAGATAATAAAGATGGTTGATTAATATCTATTGCCTGGGTAATTCTTTCAGGCTCAGACTGTAATAATGCTTTTGTATATGAATGTACTGGCTGATTAAATAATTGCTGAGTTTCAGCCTGCTCAACAATCTCTCCTTCTTTCATGACACATACATATTCTGCATAATGACGGACCAGGTTCAGATCATGGGTAATCAAGAGCACTGACATATTAAATTCTTTCTGCAAATCAGTTAATAACTCCAGTATCTGTTTCTGAATCGTCACATCCAGCGCCGTAGTCGGTTCATCAGCAATCAGCAATTTTGGATTACATGCCAGTGCCATCGCAATCATTACCCGTTGCCGTTGCCCACCTGACATCATATGAGGAAAACTGTTAAGGTAACGTGAAGGATCTGGTATGCCAACACGATCCAGTAATTCAAGAGCTCTTTTTTTTGCCTGTTCCTTACTCATTGCCTGATGCAGCAACAAAGGCTCAATTAACTGATCAACCACTGGGTAAACCGGATTCAATGAAGTCATGGGTTCCTGAAAGATCATCGCAATATCACGGCCACGTACTGAACGTATTATCTGTTCACTACATGTCAGCAGATCATTATTCTGGAAGATTATTTTTCCTGTTGGATAATTAACATGTGCAGCATCATGTAATCGCAACAATGATAAAGCAGTCACTGATTTTCCTGACCCAGACTCACCCACAATGGCAATTTTCTGTCCCGCATAAATATCAAAACTGACACCACGAACAGCATCGATAGTCGATTCAGGGGATTTAAACTGAACACTCAGGTTTTTTATCTGAATTAATGATTCAGTCATTATCCCTTCCTTGTGTCCATAGCTTCACGCAAGGCTTCACCAATAAAAATTAATAACATCAGTGTACCCACCAGGACAATAAAAGTGCTCAGTGACAGCCACCAGGCTTCAATATTTTCCTTGCCCTGAGATAGCAACTCACCCAGACTCGGTGTAGAAGGAGGAACTCCTAAGCCCAGAAAATCCAGACTGGTAAGCGCCAGAATAGAACCACTAATTCTGAAGGGCAAGAAAGTAATCACAGGTGTCATACTATTCGGCAATAAATGACTAAACATAATGGATCTATTTGGTAATCCCAATGCTCGTGCGGCCTTTATGTAATCCAGATTACGTCCTTTAAGAAACTCCGCACGGACATAGTCAGATAATCCCATCCAGCCAAATAATGACAGAAGAATAATTAACAACGTTACACTGGGCTGAAAGATGGAAGCAAAAATGATCAGCAGGTAAAGCTCTGGCATCGAACTCCAGACTTCGATAAAACGCTGAAAAAGTAAATCAGTGCGCCCTCCAAAATAACCCTGAATAGCACCTGCGATAATACCAATAAATATTCCAATAGCCGTCAGTGCAAATGCAAATAAAACAGATAACCTGAACCCATAAATTAATCGCGCCAGAACATCACGACCACGGTCATCAGTACCCAGAATATTCTGTTCTGACGGGGGTGCGGGATTGGGTAATTCAGAAATATAATTAATGGTTGAATAACTGTAAGCATTAATAGATTCAATCATCCAGTTATTATCTTTAGTTAAAATATCACGGATATATTCATCCTGATAATCAGTAACCGTTTCAAAATCACCACCGAATATCGTTTCTGGATAATCTTTTAGAACAGGAAAATAATATTCATCATTAAAATACACAAGTAATGGTTTATCATTGCTAAGCACCTCAGCAAATAAACTCAAAACGAATAACACTCCAAAAACCCATAAACTGTAATAGCCACGTTTATTAGCTCTAAATCGATACCATGCACGCTGAGCCGGTGAAGCATGTTGATAATCAATCATAACTTCTGCCCAACTGACTCAAACTGGATCCGTGGATCAATGAGAACATAACTCATATCAGCCAGCAATTTGGCAACAAGACCCAACAGGGTATATAAATAAAGTGTACCCAATACAACAGGATAATCCCGTTTTAATACTGACTCATATGAAAGTAGCCCAAGCCCATCCAGTGAAAAAATAGTCTCAATTAACAAACTACCGGTAAAAAAAGCACCAATAAATGCTGCCGGAAAGCCCGTTACTAATGGAATGACCGCATTACGAAAAACATGTTTATAAAGTACCGTATTCTCAGACAATCCTTTAGCTCTGGCCGTTAGCACATACTGCTTACGAATCTCTTCAATAAAACTGTTTTTTGTTAACATGGTCATGACCGCAAAACTACCGACAACTGATGCAATAATCGGTAACACCATATGCCAGAGATAATCCAGAACCTGTTGATACCAGGGCATATCGTTCCAGTTATCTGAAACCAGGCCACGCAGTGGAAAAATATCCCAGAAACTACCACCACCAAATAAAACCAGCAGGGTTATGCCCAATACAAAACCGGGTATAGCATAACCAATCAGAATAATTGTACTGGTAATAACATCAAATGATGAGCCATCTCGTACAGCTTTGGCAACGCCCAGAGGAATACAGGTTAAATACACAATAAAGAAAGACCAGATCCCAAGACTAATGGAAACCGGAAGTTTTGAGACGACAAGATCCATCACCGATTTATTATGAAAATAGCTGTCACCCAGATCAAACTGAAGATAGTTAACTATCATACTAAAAAAACGTTCATGTGCTGGCTTGTCAAAGCCATACAGTTCATTTAGTTTTTTTACATGTTCTTCCGATAACCCTGTTGCGCCCCGGTACAGACCTTCTGTGCCGGCACTGGCTTCTCCTGCATGTCCTCTACCCTGTAACTGGCTTACCAGCTGTTCAACGGGGCCACCCGGTACGAACTGTGTTACCAGAAAAGTGACCAGCATGACACCGATCAGCGTCGGAATCATTAATAACAATCGTTTTAAGATATAGGCTGCCATTTTATTTTATTGACCAACTCTGTAGTAACCAGCTCACCGGGTCGTAATATAACGGAAGAGTTTGTGGGATATCAAACTTATCCCAGTAAGCAATTCTATGCACATTGATATACCAGTTCGGTACCAGATAGTCCTGATGAAGTAACACTCTATCTAGTGCACGACATGCAATAATCAAATTCTGTCTTGTTTCTGCGGCAATTATCTTATCCACTAAAGCATCAATAACTGGATCATTTATACCGGCGAAATTACGTGAACCATTTTGATTTGCCGAAACTGAATGAAACATATTCCTTAATTCATTACCCGGTGATGCGGACTGTGAAAAACTGGAGACAACAACATCAAAATCAAATGTTCTTACTCTGCGCTCATATAAGGAAGCATCCACTGTCCGATAGTTCATTTTAATACCCAGCTTTTCAAGATTATGAGCATAAGGCGCAAGAATACGCTCAAAACCTTTCTGAATTAGCATAAAATCAAACTCAAATGCCTCACCTTTGGCATTACGTAAAATTCCACCTTCAACCTTCCATCCGGCTTCTGCCAGTAATTTAGTTGCCTTGCGTAAATTATTTCGTATAGAAGATGGCTTTTGTGTTGATGGAGGCTGCCATACTTTTGTAAACACCTCTTCTGGCAATTGACCTCTGAACGATTCCAGCAATTCTAGTTCGGCACCCGCAGGCAGATCACTAGAGGCAAGCTCACTATTACTGAAGTAACTTTCATTACGAACATATTGTCCATAAAATAGTTTACTATTTGACCATTCAAAGTCCATTGCCAGCGTCAATGCTCTTCTAACCCGGCTATCTTTAAAAATCTCTTTACGCGTATTAAATACGAACCCCTGCATACCTGCATTATTCTGATGCTTCAATTCAGTTTTCAGTATATCACCGGATTGATACCTTGGCCCCACATGATCCCTTGCCCAGCGTTTTGAGTGATTCTCAAAAAAGAAATCAAATTCACCCGCCTTGAATGCTTCCAGGGCAACAGTAGTATCTTTATAGTATTTGTATATAACCTGGTCAAAATTATACGCGCCTTTTCGAACTGGAAGATGATTGGCCCAGTAGTCTGGATTACGTTTAAATACAATTTGTTTGCCTAATGAAAAAGATTCGACAATGTAAGGACCGCTACTCACTGGTTTTTCTTCGGATACCTCATCAAATGCCTTACCTGCTAGCCAGCTTTCAGAAAACACAGGGATGCTACCAATAATCAAATGCAACTCGGGATTAACACGCTTAAAATCAAAACGAATATTACGCTCATCTAATATCACCGCCTGTTTTACATCCGCATAATAAAATCGATATTGTGGATGCGCCTGTTCACTCATTAAAGTATCAAATGAAAATTTAACATCTTTTGCAGTCACTGGCTGACCATTAGAAAATCGCGCCTTACTATTGAGTCGAAAAGTAACTGATAATTTATCGTCGGCAAGGACAATATCTTCGGCCAGTAATCCATAACCGGTAAAAGGCTCATCAAGACTTTTTTCTAACAATGTTTCGAATACCAGACTCAAACCATCAGCAGCAATGCCTTTAAGAAGATAAGGATTGAGACTATCAAAAGTACCAAATCCTGATAACACCAGTTTTCCACCTTTTTTCGCATCTGGATTTACATAATCAAAATAACCGAAATTTGCGTCATATTTTGGCGTATAGCCCATTGCCATTGAGGGAGCTGACTGCGCAGATGGGCTAAAAAAACAAAGAAATAGCAAAAAAAAGCGACAGAGGGGGTGAAATCCTGTTTTTATCGGCATATTATCTGATTCCATAATAGACATTAATTTTAGTTTTTATTAGACCGTAAGAATACCAACACACTACAATAAAAAATAGGAGTTCTTTTATGGGTTTTTTAAGCGGCAAACGCGCACTGATATTTGGTGTTGCCAGTAATCGTTCAATTGCATGGGGAATTGCGCAGGCCATGCATCGTGAAGGCTGTGAATTAGCATTCACCTATCAGAACGAACGACTGCGTGAGCGTGTGGAGAAATTCGCCGGAGAACTCGACTCGGATATTATCATTCCCTGTAATGTCGAAGATGACAATGAAATCGAAGAGGTGTTTGAGCACCTGGATGATTACTGGGATTCACTGGACATTATTATCCATTCCATTGCTTATGCCCCCAAAGAGTTACTTGAAGGTGATTATCTGGATAATCTGAATCGTGAAGGCTTTAATACCGCTCATGACATCAGCTCTTACAGTTTAGCGGCGATTGCCAAAGCTGGACGACAAATGATGCAAGGGCGTCCAGATGCTTCAATAATTACGCTGAGTTATCTCGGTGCTGTACGTACTTTTCCTGGCTATAATGTCATGGGCCTGGCCAAAGCAAGTCTTGAAGCTAATGTCCGCTATCTGGCTCATAATCTGGGCCCAGAAAATATACGCGTTAATGCCATATCAGCT
>JAOUMX010000121.1 GCA_029881275.1 Gammaproteobacteria bacterium | reverse complement strand
TAACTTCGGGCAGAAGAATAATGCCCTGCAAATCCTGAACCGTCTTCTGCACATGAAAAATTAATTGCTCAACATCTTTAGCAGTGGCATTACCCGTATTAATTATAAAATTGGCATGTTTTTCAGATACCACAGCGCCACCAATATTAAAACCTTTTAATCCTGACTGCTCTATTAGACGAGCCGCATAGTCCCCTTCCGGATTTCTAAATACCGAACCACAACTTGGTAAACCTGTTGGCTGAGTCTGAGATCGTTTATCGAGTAAATTACGAATTTTTTCAGCGGCATGTTCACCATCACCCTGCTCAAACTTAAGCACTGTGGAAACAAACCATTCATTTTCCGGCCCACTCACACTACGGTAAGCTATTTTATATTCATCTGCTTTTCTTACATGCAATTCACCATGCCTGTTAAGCGTTACTACAGATTCAACATACCGCCATGTTTCCCCACCAAAAGCACCTGCATTCATAGCCAGCGCACCACCTAACAGACCGGGGATTCCAGCAAAGAACTCTCCACCTAACAAATTATTCTTACTACAATATCTCGCTAATTTTGCACAGCTGACGCCCGCACCAACTTCCAGTCGACAATCACCTAGTAACCGCATATCTGACAACGAACCTTTTAATGCTATGACCGTCCCACGAATACCACCATCACGAACCAGTAAATTACTTCCCAGACCTAACCAGAAAATATTTTCATTCTCAGGTAATCTGGCCAGGAAGTCGGCAAGATCTTCTAAATCTGCTGGAGTATAAAACTGATCAGCAACACCACCAATACGCCAGCTTGTATGCCTGGACATTGGCTCATTTAACTTCATTTCTCCACGCAGTTTATGACCGTTCATTGCTGCCATCATACGACAGCCTCCGATAATATCTTGGGTAACTCCGCTGCAAGTGAGCCAATATTTCCAGCGCCCAATGTTAGCAACACATCACCATCCTCCAGAACATCAAGCAAAGCAGCTGGAAGGTCATTAATGTTTTCTATAAAAATTGGATTAACTCGACCACGAGCACGAATAGCTGCACATAATGCACGCCCATCAGCACCTGCTACAGGAGTCTCACCCGCCGAATAAATTTCAGTTAGAAACAAGGTGTCAGTATCTGCAAGGACACGACTAAAGTCCTCAAACAAATCTCTAGTACGCGTATAACGATGCGGCTGAAATGCAACAACCAGTCGACGATTGGACCAACCAGTCCTGGCCGCTGCCAATGTTGCAGCAATTTCTGTGGGATGGTGACCATAATCATCTACCAGCAAGATTGTGCCTTTTGGTATTTTAATCTCTCCATACTGCTGCATGCGTCGACCGATCCCCTGAAATCCGGACAACCCTGTCTGAATAGACTGATCACTAATGCCAAGCATATGGGCAACTGTGATTGCTGCCAGTGCATTCAATACATTATGTCGGCCTGGCAAATTCAAAACTACATCAAGTGCTGACTCTCGACCTGGCAGCAACACATTAAAAGAGCACTGCAAGCCATCACATTTAATATCAACAGCTTTAACATCTGCATCCTGCTCAATACCATATGTCAAAATAGGTCTCGATACCTGCGGCAATAAATTACGTATTTCTGCATCATCCAGACATAAAATGGCATGCCCATAAAAAGGCAAATGATGCAGGAACTCAACAAAAGCATGACGATAACGATCAAAATCACCATTGTACGTTTCAAGATGATCAGCATCGACATTTGTTACAATTGATATCATTGGCTGCAACAACAAAAATGACGCATCACTTTCATCAGCTTCAGCGACAAAATATCGACTATCCCCCAATTTCGCATTTGTTGCTGAACTGTTCAGCTTGCCACCAATTACAAATGTTGGATCTAAACCACCCTCTGTCAACAGGCTTGCGACCAGACTGGTGGTCGTTGTTTTACCATGCGTACCAGCGACTGCGATGCCATAACGAAATCGCATTATTTCCGCCAGCATTTCTGCTCTACGGATAACTGGAATTCGATGTTCTCTTGCTGACAACACTTCAGGGTTATTTAGTGGTATAGCTGTTGATGTCACTACAACTTCTGCCATCTCTATATTTTTTGCCACATGCTCATGAAACACTGTAGCACCCAGTGACTCCAGACGTCTGGTTGCCGCATTGTCACCTAGATCTGAACCACTAACGTCATAACCAAGGTTTAATAACACTTCAGCAATACCACACATACCAACGCCACCTATACCAACAAAATGAACGCGGCGAATACGACGCATAGGATGCGTTTCTATCAACACAGAACACCCCCTTCCATCAAACATTGCTCTGTAACCAGCCGTGTTGATTCTGGCATACCTAAACGCCTTGCTTTATTGGCCATTTCCAAGGCTTTTCCTCTTGAAAGACTATTGAGAATATTTAACAGTGAATCAGGCGTTAATTCATTTTGCTGTATCAATATTGCCGCATTTTCATTACTCAAATATTTTGCGTTAGCTGTTTGGTGATCATCCACAGCATGAGGATAAGGAACCAGCACTGAAGCGACACCGGCAGCTGCTAACTCAGCAACAGTCATTGCACCTGACCTACAGAGAACAACATCTGCCCATGAATAAGCATCAGCCATATCATCAATGTAAGCACTAACCTCTGCTTTAATATTCATTGCCTTATAATTACTCAGCGTTTGCTCTATATTTTTAACGCCAGCCTGATGACGAACCAAAGGCCTTTGATCACTTTCTATTTTTGACAATGCCTGTGGAACAATTTCATTTAACCTTGCCGCGCCTAAACTACCACCAAATACCAATAGTCGAAGTGCACCCTGACGATTTTTAAAACGTTGCTCAGGAGAAGGCAAGGATGCAATTGATCGTCTCACAGGATTACCCACATGTATCGCATCTTCTTTAAAGCTATGAGGAAAAGCTTCCATTACTTTATTGGCAATTTGAGATAACAAACGATTTGTCAATCCTGGAATTGCATTCTGTTCATGAATCAATAATGGCATTTTTAATAATTTCGCCATCAAACCTCCAGGCCCTGAAACAAAGCCGCCCATACCAAGAACTACACAAGGCTTTCTTTTTAATAAAATTCGCGTCACCTGATAACAGGCCATTAGAAGATTCACTGGCGCCATTAGTAATGAAACAATACCCTTACCACGCAAACCACTGACACCAAGCCAGTCAATTGGAAAACCTGCTTCTGTTACCAGTTTTGCCTCAATACCTTTTCTAGTACCAAGCCAGATCACTGGAACACCACGCGCGCGCAACTCATCTGCCACAGCAAGTGCAGGATATACATGCCCACCTGTTCCACCCGCCATTATCATTATTGGCCGCATCATGCTGCATCCTCCAATAAAGACTTTATTGTTTGCTTTGATTTCATACCAGCTGCAGACAATGTTTTACGACCTGATTTAGGCATTGCCTGACCTGCACCACCACATTCATACGAGATACGCAACAACAAGCCAATTGCCGCACAACAAACAATTAAACTCGAACCACCATAACTGATTAACGGCAGAGTCAAACCTTTGGTTGGCAAGACACCCATATTTACACCAATATTTATAAAAGCCTGCAGGCCCAGCCAGATTCCAATACCGTAGGCCAGATAAGCAGAAAATTGATTACCATATTGTTCAGCTTTTCTTGCCAACATAAATGAACGAAACAATAACACCGCAAAAAGCCCGATAACCATAACCACGCCAAGCAAACCTAATTCCTCTGCCATAATCGCGAATACAAAATCAGTGTGGGCCTCAGGCAAATAAAATAATTTTTGTACGCTTCCACCAATACCTGTTCCAGTAAGCCCACCTGAACCAATAGCAATCAATGACTGTGTCAACTGAAAGCCACTATCAAAGGGATCTGCCCAGGGATTAACAAATGTCGTCAATCTCTGTAATCGATAGGGAGATGAATACACAAGTAAACTTGCAACGGCACCAAATAATCCCAGAAAACTTATAAACTGAACAAATCGAACGCCGCCCAGAAACATCATGCCAAGGGCAGTAATCATAATAACGACAGACGCTCCAAAATCAGGCTCTAATAACAACAGTACACAGGCAAGACCCACCATGACCATAGGTTTAATAAAACCCCAGACACTTGACCTTACCTCATCCCCGTGACGAACCAGATAACCCGCCACATAAATCAGCAAAAATAATTTTACCAGTTCTGAAACCTGTAAATTCAAAATACCCATTGGTATCCAGCGTGTTGAGCCATTAACTGTTTTCCCAATACCAGGAATCAACACTATCAATAATAAAAAGAAAGCAAACCCTAGCAGTGCCATGCCTGATTTTTCCCAGTGCACGAGACGAATATTGGCAACCACAAAAACAGCTATCAGGCCTAAGGCAGCAGCACCTGTCTGCCGATAAAGATAATAAAAAGGAGAACCAATCTGACGGTCAGCAACAGTAATTGACGCTGATGCCACCATCACAAGCCCAAGACAAAGCAACGCTAAAGTAACTACAATCATGACACTATCAAGGCCTTCCGGGCATATAGATTTATTGATTCTAGTTTCAGCAATTTTGCGCGGCATATTTAGAATGTTTTTCATAACAACATCCTCACAGCATTCATAAAAATCTCGCCACGATGTTCATAACCATTAAACATATCAAAGCTGGCACAGGCAGGTGATAACAAAACTGAATCTCCTGACTGCGCGAGGGCATTAGCTTCTTTTACCGCATCTTCCATAGTATTGGCATAATAAACAGGCACTACATCACCAAGATCTTTATTAATTTTATCCGCATCACGACCAATCAAAATCACACAACGCACTTTTTCTTTAACCGCTTGCCTTAATGAATAAAAATCCGCATCTTTCGCCAACCCACCGGCAATTAATACCATTTTATTTTTAACGCTTAATCCATCTATAGCGGCAAGCGTAGCACCCACATTGGTTCCTTTCGAGTCATTAAACCAGCTAACATTATTCTTTTCCGCAACCCATTGAGTACGATGAGGTAAGCCGGTAAATTCACGCAAGGCATCAAGCATGGCTATCATAGAAAACCCTGCTGCATCACCCAAAGCAAGTGAAGCCAGTGCATTTGCAGTATTATGGCGTCCACCTATTTTCAAATCCTGCTCAGCAATAATTTTCTGTTCACCTTTACATAGCCAGGTAACATCATTAATTAAACGTAGCCCATATTCATTTTCACCAGGCTCCGATAAAGTAAATCCAATCACATTGGCTGACTGCGTTGTTATATTTCTGAGATATTCATCGTCATGATTAATAATGGCATACTGTGAGTGATCATAAATATGCAATTTAACATTTGCATAAGCAGAAACACTGTCATAACGATCCATATGATCCGGACTAATATTCAACACTGTTGCAGCAACAGGCTTTAAACTGTATAAAGTCTCCAGCTGAAAACTGGACAATTCCAGCACATAAAGATCTGCTTTCAGTTTAAGCAGATCCAGCACAGGCACACCAAGATTACCGCCAACAGCAACATTAATTCCCGCCTTACGTGCCATCTCGCCAACCAGAGTAGTAACCGTACTTTTTCCATTTGACCCGGTTATCGCGATTACAGGTGAAGTGACTTCACGCGCAAATAACTCGACATCACCAATGACATCAATCTTTTTCGCCAAGGCCATCTGAATAACCGCACTACTCATAGGCACACCAGGACTGATAATTATCTGCTCTGCATTAACAAATGTTTTCTCATTAAAACTCCCTGTTTCCAGCAACACTTCTGCAAAGTCTTTTTCAAGCTCATTTCGACCAGGCGGTATTTCTCTTGTATCAGCAACAACAACCTGCTTGCCTTCAGCTCGCAAATATTTAACAACAGACATGCCCGTTACCCCAAGACCAACCACCAGGGTATATTGCTGCCCATTATTAATATCTGCAACCATATGAGCTACCGTATTATCAACCATAAAAATGCCGTTTTATTGTCCACATCATCTAATTTTAAGTGACGCCAAACCAATTAATACCAGGACAACTGTAATAATCCAGAAGCGAACGATGACTCTTGGCTCAGGCCAGCCTTTTAATTCAAAATGATGATGCAAAGGCGCCATACGAAATATTCTTCGCCCAGTTAATTTAAAGGAAGCCACCTGCAAAATAACTGACACAGTTTCCATTACAAATATTCCACCCATAATTACCAGAACAAGCTCCTGTCTTACCAGTACTGCAGTTACGCCAAGTGCGGCGCCCAAAGCCAGCGCACCAACATCTCCCATAAAAACCTGGGCAGGATAGGTATTAAACCAGAGAAAACCAAGACCGGAACCTACCAGCGCACCACAAAAAATAACCAGCTCACCAACACCGGCTATATACGGAATTCCCAGATAAGTTGAAAAATTAACATGGCCTGTTGCATAGGCAAAAATACCCAACGCACCTGCCACCATTACCGTTGGTAAGATTGCCAGTCCATCCAGGCCATCCGTTAAATTAACCGCATTACTACTACCTACAATTACCAGGTAAGCCAGGACAACAAATCCAATGCCAAGTGGAATCATCACGTCTTTAAAGAAGGGCACTATCAATGTTGTCTCGATAGGTTGTTGTGCAGTTTTATATATATAAATAGCCGCACCCAAGCCAAAAATCGTTTGCCAGAGATATTTGGATTTTGCAGATAACCCTTTACTGCTGCCACCCATTAATTTTTTGTAATCATCAATAAACCCAATCCCGCCAAATAATAGAGTCACCACCAAAGCTATCCACACCTGACGATTATCCAGATCACTCCACAACAATGTACTGATAGCAACAGCCACCAAAATCAATGAACCACCCATGGTCGGTGTACCTGATTTTGATAGATGCGTTTCAGGTCCATCATTACGCACATTCTGGCCAATTTTATAAGTTGATAAGCGCCGTATCATCCCGGGCCCAATCCATAACGAAATTAAAAGTGCAGTCAACGTCCCGAGAATTGCACGAAAGGTCAAATAATGAAAAACATTAAAGCCACTATGAAACTGTTGCAGATAGTCTGTAATAATTAATAACATGACTCATCACCTTTAAGCAGGGCTTCAGCAATTTTTTCCATTTGCATAAAACGCGACCCCTTTACTAAAACATTCAAATCGCTGTGCAAAGCCTTTATTAAAAAACTAACCAATGTTTGCTTATCTGAAAAATACCTGCCGTTTTCACCGAATACGTCTACTGCAGACTGACTATTTTTTCCAGTTGCGTATAAATGATCAACACCAGCCTGCCTGGCTCGCAGGCCTATATCTTTATGCATCTGTTCAGCATGATCGCCCAGCTCACCCATATCACCCAGCACCAGCCAGTGCTCACCATGCATACTCATCAGCACTTCCAGACCTGCAAGCAACGACTCAGGATTGGCGTTATAGGTATCATCTATAATTTTTGCACCTGATTCTGCCCGAAGAATATTTAACCGGCCTTTTACAGGCTCGAATTCATTTAATGCCTGTTGTGCATATGCCAATGTAATATTTGCTGCTTGACTCACAGCAATTGCAGCCAGTGCATTCAAAGCATTATGACGACCAGGAACTTTTAATTTAATTGTGACTTCCCCGTTTTCTGTGTGTACTTTGAGGTTTCCACCATCAGCTGTCGCTTGCCACTCACCTGTAACATCTGCAGATTTATTTTCAAGCGCGAAACGCATTATTCGCTTATCAGCACACAAACCAGCCCAATAATCAGCATAAACATCATCTGCATTGATAATGGCCACACCATTCGCCTTTAACCCAGAAAATATCTCACCTTTTGCTTCCGCTATACCCTGTCGCGAACCAAATCCTTCCAGATGCGCAGAACCTGCATTGGTAATAGCCGCGATATCTGGCATTGTTATATGAACCAGCTCGTTAATTTCGCCTTTATGATTTGCACCCATTTCAATTACTGCAAACTCATGATTTTTCTTTATACGCAACAGCGTTAGAGGCAAACCTATATCATTATTAAAATTACCCCTGGTTGCCAGCACATCCCCCTGCTTTGCGAATATGGCAGCTATCATTTCTTTTACAGTTGTTTTCCCATTACTGCCAGTTACTCCGACAACTACTCCCTTGAATTGTTGCCGCCAGTTTGCAGCCAATTCCCCTAATGCCTTACGTGTATCGTTTACTTTAATTTGCGCAAGATCGAGATCAACCATGCGCTCAACTACTGCACCTACAGCACCTGCATCCTTTGCCTGCTGTAAAAAATCATGACCATCAAATTGCTCGCCCTTTATGGCAAAATAAATAGAGCCCGTCTGCAAACTTCGGCTATCTATCGAAACACCGTTAAACACAACGTCCGTTCCTTTTAAATCACCAGCTAATATTTGCGCTGCCTGAGACATAGCCATCATTTAGCTGTCCTCATGCAATTACGAACAGTTTTAATATCACTAAATGGAATTTTATCTTTTCCTATCAATTGATAGCTTTCATGACCTTTTCCAGCTATCAGAATAACATCATCCACGCCAGCTGTTTTTATTGCATATTGAATTGCCTGAGCCCTATCTCTTATAACACTTACATTAGATAAATTTTTAAACCCGATTTTGA
>JAOUMX010000119.1 GCA_029881275.1 Gammaproteobacteria bacterium | reverse complement strand
TGAAAAACATATTTCTGATTTTAATGTTATTAACACTCAACGCCTGTAGTACTCAACCACTACGAGGCACAGGAGATATGGGACTCATCATTGAACGCGCCATTGGTCGCGTCCAGATAATCGAACACAGTCACAACACGGCACTGGCTCAGATTGACGGCCTGGGTGATTTATCCCACGCCTCCATTGTTTACTCAAGAGACGAACGCTATGGCTATGTGTTTGGTCGTGATGGCGGATTAACCAAAGTTGATATTCTGGAACAGAAAATTGTTAAACGCATCATTCAGTCAGGCAACAGTATTGGTGGTGCCATTTCACAAGATGGCTCATTGATTGCGGTATCCAACTATACCCCCGGTGGTGTCAAAATATTTGCTGCTGACACACTGGATTTAATAGCCGATATTCCCGCTATTTATGATAACAATAAACAGTCAAAAACCGTTGGCCTGGTAGATGCACCGGGACAAAAATTTATTTTTAGTTTGTACGATGCCGGTGAAACCTGGATTGTCGATATGAAAGACCGCCATAATCCCGCCATAACCAAATTCAAAAATATTGGCTCCTTACCCTATGATGGGCTGATTACCCCCGATGGCCGTTATTACATTGCCGGCCTGTTTGGTGAAGATGGCATGGCCATGCTTGATCTCTGGCATCTGGAAAAAGGCGTACAACGTATTTTAAATCATTATGGTCGTGGTGAAGAGAAACTGCCGGTTTATAAAATGCCGCACCTTGAAGGCTGGGCTATGGCAGATGAAAAAGTATTTATACCTGCGGTTGGTCATCACGAGGTAGTGGTTGCCGATAAAAACAACTGGCAACAGATCGCGGCAATTCCGGTACATGGACAACCGATATTTGTCATGTCACGCCCAGACAATAGACAAATCTGGGTCAATTTTGCCCATCCTCGTAATGACACTATTCAGGTCATTGATGTCGACACCATGAAAATCATCAAAACACTAAAACCAGGCAAAGCGGTACTGCACATGGAATTCACCCCCAGAGGCGAACATGTATGGATGTCGGTTCGTGATGAAGATCGCGTGGACATTGTGAATACGGAAACATTTGAAACTATCAACAGCATACCCGTTGATAAACCCAGTGGCATCTTCTTTACCAGTCGAGCACATACTATTGGTCTCTAATAGACCATCATGTCATCCCTGTTAACAGGCAACAGACCGGTACTCCGGTTTGTTGAACCTTTTATCCAGTAACACCCACATAATGACCTCTGCTAGCCTATAATTTGAACAAAGGTAACTTAAACCTTTGATTTTTTTATTTTAAAGCAGTGCTGCCATGCCTGATGAAATAACCAAACATGAAATAGATATTGTTGAAAGAAGTTATCAGGGTATCCTGACAATTCTGGATAGTATTGATGCACTTATCTATGTAGCCGATATGGATACTTATGAGCTACTGTTCATTAATGAATATGGTAAATCCATCTGGGGTGACATACAGGGACAAATCTGCTGGCAGGCACTCCAGCAAGGACAGGAAGGCCCCTGTTCATTTTGTACCAATGACAAACTACTGAATAAAGATAATCAGCCCAGTGAAGTTTATGTCTGGGAATTTCAGAATACTATCAACAACTGCTGGTATCAATGCCGTGACAAGGCTATTCAATGGGTAGATGGGCGAATCGTTCGCATGGAAATAGCCACGGATATTACCGATCGCAAACACGCTGAAGAAGCATTAAAAGAAGCCAAACAACGCGCTGAACAACTGGCCAATATAGATGATCTGACCGGACTGAATAATCGACGTGCTTTTTTTACCCAGGGGCATCGAGCTTTTCAACAGGCAAAACGTTTTGGTCACGCCATATCGGTTATCATGATGGATATAGATCACTTTAAACAAATCAATGACACCTATGGACATTCCGTTGGCGATGATGTGTTGCAGGCGATTTCAAAACCATTGCAAACATTATCACGTGAAATAGATATTATTGGTCGCATGGGCGGTGAAGAATTTGCATTTATACTTCCTGAAACAGGCATAGATGAAGCAGCCTGTCTCGCCGAACGCTTAAGATCTGAAATTGAGAAAATTAAAACGTCTCATGGTGTGCATATTATCTCTGTCACTGCCAGTTTTGGTGTTGTCACCTATAACAACGATAAAGACAATCTGGAATCACTCATCACAAAAGCAGATGATGCACTCTATGTAGCAAAGAAAAAAGGTCGCAACCAGATAAGAAAACACCAGTAGAATATAACTAACCGGAGATAACAGCTATTTTAAAAAATCAAGCAGAATTAACTGACAATATAAAACCTGACTGATTACAGCCTTACCCTATAGAATCAAAGTTTCTTTGTTTTCATTAATAACAAATGAATGAATTTTAATTATTTTAACGATTAAAATGTGCCATCGTATATTCCAATCACTTAAAATTTTTTCAGTGACTGGAATATTATCAGTTACAGAGTTTTTCAAAATAATTCCAGCTCGATAAATAATTCCAGTTTTTTCCCTATGGGTAATATTCTGGAATCAGGTGCTACTTGAACAATGGTCATAGACCCGTAACAGGAAACCGACAGCTACTCATAATCGATAATTAAAATAAAGTTGAATCACCGCTGACTAAAGCCGCTACATCAATAATCATGATAAAAGATAAAATAACCTTAATTAAGAATAAGCTAATATAGAATTATTATATTCTGTATTTAAACACCAAATTGATACACATCAAATTTTTTGTGCACCAGAATTAGTCTCCATTAAAATATTCCTCTATAATCTTACGACTCTAAAAACGAGAATTCACATGTTCTATCTGAATTTTAGTCATAAATAAAATAATAAAATCCATATCAAAGGATCCTTATATGCATATATCCCCCCCATCTGCTTCAAATACTGAATTGCGTCAAATCTCATTAATGTCACAACTGAGTGATAAACAGCTCAATAAAATACAAAGAACTCTAAAACAGATACATTTGACCGAAGGTGAACACTTGTTTGAACAGGGACAGGATGCTGATAAATTTTTTCTGGTCAGGTCAGGTCAGATCAAACTGTTTCGAATCTCCATAGAAGGCAGTGAACGGGTTATTGATGTCATACAGCCAGGACAGATTTTTGCAGAAAGCGTATTGTTTTTACCAAAAGGCAAATATCCTCTGGGTGCAGAAGCCATTCTCAACACAGAACTCCTGGCCTTTGATTTTCAGACCTTCAGGAGTGTACTGGAAGAATCAAATAATACCTGTTTTCAACTCATGTCCGATATGAGCTTGTGTTTGCATCAGTACCTGGATCAGGTAGATTATCTGACCCTGCAAAACGCCAGCTTCCGACTGGTGAATTACCTGTTACAACAGGTGCCCGATGATCACCAGGTCAATGATGCCTGTATTATTCAATTACCCACATCCAAGAGTATTATTGCCTCCTGCCTGTCGATTCAGCCAGAAACATTTTCACGTATTCTGAGAACACTGAAGAACCGTAAGCTCATTGATGTTAATGGTAAAGTAATCACCATTCATAACGTCAACAAGTTAAAAACGGTAGCGGCCTGATCTTACCGGCTTCTGGCTATTCAGAAGCCTGCTCAATCCAGGCCTGAGCAGGCTCTTTTTTAGCCCTCGGCGATTGACATCACCATGAATTTTTTTACGTAAATACAGTAACTTATAAACATTAAAGTTGAAAATCATGTATTTCAGGCAAGACTATATAAATTGCTCTAGATCAAGGCATAATTGTGCCTCAACCCGTATTTTGACGGCTATCAAGGGTAGCGGAGAACATCATGGCGGCTGAACCCATCGGTCATTTGGACAGGCATCATCACAAAACCGAACTCATTCAGCAATTACTGAACGCGTTTCAGCATGACTTTCCTTTGTCTGCCACTCCCTATGCGGATATTGCTGATAAACTGGGCATTACTGAACAGGCTGTGATCGATTTATTAACCCAGTTAAAACAGCAGAATATTCTCAGCCGTGTTGGTGCGGTATTTCGTCCAAACCGGGTCGGTGCCAGCACACTGGCGGCCATGGCGGTACCTGAGCATCGTCTGGAAGAAGTTGCCGATATTATCAGCAGCTATCCCGCAGTGAATCACAATTACGAACGTGAGCATCATTTCAATCTATGGTTTGTGGCCACGGCTGAAAATGCTGAGCATCTTGATAGTATTCTTAACGATATGGAAAAAAAGACTGCCATCAGAATATTATCTCTACCCATGGAAAAAGACTACCACATCGACCTTGGTTTTCCGTTACAACTGATTCAGGGAGGCCATCATGATTAATGAACGCAAGCTAATCGCCGCGTTGCAACACGGTTTGCCACTGGTATCCCACCCCTATGCAGTCATCGCAGACCAGATTGGCAGCACTGAAACGGAAGTCATCGATTACATTCGTTTTATGAAAGACAAAGGTGATATCAAACGTTTTGGTGTTGTGGTGCATCACCGCCAGCTGGGCTATAACTCCAATGCCATGGTGGTCTGGGATATTCCCGATGACCGTGTTGATGAACTGGGTGAATGTTTTGGTCAATTCGATTTTGTCACTTTAAGCTACAGACGTCCTCGCCATTTACCTGACTGGCCCTATAATCTGTTCTGTATGATTCACGGTAAGGATCGTACTGATGTTTTAAAAAATCTGGATCTCATGGTACAGCATTGCAATGTTGCCGATATCAGGCACGAACCCCTGTTCAGTAACCGCTGTTTCAAACAACGCGGTGCCATCTATATCCATACGGATGATGATAAAAAAGCACATCGGGCATGATTCTGCATTCACTTGATCGCAAAATCATTAATCATCTGCAGGGTGGATTTCCACTCACAGAAAACCCCTGGGACCATTTATCCAGACAACTGGATATTCCTGTTGATGAAATCATCTGTCGTATTGGCCGCATGACATCCGAAGGCGTCCTTAGTCGCTTTGGCCCTATTTATAATGCGGAAAAAATGGGCGGTGGCCTAACCCTGGCAGCGACAAGAGTCGAACCTGATCGTTACGAAGAAGTGACAGAGATTATTAACGCCTTTGATGAGGTCGCACATAATTATGCCCGTGACCATGAACTCAATATGTGGTTTGTCATTGCTACCGAAACACCTGAAGGCATTCAGCAGGTTATAGATAGAATCGAGGCACAAACCGGGCTTAAAGTTTTTAACATGCCGAAACAGGAAGAATACTTTCTGGAACTCAAATTTGAAGTCTAAGCATGACCGCCATACAATTAGCCATGACTGAAACTTATGAAATCGACGCCATTGATCGTCAGATTATTGCCGCAACGCAACGTGGCCTGCCGTTAAGCAATCAACCCTATCATGACGTTGCTAAACAACTGAATTTAGACGTAAAAGATGTACTATTGCGCATGCAAAATATGCAGGACAAGGGTATTATTCGACGCATTGGGGTAATACCCAATCATTATAAACTGGGTTATAAATCCAATGGTATGAGCGTCTGGAATATACCGGAGGAAAAGATAAGCGAATTGGGTCAACTGGTTGGTTCACTGGATTTTGTCAGCCACTGCTACCAACGACCCCGTTTTCTGCCCGAATGGCCCTATAACCTGTTTGCGATGGTCCATGGTAAAACCCATGATGAAGTTATCGCAAAAGTCGATGTTATTGCCTCATTACTCGGCAATAATAACCGCGGGCATGAAATTCTGTTCAGCACTAAAATATTGAAAAAAACCGGTCTTAGAATCGGCTAACCCCCAGGAATAACACATGTTCAGAATGACACAATTCATGAAAACACTGATCGAGGAAACGCCGATTGGTGTTGCACGTAAGCCACCGGGCCCTGTGGTGATATGGAATCTGGTGCGTCGCTGTAATCTCACCTGTAAACATTGTTATTCAATTTCGGCGGATAAAGATTTTCCCGGGGAGCTTAATACGGAACAGGTCTTCACTGTTATGGATGACCTGAAACAGTTTAAAGTACCGGTATTAATACTCTCCGGTGGTGAACCACTATTACGTCCTGATATTTTTGAGATTTCACATCGCGCTAAAGAAATGGGTTTTTATGTAGGCCTGTCATCCAATGGCACACTGATTGATGAAAACAATATTCAACAGATTGCTGATGTCGGTTATGACTATGTGGGCATTAGCATTGATGGCATTAAATCAACCCACGACACATTCCGTCGTCGCATAGGCGCTTTTGATGAAGCCATGCATGGCATCGATTTATGTAAGGAATACGGCATTAAAGTGGGTATGCGATTTACTCTGACGCAGGATAATGCAGCTGAATTACCCCAGATACTGGAATTAATGGATCAGCGTGACATCGACAAATTTTATTTATCACATTTAAATTATGCCGGACGCGGCAATAAAAACCGTGGTGATGATGTGTTTCATAAAATGACACGTAATGCCATGGATTTATTATTTGATACCTGTATACAATCTATTAAAAGCGGAAAGGAAAAAGAATTTGTTACCGGCAACAATGATGCGGACGGTGTCTATTTATTGCAGTGGGTAGAACAGCACTATCCAGACAAGGTTGAGGAAATACGCACACGACTGCAGCAATGGGGAGGCAACTCTTCCGGCGTTAATATTTCAAACATTGATAATCTTGGCAATGTCCACCCTGATACCTTCTGGTGGAATTACAATTTGGGCAATGTTAAAGACCGTCCTTTTTCTGACATCTGGCAAGATACCAGTGATCCATTAATGGCCGGATTAAAATCCCATCCACGTCCTTTAAAAGGTCGTTGTGCACAATGCCAGCACCTTGCCATCTGTGGTGGCAATACCCGCGTACGCGCATACCAGTTAACCAATGGTGATGCATGGGAAGAAGATCCTGCCTGTTATTTAACAGATGCAGAAATTGGCATAGAGGAACAACAGCGTCGCGTTGAAAACAGACCTTATGACGGCCGCCTTAAAGACATTAAAATTTCACGACTGTAATTAAAACAGTAAACTACTAACTCAGAAAATTATATAAAAACATTCGATGATAAAGACACTTCTGCTCCCCGGTCTGTTACTCATACTTAGCCTGCCTGTTTATTCAGCTGAAACGCCATCAGGAGAAGCTTTATTCAAAACACATTGTTCCAGCTGTCACGGCACCAATCGACTGGGATTAATGGGTCCAGCTCTACTACCTGAAAACCTGAAACGTTTACGCAAAGGTGAAGCGGCAAGCACCATTACCCAGGGGCGCCCGGCCACACAAATGCCACCGTTCAAAGACAAACTCAAATCTACTGACATTGATGCGCTGGTTGAGTTCATCTACACACCATTAAAAGAAACACCTCACTGGGGTGAAAAAGAAATCTGGGCCAGCCAGATTATTTATGCTGATGCACAAAACCTTCCTGATAAACCTGTTTGGGAAGCCGACCCGATGAATCTTTTTATCGTGGTAGAACTGGGCGATCATCACGCAACGTTGCTTAACGGTGACAGTTTTGAGCCCATACATCGTTTCCAGACCCGTTTTGCATTACACGGTGGTCCAAAATATTCCAACGATGGCCGTTACGTGTATTTTGGCTCTCGCGATGGCTGGGTCAGCAAATATGATATCTACAATCTAAAAACAGTAGCCGAGATTCGTGCCGGCATTAATATTCGTAACATTGCTGTTTCTCACGATGGCCGCTATATCATGGTAGCGAATTATTTACCTCACACACTGGTGTTACTCAATGCCGATGACCTGTCATTAATTAAAATCATTGATGTAAAAAATGAAAAAGGCGAAAGTTCTCGCGTCAGTGCTGTCTATACTGCAGACCCCAGAAATAGTTTTGTGGCAGCCCTGAAAGATTTACCGGAAGTCTGGGAAATTAATTATTCGGATAATCCACCCGCGGGTTTTGCCGGTTGGGAACATGATTACAATCCTGAAAGTGGCGATGTCGTTAAACCCAGGCCCTTCCCTGTCAGACGCATACCAGTCACTTCATATCTGGATGATTTCTTTTTTAATCAGGAATACGATCTGATTTTAGGCACCTCAAGAAATGGCAAAGGCCTGGTATTGTCACTGGATGTGGGCCGTGTGATTAATACCCTGGATATTCCTGGCATGCCTCACCTGGGCTCCGGCATTACCTGGGAGTACAAAGGCCGTACTGTTATGGCCTCACCTAATTTAAAAGAAAATGTAGTCAGCGTCATTGATATGGAAACCTGGAAGACCATCAAACGTATTGAAACCATGGGTCCCGGCTTCTTTATGCGCAGCCATGAAAACACACCCTATGCCTGGGTAGATGTCTTTTTTGGCCCCAACAAAGATGCGGTACACATAATCGATAAACGTACGCTTGAAATTGTAAAGACCTTACGTCCTGAAAAAGGCAAGACTGCCGCTCATGTAGAATTCGACAAAACCGGCGAACACGCCTTATTAAGTATCTGGGATATGGATGGTGCAGTTATTGTTTATGATGCAAGTACGTTAAAAGAAATTAAACGCCTGCCAATGAAAAAGCCTTCTGGAAAATATAATATTTCAAATAAAATTAATCGCTCAGCTGGAACCAGTCATTAGCCTTCGAAATCCCTTAAGGCTTCGACATCCAGCAGGGTTATCACTTTTCCCTTTACACTAATCAGTTCGAGTTTACCCAGCTTCTTCAATATTCTGGAAAAGGTTTCGGGTTGAATAGAGAGTCTTGAAGCAATA
>JAOUMX010000120.1 GCA_029881275.1 Gammaproteobacteria bacterium | reverse complement strand
GGGCATGGCTTCATCGGCTACTAGATCTATATCCACATGGGTTAGCGCAATAGGATGGCACAGGGGGATTAAATCCGAGGTTTTTTTCGCCGCCATAATGCCGGCGATTCTGGCAATACCCAGCACATCACCTTTTTTATGGTTACCCTGCTGAATCAGCTTTAAGGTTTCTGGCAACATAAAAATGCGCCCTTCAGCAACGGCAATGCGTTTAGTCACCTCTTTTTGGCCAACATCAACCATATGGGCTTCGCCAGATGCGTTAAAATGGGTTAACTTATCACTCATGAATTAGACCTGTATTTTTTTACAAGACTACCAAAAGGCTTGAGGAATATCGAATGACAATTTCAGTTAAATTTTTCGCCAGCTTACGTGAACAGGTCGGTCATGGAGACGCCAGTGTGGACGCTTCTGATGATTTGACTGTTCAACAGGTCTGGTCAGACAGCTGTTCGATCACAATGCCGGCTAACACCCTGTGTGCGGTAAATATGGAATATGTAGACCGTTTCCACCCGGTAAATGACGGTGATGAAGTGGCCTTTTTTCCACCGGTAACCGGAGGCTAATATGACCAGTGAGATTCGATCCCGGCATTTTAACCCCTGGGAAGAAGTTCAGCGTTACCAGTCTGACCACATAGATGCCGGCAAATATGGTGCCACCGCCAGCTTCATTGGCAGCATGCGTGATTTCAATGAAGGCGATGCGGTAAAAACCATGACCCTGGAACACTATCCGGGTATGACAGAAAATTATCTGGATAAAATTTGCACAGAAGCCAGACAGCGCTGGGATATTATCGACTGCCTGATTATTCACCGCGTGGGTGAAGTCCGCCCTGACGACCCCATTGTAGTTACTGTCGTCTGGTCAGCCCATCGTGCTGCCGCCTTCGATGCTTGCCGTTACTTAATGGAAGAACTGAAGTCCCGCGCGCCCTTCTGGAAGAAAGAGAGCCTGGCGAGCGGGGAACGATGGGTGGAGAAGAACTCGCCAGGCTAATTGTCTGTCATTGCTGACAGAAAACATATTATTTCAGCAGAATAAACAGGGCCACAGAACCTCGCTGAATATTCAACAATAACTGCCCACTGCCCTTGGCATAACGGGCGACATCCTCCAGTTTTTTAACCGGCTGACGGTTCACCGAGAGAATTTCATCCCCCTTCTGTAACCGTGCATACCAGGCAGGCGTACCCTGCTTCACATCCAGTACCACCACATGATATAGCGAACCATCATCCTTATCCTGAACCTGACCGATGGTGGCGCCCGCCAGCTTTGGTGAAATTTTCTCGCCAGCCATATCCTGCCGAGTTGGTTTTTCGATACTGGCTTTTAGAGACATCTCACGATTATCACGAATCAGACGAATATCCAGTTTCTGGCCAATGCGCACCATACCCACGGCATTACGCATATCCATGGAGTTGTCTATGTCACGGCCATTCACTTCAATCACCACATCACCTGCCTTGATACCGGCTGCTTCAGCCGGAGAATCCGGAATCACCCTGGAAATGACCGCACCCTTGCGTGCCTTGATACCAAATGCCTGGGCAAGATCTGCAGTCAGATCCTGTGTGACCACACCCAGCACACCCCGACTCACTTCCCCATGCTCGACCAGCTGATCAACAATCTGGCTCACCATATTCACCGGAATGGCAAAGCCTATGCCCACATTACCGCCGCCAGCACCCGGAGAAAGAATGGCGGTATTCATACCCACCAGCTCACCCTTCAAATTCACCAGTGCACCACCGGAATTACCCGGATTAATAGACGCATCGGTCTGGATAAAATCTTCATAGCCTTCTATACCCAGGCCGCTACGCCCCATGGCACTGACAATACCGGACGTCACCGTTTGTCCCAGGCCAAAGGGATTGCCAATGGCCACTACAAAATCACCCACCCTGAGCCGATCAGAATCGGATAACTTTATAGCACTTAAATTATCTGCCTTAACCTGCAGCACGGCGACATCTGCTTCAGGATCTGAACCCAGCAACTTTGCTGATAACTCACGACCATCTCTCAGGGTAACGGTAATTTCATCGGCACGGCCAATGACGTGATGATTGGTAATGACATACCCGTTATCCGCATCAATCACCACACCTGAACCCAGACTCTGTGGACGGACCTGCTGCTGGGGACGTTCTGGAACATTAAAAAATCGACGAAAAAACGGGTCATTAAACAGGGGATTCTGCGCAATACTGGCATGACTGCGAGTAGAAATATTGACTACCGCTGGCACAACCTGTTCGACCATAGGCGCCAGTGAGGGCAATTCATCTCCATTTACTCTGGCTGGCAACGCTGCCAGTGCCACAGAATTAACCATGAAAAGAATCGCAACCCAGAATGTTTTCATTTCATTTCCTTTCTTGTTTCTATCAGGTAAAAAATTATTCTCTCTAGACCTTAAGATGGTGTCCAAGTTCACCAAATCAAGCTCTGGGACTTGCGGCTATAGCGCCAGCCTGTTAACGTGTCAGATCTAAAAAAACACGGAACACAAAGGGCATATTATGTTGAAACAACTTCCTGCAGTATTTGGATGCCTGGGCCTTGCACTCGCAATAACTGCTCATGCTGATGACTCATTAAAAACACAAAAAGATAAAGTCAGTTACAGCATCGGCATAAACTGGGGCGCTCAATTATCTCAGGCCAAAGGTAAAATCGATATCGAAAAAGTAACCCAGGGTATGAAAGACGGCTTTAATGGCGGCCAGCCTAAACTGACCATGGATGAAATGAAACAGGCAATTAGTGATTTCCAGGTTGCCATGCAACAGGAACAACAGGCAGCACTGGCAAAAGTCAGCACAAACAACAAAAAAGCAGGCGAAGACTTCCTGGCTAAAAATAAAAAAGAAAAAGGCGTTATTACTTTACCCAGCGGCCTGCAATATCAGGTTATCAAAGAAGGCACAGGCGCTTCACCTAAAGAAACTGATACCGTTGTTACCCACTACATAGGTAATCTGATTGACGGCAAGGTGTTCGACAGTTCTTACAAGCGCGGGCAACCTGCCACATTCCCGGTAAATGGCGTTATCAAAGGCTGGACAGAAGCCCTGCAAAAAATGAAAGTCGGTGCCAAATGGAAACTGTTTATTCCATCTGAACTGGCCTATGGTGAAAAAGGTCCTGCCAGTATCGGTCCTAACTCGGTATTAATTTTTGAAATTGAATTACTGGAAATCAAGAAATAATAATTCATTTCTAACATCCGAAAATAAAAAGGGAGCAGTATGCTCCCTTTTTTATGTCTAACGATATGAGAACTATTTATTCAATATTCTGTATCTGTTCACGCATCTGCTCAATCAACACTTTCATATCAACCGATGCCTGGGTACTGTTGATATCAACCGACTTTGATCCCAGTGTATTCGCTTCACGATTCAGTTCCTGCATAATGAAATCCAGTCGGCGACCGATGGCTTCATCACGATTAAACACATCACTCAACTCTTTAAAGTGACTGTTCAAACGATCCAGTTCCTCATCGACATCCATTTTCTGTGCAAGGTAAGCCAGCTCCTGTTCGAATCGATCCTGATCTGGGTTTGCTTTAAGTTCCTCCAGGCGCGCCAGCATTTTTTCTCGATAGGCCTTTAATATTTCAGGCCGTCGTGCCTGCTCCTGCTGAACAATTTTTACCATGGCATCTTTACGTTGCAGCACCATTTCCTTTAAACGCTCACCCTCACGCTGACGATTCTCAACCAGCTCCTGTAAAGTCTTATCCAGCAGATCGAGAGCGGCTTTACCAACAGATTGTAAATCCTGTTCCTGCTCTTCAACCACACCCGGCCAGCGCAATACATCCATAATATTCATTTCACTGGGTTGATGTAGCGGTTTAGCCACAAGCTGACAGGCATTGACCAGGGCCGTGGCCAGTGATTCATTGATATTAATAACAGCGGCATGACTGGGTGCGGATTTAAAGCGCAACGCACATTCCACCTTGCCTCGCTTCAACACGGCAGCCACCTTTTCTCTGACGGCTATTTCAATCGCTCTCAGATCTTCTGGAATACGTGTAGAAACATCAAGATAACGGTGATTTACCGATCTTACTTCCCACACCAGTGAGCCAAATTCCTGATTATCCGATTGTCGCGCAAAGGCAGTCATACTTTTAGCCACGAATTTCACTCCTGTTCGAAAAAATCTATTCTAACACGTCTAATTATCTGACTTCCTACACTGGACACAATTAGACAGGTATAATTGTCAGCCAAATTTGTATGAGGAGATCTTATGAGACCCAGTGGTCGTTCAGCCGACGAAATGCGCGCCGTCACACTCACCCGTAATTACACTATGCACGCAGAGGGCTCGGTACTGGTGGAATTCGGTAACACCAAAGTGTTATGCACCGCCACGGTGGAACCCAAAGTTCCCGGCTGGATGCGAGGCAAGGGCAAGGGCTGGGTCACTGCTGAATACGGCATGCTGCCGCGTTCGACAGGCTCGCGCACCGATCGTGAAGCCTCCCGTGGCAAACAGGGCGGTCGCACACTGGAAATACAACGTCTGATTGGTCGCTCGTTACGTGCCGCCATTAATATGGAAGCGCTGGGTGAAAACACCATTACCCTGGATTGTGATGTTATACAGGCCGATGGCGGTACCCGCACCGCATCCATTACCGGCGCCTATGTGGCTCTCTCCGATGCCATTAACTACATGCTGAAAAAAGGCATGATTAAAAAAAATCCACTGATCGGCAAAGTTGCATCGATTTCAGTGGGCATCTATCAGGGTGTACCGGTACTTGATCTGGATTATGCGGAAGATTCCAATGCCGAAACCGATATGAATGTCATCATGAATGATGGCGACGCCTTTATCGAAGTCCAGGGAACAGCCGAAGGCCATGCCTTTAAAATGGATGAACTCAATGCCATGCTGGCACTGGCCAAAAAAGGCATTAATGAATTATTCGAAGCACAAACTAACGTACTGGCAGATTAATAATGAAAAAAATTGTTCTGGCGAGCAGCAATGCAGGCAAAGTTCGCGAAATAAACAACCTGTTATCACAACATGGTATTGAAGTTGTACCGCAGACAACATTTGATATTCCCGATGCCATTGAAGATGGCCTTTCATTTGTTGAGAATGCCATTATCAAGGCACGACACGCGGCTAAACTCAGTGGCTGCCCCGCGATTGCCGATGACTCCGGCATCGAAGTCGATGCACTGAATCATCGCCCCGGTATTTATTCAGCCCGTTATTCCGGTGAAGGCGCCAACGACATAAAAAATAATGAAAAAATGCTCGGCGAACTTGCAGACGTTCCGGAAGAAAAACGCTCTGCACGCTACCAGTGTGTAATGGTATTCATGCGTGACGGCGACGATCCAACACCGATCATTACCCAGGGTACTCTGGAAGGCCGTATACTGGAAGCTCCCCGTGGTGAAGGCGGTTTTGGTTACGATCCACTTTTCTATTTACCTGAAAAACAATGTGCCGCTGCTGAAATCAGTCTTGAAGAAAAAAATAAAATCAGTCATCGTGCCATCGCTTTAAATGCACTGGTAACAAAACTGAAAGACGCCGGCATTATTCACTAGTACCATGGCAGTATTAACCTGCGCTGATATTCAGCTTGATGATTTACAGGCATTATTAACTAAATTTAATCTGGAAATTCACACGGTTGCTGATCAGCAGGATATACCCGGCAGCTGGTTTGGCGACAGTGAAGCCGGCATAATAAAAAACAGACTCTATATACGCATGGATACACCTGTGCATTCGGCGCTGCACGAAAGCTGTCATTATATCTGCATGGATGATCAACGCCGGCAACAACTGGATACCAATGCGGCCGGTGATTATGATGAAGAAAACGGTGTCTGTTTTTTACAAATACTGCTTGCTGATTACATCCCCGGCTTTAACCGGCAACGTATGCTCAGTGACATGGATGAATGGGGCTATACATTTAGACTGGGCTCCAGTCGCGCATGGTTTGAACAGGACGCAGAAGATGCGCAGGCCTGGTTAATCAAACATAAACTCATTGATATTCACAACCAGCCCCTCTGGGCATTACGCTATTGAATAACCTTTTACCCGATACCCACGGCACCTATATACTCTGTTTACAGCTTAAGACCAGACGCACTATTCAGATCGGAAAACTCGGCTCATTTTATTTTAATACGGGTTTTTATTTTTATATTGGCAGCGCATTTGGTCCGGGCGGCCTGCATGCCCGTTGCGGGCATCATCTTGGAATTTCTCAGCGCCCGAGATGGCACATTGATTATCTGCGCCAATACGGTCATTTACAACAGATCATCTATAGCACTGAACCAGAACATCTTGAACATCAATGGGCCACCATTATTTCTACTCTGGATAACATCACATTACCCGTTACAGGATTTGGCTCCTCTGACTGCAATTGCACAAGCCATTTATTTTTTAGCCAAAAATATATCCTCCATAATCGACTCATGACTTCAAACCCAGTTTTTAAATCTGTAAAGTATTTTGAAATAAGCTAAAGTTATTGTTATCACCACCAAGACGATCCAGATGATCAAAGACGGCTTAAACAATTTGCATATTCAAGCAGAAGAAATTCTGCTAACACCCGTGAATTTGAAACAGGATTATCCGCTTTCAGATCATGCATTATCTGCCATTAAAACATCAAGAAAAACCATTTCTAATATTATTCACCACAAAGATCACCGCTTACTTGTTATTTGCGGCCCCTGTTCAGTTCACGACATAAATGCCGCAAAAGAATATGCGCTGCGTTTAAAAAAATTAAGTGATGAGTTATCAGATAGCCTCTATATTGTCATGCGAGTGTATTTTGAAAAACCCCGCACCACTACCGGCTGGAAGGGACTGATTAACGACCCCAATATAAATGGCACGTTCGACATTGAAAATGGCCTGCGCATTGCCAGACAACTTTTGATCGATCTTGCTGAAATGGAACTGCCGGCTGCAACAGAAGCGCTGGACCCTATCAGCCCGCAATATCTGGCTGATTTAATTAGCTGGTCCGCTATTGGTGCCAGAACAACCGAGTCCCAGACCCACCGCGAAATGGCCAGCGGCCTTTCTATGCCAGTCGGGTTTAAAAATGGAACCGATGGCAATTTAAATACTGCCATTAATGCTTTACATGCCGCCGCCTCCGAACACAGTTTTATGGGCATTAATCAGCAGGGCCAGGTCGCTGTAATTAAAACTGAAGGCAATCCCGATGGCCACATCATTTTACGTGGTGGCAAACTACCCAATTATGATAGTGACAATATTTCTATCTGCGAACAACAACTGAAACTGGCCGGTCTAAATAATGCCCTCATGATTGATTGCAGTCATGGCAATTCAAACAAAGATTATACTCGCCAACCACTGGTCGCCACTGATATCACCGAGCAAATACTCAAAGGCAATCAGTCCATTATTGGCATCATGCTGGAAAGCCATTTACATGAAGGTAATCAACCATCAGAACAGGCTGTCAGCAACATGAAATACGGCGTTTCAATTACTGATGCCTGTATCAACTGGGAAACCACAGAAACTCTATTGCGAGAAATGTCGACAACATTAAATGACCGGCTTAAAGCTCGAATAAAATAAATTCCTCTGTAACGAATAAACCTTTATTCATAAAATTACACACAACATAGATAACGATTTACGCCTACACTGATTATGGATTTTGTATCCTGTATTTATGGCAAAATACAATGACTTCATATCTAAACGCCACAGGGATAAACAATATGCTTAAAGTTCAACAGGCCGCACCGAATTTCAAAACGGCTAATCAACATAACCAGCCCATTAGCCTCATTGACTTCAAAAACAGGAAAAATGTTGTTTTATACTTCTACCCCAAGGACGACACACCAGGCTGCACTATTGAGGCCAATCAGTTTACTGCCCTGGTAAATGAATTTTCTGCTCTTGATACGGTTGTCATTGGTGTTAGCAAAGACGACTGCGCATCACATCAGGCGTTTATCGACAAATTTAATCTAAAAATTATGTTACTGTCAGATACCACTGGTGAATTATGTGAAGCCTATGGTGTATGGCAGGAAAAAGAAAAAAATGGCATCAAAAAGATGGGCATAGTACGTTCCACTTTTATCATTAACAAACAAGGCAACATTGTTGATGCTGAATATGGCGTTACTGCTGAAGGCCATGCGCAGGCTGTATTAAATAAAATAAGACAGCTTTAATCGTCATTGATATATACATCTCCTTGTGATTTCATAGAGTCGTTGCAACACATCTATTAAATCTAGCCGTGGGAATTTAATAATCCCAGGCATTTTATTTACCTGTTTAACAATGACATTCAGCTAAAACTATATTTTTAAATTATTTTTCTGGCAATGCCCGGGGTTTACCATTCTGATCAATGGCTACATAAACCAGATTGGCTTCGGTTACCATGACAGTTTCGACTACACCTTTACTCATTCGTTGCGCGTAAACATCAACCTTGACAGTAATTGAGGTGCGCCCTTCTGCAACTATTTCAGCATAACAGCTAATAAGATCACCCACAAATACCGGCTTTTTAAACTCAAAGGAATCCACAGCACGGGTGACTATGGCGCCTTTTGCGCGCAGCTCGGCCGGAATACTACCGGCTATATCCACCTGCGCCATAATCCAGCCACCAAAGATACTACCACCCTTATTAG
>JAOUMX010000118.1 GCA_029881275.1 Gammaproteobacteria bacterium | reverse complement strand
TGAGGCACACTGGTCATGGCCGTCAACTTTTGAGCCGTTGTCAGTTTTTGCGTGGTAGCAGACGAACTGCTTCCTAATAATGAAACCTTGCCGGAAACCACCACCGTGCTGTCGATTGAGCCGGCCCCACCACCGATCGAACCACCACCATCAACTCCGTTTTCACAGGCGGATAAACTAAAAAAACTTGCCAGAACAATGGCTTTAACGATATGACGACTGAATTTCATTCCTGAACTCCATAATATTTACACGGGGCTTGTGACAATTCCCTGATAGATAGCTAAAAATGCGGATATTTACTTATTTGTAGCTCAGTTAGAGCCATTTGCAATTCAAAATCAGGCGATTTAGCGAGGTAGATCACTTTATTAGAAACAACTAACAAAGAAGGATTTGATTTTATTAGTTATAAAATAGTGATCAAATTTTGACCCGGATAAACAGGACTGTTTATCTGATTAACGGCAAACGATGCAATAACTGCCCCCGTTTGGTTGTCACTTTCAAAATAATGAAATCGGTTAGAAACGTTTACTGATATCCACTGAAACCACGTTCCGGGTGTAATCATAAGCATTTTGTGTTGAATCATTATCGGTATAAGCCCACTCGGCCCTAATACGTGTCGTTCTATCTAGACGATAATCCCCATAAATAGCGGCTTTTAGTCGATCATCATCCCTGCTCCAGGTAGCAACATCAGAATAACTGCTCTGCCGATAGGCGAGATCACCGCTTATGCGCCATTGTTTATCAAGAATCTGCGTATAAACACCGCGCACTGTATGACGTGTTGGAGAGTAACTGGCTGTCGCCGTATCATTGCGACTGTTTAATTCCAGCTCATAGTAATAACGCTGGCGATGACCGGGTTCGTTTATTTTATACTGAACCCTGAATTTCTGTCGCCAACCGTCAAGGTAATCATATAAAACATTCTCACTGTTAATATCCTCATAACGGTATCGCAACTGTAATGACTCCTTGCTGGACAGCGCTGTTCCTGCCATTACCTGTAGCTTTGTAATGGCTTGGTAATCAAAACCACCCAGATCTGTTTGATCAAGATGAAATAAATAACCCATATTCCACTGATTTATTTTTTGTGTTTTTTCAATGCCGAATCCATATTGAACCTGATCACTGGCATTACTTTTTGATGACGAATAATTAACATTGTAAAATGAAGCATCTGCTAACCAGCCATTTTGTTTACTACCTGAAAACAAATAATCCACTGAGCCATGTAAGGCATAAAAAGTATCTGATACATTTAACGCACTCCCGGTAGGCGTGAAATTCACATTATCATCACTACCCAGACCCGCATTAAAATATACAGACCATAAATTATTCATTTTATTTAACTGCATAGCAGCAAGCTGTTTCAGTTTTTTCTGGTCAGTCATTTCCATTGATTTATTAAAATAATTCTTTGCTTTTTTATTATCACCCTGTTTCAGAGCAACCAGACCAAGATTATACGTGGCTAGCGCCTGCATTTTTTTATTTCCAGCAACTTTTTTAAAATACACTTCAGCCTGCTGATAATTGCCGAGCTTATAATATGCGCCGGCCAGATTGTAATATAGTTCAACGCTGCGCATGCCCTGTTTTTCTGCCTGATGATACTTGTTTATTGACTCTTCATAATCACCTGATGCAAAAAACTGCCCGGCCTGTTTAAAATCCTGTTCAGGTGATGCATATACAGGTAACGCCACTAACAGCACTCCACTTACCAGAAAAGAAACAAGGTGTCTCATTATTATTGTCCTATCACGCGGGGTTAAAAATAAAAAAATCTTCCCTGTTACCAGGGAAGAACAAAGCATACCAAAACATCCAAATAATCATTTGTTAAATTCAAACCATCACCTTTAGGTTAAAGGAGTTACTTCTTCGGACTCTTCAGGCTCCTCAGGTTCATTTTCATTATGATCTTCTAACGGCTCTTCATGATCATCTTTATCATCACTCAGTTCATCTTCTTTGCCATCATCTTTTTCGTCATCTTTTTCGTCATCACCTTTAGCATCATCATGTGAATCCCTGTTTTCATCCACATCATCACGATCAGGTAAATCAATATTTTCCATTACATCAGCCACATCATCACCTGGTGCAAGCATTTGTATAGTGACATCATCGTCAGGAGATGCATAAACTGACATAGGTGCAACTAGCCACAGCCCCAAACTCATCATTATTACTTTGCTAAAATTTCTCATAAAACCGTCTCCTCTTTACCGCTATACTAATTCCAGTGTCTGAATTTGATAATTCGTAACACCATTACCCGCGGTTTTTAATATCACGCGAAACTTCTTCTTTCTGTCACCGTAGCTTAAATAAGCAACCAGCTCACCTTCACCCATAGCAACAGCTCTGATTGGGAGTGCCAGAATATTCTGTCCCTTTTTCAGACGGGTCTGCCAAACCAGTTCTTTATTGCCTGGATAACCATCCAGTTCAACATGACCCGGCAAACCAATACTCATCGTCACCTGATCGATGGCCTTTGGCGCATCAAACATCAGCCTTACAGTATGAGCATCATTTAATGCAACCATGACTATTTGCGGCTGATCCACAGGCACCTGCTGTATAAACACCGTGCTTGCAAACCACAATGCCAGACTGGCTGCCATTGCTGTCATAAAACCTGCCGTAAACTTATATTTTGCATTATCTGCATGTCGTCTGCGCACTTCCTGAAATACACGTTTTTCAAATAACTCATCCGGTTCTGCTACCGGAAGCTCGCTGAGTGCCCGACGCATAGCCCTGATCTCTCCCAAGCTATTCTGACAATCTTTACAATTAGCCAGATGTTCTTCAACAAGCTGCTTTTCCAGTTCAGCTAAATTACCATCGAGGTATTCATCCAGTTGTGTATTTATCTCTGTGCAATTCATATTCATAACCCTCTTACCTCTTTAACACGCTCATAAGCAGCAAAAGGTTCCACTTCTTTTAATATCTCTCTTAATTTACTACGTGCCCTGTTTAGTCGTGACTTCAAAGTACCTAAAGGCACATCCTGTATTTGCTGAATTTCTTCCAGGTTATACCCTTCAACATCATGCAACATAATTAAAATTCGCTGATCATCATTCAAATGGGTAAGAGCGTAATCAATTTTTTTCTGCAAAATTTCAGACTCTGTTACTTCCGATGGTTGCTGACCATTATCAGATTTGGTTTCATAAAAACTACTTTCATCAATAATTAAATCTACCGGTGAACGCTGATCTCGACGCAGCTTATCAATAAATTGACGATATAAAACGCGTGCCAGCCAGGGTGAAAGTTTTTCAATCTTTTGCATTTCATCAAGACGCGGGTACAGCTTAACCATCACATCCTGTACCAGATCTTCAGCTTCATGCTGTTGACCGGTAAGACGATAAGCCAATCGATAAAGTTTCTTGAGGTTCGGACTCATCAATTGTTCAAACTGTGTATGAGCAGAACGTTTGATGGGCCACATATTTATTACTGACATATCTTTAATAACGAATGAAATCCGGATAAGGTTCCCTTATTAACCTGTTTTTTTTAAGATAACTAAGATTAAAGATGGTCAGTGACAAAAAAACCACCTTGCGGTGGTTTTTATATGTGTGATCAGGACTTTGGAAATGATTCCAGTAACATACTGGAGCCCTTCATATCCGGCGGCTGCTGTAACCCCATAAGTTGCAGCAGTGTTGGTGCAACACTGCTCAAACCAACACCGGTAGCCAGACGCCAGTTTTCTTCATCAATAATCATACAGGGAACAGGATATACCGTATGCTGGGTATGGGGCTCACCTGTGAGTGGATCAACCATTTCATCACAATTACCATGATCCGCAGTTAATAACACTGAGTACCCTTCTTGAACAGCGACATCCAGCAGTCGGCCCACTTCATGATCCATTGCTTCCACCGCGCTAATCACTGCATCACGCTTGGCGGTATGCCCGACCATATCCCCATTAGCGAAATTAACCACCAGAAAGCCAAAGGCATGGGATTGAAGGGCTTCGATGGTTGCATCAGCCACTTCTGCCGCACTCATTTCCGGCTTTTGATCATAAGTCGCCACATTAGGCGAAGGCACCATTACCCTGACTTCTCCAGCCCAGGTTTCTTCACGGCCACCGTTAAAAAAGAAAGTCACATGGGCATACTTTTCTGTTTCGGCGCAATGAAACTGCTTAAAGCCGGCACGACTTACCACAGAGGCAATGGTTGTATTTGGACGCTCGGGAGCAAAGGCGATAGGTAACAGAAATTGTGGATCATATTCTGTTAAGGTAGTCACCGTCACAGGATCATAATCACCCACATCAAAACCATCAAAATTAGGCTGACTCAGTGCCTCCGTTAGCTGACGTGGACGGTCATTCCTGAAATTAAAGAAAATCACATTATCCCCCGGCCCTACGGGTACCGCGCCGGGCAGAATACAGGGTTTAATAAATTCATCAGCCTGATCTGCCGCATAGGCCGCTTCAATGGCATAACGAGCGGTATCGTGCTGATTACCTTCCAGATGAACCATGCATTTCCAGGCAACTTCTGTTCTATCCCAGCGATTATCTCTGTCCATAGCATAATAGCGTCCGCATATAGTCGCTATGACACCATCCGCTTCATCCAGCGCAGCTTCCAGCTTGGGTAAATAACCAATCGCTGCCATAGGTGCCGTATCACGACCATCGGTGATCATATGTACCACTGGCTTTACTTTCTTATCAGCGCATAACTGAATCAGGGCCAGCAAATGATTAAGATGACTGTGGACACCCCCATCAGAGACCAGACCCACCAGGTGTATAGGTCTATTATTCTCTGCTGCATGCTCTATGGCCGCATTAAGTGCAGCATTATCATTAAACTCGCCACTGATAATGGCATCATCAATACGGACAAGATCCTGCTTCAATATTGAACCACAGCCCAGCGTCAGATGGCCGACCTCGGAATTACCCATCTGTCCCACGGGCAAACCAACCGCTTTACCAGAGGCATCCAGAGTAGTATGTACATGCTTAGAAAAATATTCGTCAAGACGAGGCGTATCAGCCTCAACAACCGCATTGTTAATGCGGCAGGGATTAACTCCAAACCCGTCCAGGATGATCAATAATGAAGGGCGGCGGGGAACACTACGCTGTTCAGCCATTTTTTTGCCTAATTTATCTATTTCTGTCTGTTTTAAGGAGGGCGTATTCTACACTAAATTAGAATTCAATTGTTGAGCCAATGCTAAAAAACCCCGCTCATCGACAGCTTAAACACTCTTTACCAACTATTTTTCGGACTGCTCATCCTCAAGATCTGCTTTATCCAGCTCAGCCTCCATTTCTTCATCACTCAGTGGCTGATATTCGTCCTCTTCATCCCGGGGATTGTTTTTCTGCACGATACGCGCAGCAAGCAACCCTATCTCGAACAATAACCACATTGGAATTGCCAATAATGACTGGGAAATCACATCTGGCGGCGTCAGCAACATGCCAATAACAAATACGCCAACAATGATATAGGGACGTTTCTCAGCAAGACTTTCAACCGTGGTTGCACCTGCATGCACTAACAGAAAGGTGGCCACCGGCATTTCAAAAGCAATGCCAAAGGCAAAAAATATCGCCAGAATAAAATCAAGATACTGACCTATATCGGTCATTACCGAAACACCTTCAGGCGCAATCGCAATGAAAAAACCAAACAACAAAGGGAAGACAACAAAGTAGGCGAAAGCAATACCACAATAAAATAACAACACACTGGAAAATACCAGCGGTGCGACCAGACGTTTCTCATGTCTGTACAATCCTGGCGCAATGAATGACCACATCTGGTACAACAGATATGGCAGCGCCAGTAACACAGACAACATTAACACCAGCTTGAACGGCACCAGGAAAGGTGATGTTACGCCTGTTGCAATCATCGAAGTCCCTTCAGGCATCAATGCCAGCAAGGGCTGCGCAAAATAAGAAAAAATTTGTTCTGAAAAAGAAAACAGTGCCGCAAATAAAATAATCACTGCCAGCACCATGCGCAACAGACGGTCACGCAATTCCATCAGATGCCCAATAAATCCCTGCTCCTGACCTTCATCAGGTTGTTCACCCAGGTTTTCGGTCATTCTGATTTATCCGCAGTCGATGACTGCTTCTGATTTGATACCTCATCATCCATGTGATCCTCTTCCAGAATTTCATACTGTGACTCTGGTTTTTTTTCGGTACTCTGGGTATCAAATATATTCTGCATACTGTTTTTCATCTCACCCGCATCCTGATTGAGTTTATTTTTCAATTCCTCGATCTGAACGCCCTGGTTATGCAGCAAGCGTTTTAATTCTGCACTGTCCAGCTCTTTACTGACTTCATATTTCACACCTTCAATATAACGCCGACCCTTACCAACCCAGTAACCTACCTTTTTGGCTGCTGCAGGCAAACGCTCGGGGCCAAGCACTATTAAAGCAAGCACCAGTATCAACGCAATTTCCCAGAAGCCGACGTCAAACATGAGTCAATAATCTTCTAAAAATTAAACTTTATCTTTTTCTTTTGAAGTGACTTCAGCGTCAATGACGTTATTCTCTGATTTGCTTTCCAGGCTTTTATCTGCATCTTCCTGACCTGTTTTAACCGCTTTTTTAAAACTGTTAATAGCGGAACCCAGATCACCGCCCAGGTTGCGTAATTTTTTTGTGCCAAATAATAAAATTACAATACCCAGTACAATCACCAGCTGCCAAATACTAATACCCATCAAGATCTCCTCGACATATTGAATCTATAAAAAGATTCTAAAGAATTTATTTCACTGTTTTATCTTGTCTTATAACCAAAACAGGATAAAACGCCAGTTACGACTTTTTAATCTTTTCTGGCGGCTTTTTCTTCCAGCCCGGAAAGACCAAAACGTCGATCAAGTTCATTTAAAACATCACTATGACTCAATCCCTGCTGAGCCAGTAGTACCATAGTGTGAAACCAGAGATCCGCCGTTTCATAAATAATCTTATCCGCCTGACCATCTTTGGCAGCCATAACGGTTTCCGTGGCTTCTTCACCAATTTTTTTCAGAATAGCATCCAGGCCTTTGGCATATAGTTGCGCAACATAGGAAGAATCCGGATTCGCCTTTTTCCGCTGCTCCAGTACTTCGGCCAGGCTAGCTAGCACATCACTCATAAATATCCTTTGGATCTTTTATTACTGCATCCACGCTCTGCCATTGACCATTTTTATATTCCTTATAAAAACAACTATGTCGTCCTGTATGACAGGCAATTCCACCCGTTTGCTCAATTGAAATCAAAATGACATCGCCATCACAATCCAGGCGCATAGATTTTATTTTTTGGGTATGACCAGATTCTTCACCTTTATGCCAGAGCTTCTGGCGTGAACGTGAATAATAAACCGCCTCACCTTTTTCAACCGTTAACCCCAGTGACTCACGATTCATCCAGGCGAACATCAGTACTCGACCTGTTGCATCATCCTGCGCAATAACAGGCACCAGACCATCGTCTGTCCACTTAATCTCGTCTAACCAGTCAGTCATGGGAATAGTGTAACACTCGGGCTCTATAAACGTACTTCGATATTACGTGACGCCATGTGTTCCTTGGCCTGCTGTACTGTAAATTCACCAAAATGAAAAATACTCGCGGCCAGCACCGCATCGGCCTTACCCTTGGTAACACCGTCTGCCAGGTGATCAAGAGTACCCACGCCACCGGAGGCAATCACCGGTATGGGCACCGCTTCACTAATGGCGCGGGTTAGCGCCAGATCGAAACCGACCTTGGTGCCATCGCGATCCATACTGGTCAACAGTATTTCACCGGCACCATAGTCAGCCATTTTCCGGGCCCATTCTATAGCATCAAGCCCCGTTGGTTTACGACCACCATGGGTAAAAATTTCCCAGCGATCCGCTTCACCTTCAGCGCTGACTTTTTTAGCGTCAATGGCAACCACAATACACTGCGAGCCAACACGCTCACTGGCTTCTTTAACAAACTCGGGATTAAATACCGCAGCCGTATTGATTGCGACTTTATCAGCACCGGCATTGAGCATACGACGTACATCATCAACAGTACGTATACCACCGCCCACGGTCAAAGGGATAAAAACCTGTTCCGCTACCTGCTCCACAACATGCACAATAGTTTCCCGGTTATCAGAACTGGCAGTAATATCCAGAAAAGTAATTTCGTCTGCACCTTCCTTGTCATAACGCCGCGCAACTTCAACCGGGTCACCGGCATCACGAATATCAACAAACTGCACGCCTTTAACGACGCGGCCGTTATCTACATCGAGACAGGGAATAATTCGCTTAGCTAAAGACACTTAAATTTACGCCTCCTGACTATCAACCCAGGCCTGAGCTTCAGCCAGATCAAGTGTACCTTCATAAATTGCACGACCGGTAATCGCACCCATAATGCCTTCTTCTTCAACGGCTTTTAGCGCTTTAATATCATCCATACTGGTAATGCCGCCAGAAGCAATTACCGGAATATTAATCGCCTGCGCCAGACGCACCGTGGAATCAATATTAACGCCCTGCATCATGCCATCACGGGAAATATCTGTATAGATAATCGCCTCAACACCATCTTCTTCAAATCGCTGCGCCATATCAATAACATCATGCTTTGATACCTTGGACCAGCCATCAACTGCAACCTTGCCATCTTTGGCATCCAGACCCACGATG
>JAOUMX010000117.1 GCA_029881275.1 Gammaproteobacteria bacterium | reverse complement strand
TCCTACGAAGATGACCTTCGTGAAAAGTCGGAATTAATCATCTTTATAAAGCCAGTGGTTATTAAACATGCAAGCTTAACTGGCGATCTGGCTGATTACCAAAGATTTCTTCCTGAAGATAGTAGTTATATAAAGAATAACGAAAAGCAGAAATAGTCACGGTGAAATAATGAGTTTATTACTTGATGCGCTAAAAAAAGCAGCCAGTGACAAGGAAAAGAAATCCACTGCAGCAGAAATTGAGGAGGTAACTGGTAAGGAGGATGTATCATTAGACCTTGATCTAGAGATGGATGACGGATTCCCAGTAGTGGATGAAAATATTGAAATTAAAAGTGATGAAGAGCAAGTTGAAGCAGAGAATGATCAAGACCCATTAGCGGCCAAGAACGATGAAATCCAGTTGCTGGAAGAGAATATTGTAAATACAGAAAATAATATCATTGAAGAACCAGAACCAGAACCAGAACCAGAACCAGAACCAGAACCAGAACCAGAACCAGAACCAGAACCAGTTCTTGAGTTAGCTCAGGCCAGTAAAAGACCAAAAATAATTAAACAGAATCAGGAAGCGCTTAAAGTACTGATCAACAAGAGTAATAGTTATACAAAAAGAAAGCAGAAGCAGAAACGATTATTAATAGGTGGACTAAGTATAATCGTTGTTTTATTTTTTTCGATCTTCTACTTATACCAGGTGTTAACAACATCCAGTTCGGATTTTACGAAGCAGGCACCTGTTGCCATCGACAGGGAAAAGATAACACGTCAATCAGATAATATACTTGAACAGAAAGTAGCGCAGGTAGCCGTAGTAGAAAAGAAAGCTGAAGAAAATAGTAAAACAGAAAAGATTGTTTCACAAAGATCTGCTGTTCAAAAGTCAGACAAAAAGAAGGCGGATAGTCAAAAACAAATAATTACAATTGTGCGTAACAAAGTAGAAGATCCTACTGATTTATTATTACGCAAAGCATATAAGGCATTTAATGAAAATGATTATGCACTATCAAAAGAATTATACAGCAGGGTAGTTGAGCAGGAGGCAAAAAATAGAGATGGAATTCTAGGGCTTGCAGCATTGGCCGTGAAAGAGCAGCAGTATGAGCTTGCGCGGCAGAAATATCAGCAGTTACTTTATCTAGATCCAAAGGACAGCATCGCACGGGCAGCTATTAGTAATCTGGAGAATAAGTTAGACCCGGCACTAAATGAAAGTAACTTGAAAATAATGTTGAGAGAGCAGCCTGATGCAGCGCATTTGTATTTTGCTTTGGGTTCATTGTATGTAACTCAAAAACGCTGGGCGGATGCTCAGGCTGCATTTTTTAGCGCCTGGTCAGCAGATAATACTAATCCTGATTACGCATTTAATCTTGCAGTTAGTCTGGACCATTTAAATAAAAATAAAGAAGCAGCAAAGTTTTACCGACTTAGCCTGAATCTCTCATCGGCAGCAGAGGGTAATTTTTCAAAAGCAGATGTGATAAATAGAATAAATAAAATAGAAGAAAAAATATGAGTGAGGTAATACAGGATATAGGTTCTGCGCTAAGGGCCAAAAAGAAAAGACTGGGTGAAGAGCTTGTAGCGAAAGGATTGATTACTGATGATCAGGTGACTATCGCGCTTAGAGAACAAAAGGCATCTGGCAAACCATTGGGTGAGTCACTGGTCGCGCTTGGTTTTGTAACAGAAGCTATTCTACGTGATGCATTGGCAGAAATGCTTGGTAAAGAAAGTGTTGATTTATCAAACGCTATTCCTGATGCAGAAGCAATAAAAGTTATATCCAAGGAGTTGGCAAGCAAATTTAATATCATTCCATTAAGCTATAGCAAAGAAGAAAATCGATTAACTATAGCCATGGCGGATGTTTTTAATCTCGTGGTTATTGACAGAATAAAAGCGATTGTTGGAACAAGGATTGAAATAGTTCCATTACTGGCCGGTGAAGGTGAGATAGCAGATGCTATTGATCATTTTTACGGTTATGAGTTATCAGTAGATGGTATTTTGCATGAAATAGAAACAGGTGAAATTGATTATAAAAGCCTGGAAGCAGAAGGTAATGAATATAGTCAGCCATTAGTAAGACTGGTTGATGCTATTCTGGCAGATGCAGTGAAACGAGGTGCGTCAGATATTCATTTTGAGCCAGAAGAAAGTTTCCTGAGATTAAGATATCGTATTGATGGTGTTCTCAGACAAATAAGAAGTTTACATAAAGAATACTGGTCGGCCATAGTGGTCAGGTTAAAAGTTATTTCTAATATGAATATAGCGGAAACCCGTGCACCTCAGGATGGACGTATCAGTTTACAAATTCGTGGTCATAGCATTGATTTTCGTGTTTCCGCGCAACCAACTACGCACGGAGAAAATATTGTTTTACGTGTATTAAACCGTGATAAGGGAATAGTGCCCTTGGAGAAACTGGGATTGCACGAGGATACACTGGACCAGCTAAAAATTATTATGGCCAGACCGGAAGGTATTATTCTGGTGACCGGTCCTACCGGTAGTGGTAAGACAACCACGCTTTATTCCATGTTGAATTATGTAAAGTCTATCGCAGTTAATATAATGACACTGGAAGATCCGGTTGAATATCCTATGGATATGATCAGGCAGACGTCCATTAATGAAGTGGTAAGAATGGATTTTGCCAATGGTATAAGATCTTTAATGCGACAGGATCCGGATATTATTCTGGTCGGTGAAATCCGAGATGGTGATACTGCTGAGATGGCCTTCCGAGCAGCAATGACCGGACATCAGGTGTTTTCTACCTTGCACACCAATTCAGCAGTGGGAACCATTCCTCGTCTTCTCGATATTGGGATTCAGCCAGATATTATGAATGGCAATATCATTGGTGTTATGGGGCAGCGACTGGTTAGAACACTGTGCAAACACTGCAAACAACAAAGGCCTGCTGAACATATTGAAAAAGTTTTATTAGGCTTAGATGTAAACGAAGAAGTTATAATCCAGGATGCAAAGGGATGCAGTTTGTGTGAAGACACTGGTTATAAAGGGCGTGTGGCTATTATTGAAGTTTTAAGATTTGATGATGAGCTGGATGAAATGATTGTTCAACGGGCATCGACAGGCAGTATCAAAAAAGCATTAAAGAAAAAAGGATTTAAAACACTCGCCGATGACGCAATACGGCGTGTCCTAGAAGGCGTAACCACTCTTGATGAAGTCAGTCGTGTTATCGATCTGACTGACAGGTTATAACATGCCAAAATCATTTAAATACAGGGCAATAGACTCCAGTGGCAAAATACGCAGTGATTGTCTTGAAGCAGAGAATTTGCTTGAACTGGAGCAAAGAATTAATAGTATGGGCCTGGAGTTGATAAATTATAAAGTTCAAAAGCCTGGCTTATTTGGTGCACGAAATAAATCGATAAAACGACAGGATTTAATTAATTTTACGTTTCAGATGGAGCAGTTGACTAAATCAGGTGTTTCAATTCTTGAAGGTCTGGCGGATTTAAGGGATTCATTGCCAGAAGGGCGAATGCATGAGGTTTTGTCATCTGTAATAAGTGAGATAGAAGGAGGTAAAACTTTTTCACAGGCACTGAATTGCTTTCCAGGAATATTTGACTCTGTGTATGTAACCCTGGTTAGAGTAGGTGAAGAAAGCGGACGATTATCAGATGTATTGAAAGATCTTGCGGAAACACTTAAATGGCATGATGAATTAATAGCACATACAAAAAAAATAATGATTTATCCTGCAATAGTGACATTAGTTGTTATCGCAGTTGTCACTTTTTTAATGATTGTTTTGATACCGCAATTAATTCCATTTCTTGAAGATATTGGCGGAGAAATACCTTTTCATACCCGGGCACTTATCTGGACTTCTAATTTCATGGGAAGTTACTGGTATCTAATATTCGGCACGCCAGTTGTAATATATTTATTATTGTCGAAGGCGGCTAATAAAAATCCGGCATTAAGATACAAAATAGACAGTTTAAAACTTAAAATGTGGTTATTTGGCCCATTAATGTTGAAAACGAATTTGTCGCGATTCGCAAACTATCTCGCTATGATGTATAACGCCGGATTAACCGTGCTTGATGCATTGAAAATTAGTGAGAAATTGGTCGATAACGCGGTATTAACACAAGCAGTTATAGATGCAAGAAGTTATATAGAAGAAGGTGAGTTAATTAGTAACAGTTTTAAGAATGTAAAAATATATCCACCTCTCGTTATAAGGATGCTAAAAGTTGGAGAGAATACAGGTGCGCTGGACGAGGCTTTGTTAAATGTAAGTTACTTTTATAATCGTGAAGTAAAAGAAACTGTAGGTAAAATGGAGTCGGCTATTACCCCTGTATTAACCGTCATTCTTGGCGGTATCATGGCATGGATTATGATGTCAGTGATGGGACCAGTGTATGACTCTATGACAAAGATTATGGGTAATTAATAGTGAATCGGGTATTTTATTATTCAGGTTACAGGTTAACGATATTCCACTGGGCGAAAAATCGTTTTATAGCCAGTTATGCTTTTAATCCCGATGAAGAGGGCATGATAGATTTTTATGATTATTTATGCACAACAGATAATTATCCGGCAAGGATCCTGGTGGATGTAATTGAAGAAAGCTTTGCTATTGAGAAAATACCACATGTAGGATATGCAGATAGATTAGCCATTGTTAAAAGATTAGTAGAAAAAAGAAACAGGGAAAGCACGGATTATTCATATTTTAAAGTTGTTGGCAGAGAGACGTCCGGACGTAAAGATGACAATGTTTTATTGAGTGTTATGACCAATCCTGGTCTGCTTGAACCCTGGTTAAAACAAATAGAAAAAGCAGGTATTGCAATTTCTGGCATCTGGTCATTGCCATTAATAACAGAAAAATTAATTGCTAAAATGGGTCTGACATCTGGCAATGTGCTGCTAGTATCGCAGCAGGTGCCAAGTAATTTAAGACAAAGCTTCTTTCAAAATGGACAATTTAAAATCAGCCGGTCCGCGGGAATAAATTTATATGAAGCTCCACTAGGCGAATATATTGTAGAGGAGGCGGAGCAATCAGCAAGATATTTATCTAATCATCGTTTTATTGGTTTTGATGAGAGAATAAATGTTCATGTTATTTGTAATGAAAAAGACGAGTCTTCAATTAAAAGTAAATGTTCAGATACGCCGTTACTTACATACCATTATCATTATGTTGGTGAAATTGAAGAAGTTGTCGGTTGTGATGATATTCACGAAGAATATTGCAATGGTTTATTTTCGAGTTTATGCAAAGATGAGTTGATTACGAGATCACATTATGGCCCGAAGAATTTATTTAAATTCTATTATCAACAATTATTAGAGAATACATTGCGTGCGGTAAGCATTATGGCTGCAATTATTTCAATAATACTTGGAATATCATTTATAGCAGATACCAGCTCAATTAAAGATGAAATAACCATTCTGGATAAAAATACTAATGCTATGGAGTTGGCATACAAAAGCCAGTTACAGCAGCTTGAGCCGGAACTAAAAAAATCAGAACCCATGATGTCATCTGTTTTGCTCTATGAAAAAATACTGGAATCAAAAAATATAGCACCACAGAACTTTATTGCTGAAGCCAGTAAAATACTAACCAGCATAGGCATGAATGATATAACCATTACAGAGATAAAATGGGGAAGAAGTCAGGCTGTTCCAAAATCACCTGTCAGACGGGGTGCTAAAAATAAGGATGTTGAAATCAATTATAGTCAGAATGTAGAAATAAAACATAAGGTCAATTTAACAGGTTACGTGCATGGCGCAAGTCGCGATAAAAAAGCGGCTGCTAAAAAAATAAGATTGATTCAGAACGCTTTTAGTAAGGATAAACAGTTTGAGCAGGTAAATATTGTTGAAATGTCCTTAGATCTCCGGCCAGAGAAGTATGTAGAAGATGAAAGTGGTTCAGGTCATGTTTCTGCATCTGAAGATGCTAAAGACGGAATGTTTGAATTAGAAATGCTAATGAAAGGACAGTCAATATGAGCCTGGAATTAATTAAAGCTCTTCAGAATGATATTACACGGTTTCTTATAATCATTGTTTTATCGGCGATATTCGCTGGTGGGTCTTATTATTATTTTCAGAGTATAAGTGAAGAAAGATCGTTGTCTGAGAGTAACTTATTAAAGATTAAGAAAAAATATGCGGCAGCTATCGAGAGTAAAAAAACGGTAGAAGAATTTAAAAAAAGATATGAAAAATTAAAAGTACTTGAAATCACAGAAACAGAAAACAGATTAAACTGGATTGATTTAATAGAAAGCACAGCCAGAAACAAGGGTATTCCTTATGTTAAATATAAAATTAGCAAACAGGAGCCATCATCTGATCTTGCATTGACTTCAAAGTATAAGGGAATTGATGTATTTCAGTCACAAATGCAGCTGGAGATGAATATTCTGCACGAAGGTGATGTATATGAATTAATGCAGGCCCTTGATAAGCAGGCACTGGGTATATTTGATATTAGTAGTTGTAATATCAAACGGAAGAAGATCGATAATTTATCTGTGGTTGAGAGTGGAACTGATAGAAATTTTTCTGCAGTGTGTGTTTTAAACTGGTATACCATGAAGCCTAAAGGTGTTTAGCATCATGATTAAGTTAGTTATCAGTTGTATATGCATTTATTTTGCCGTAGTCAACAACGTAAATGCGAATGATTACGCATCGATTAATAAGCTGCAGACATTTTTTACCACCATATCAGAGCGATCAAAACTGGATGAAATGCGAAGATCGGGAAAATTTAATAAAAAACAGCCAGGGTCAGCAGTTTCAGTCAGCACTGAACCAAAAAAAGTCAAAGTCCGTGGTCTGGTGATACGAGAATCTGGTGAATCTGTTGTCTGGGTCAACGAAGGTAGCACCTTAAAATCTCGGATTATTGATAGTGATATTATGGTTAATACTAAGCCAATTAAGCAGAATGAAAAAATTTCTCTCAAAGTAAATGGGCGTCAATTGATAATGAAACCTGGCGAGGAATGGAATGAGTCGAGTAATAAAGTGAGGGATAGTTATCAGACGAAATAAGCTGATCGAGCATGATGATATAGATTAACTGGTAGACATTTCAAGATATTATTACAGATTGTTACTTTATAAAATTAGTAAATTCTATTTATAAGAGCCGACTGCTTACAGGATGATATGTGGGTATATTAATTTCAGTGAATTTAATACAAAGAAAAAAGCAGCTGGGTGCAGCATTGATACTGTTTTTTTTAGTCATCTTGCTTACGGGTACTATTTTTGTCGTTACCAATATATCGAGAGATAAAATTCAGGTTGAAAATGAAGAAATAACCACAGATGCTTTGGCTAAAGCAAAGGAAGCATTAATTGCTTATGCAGTGACTTATTACGACAACACTACGACAGCAGATGTTCCAAAAGCGGGCATGATGGGATTTCTACCATGTCCAGATGATGCTGGCTCACCTTCAGAAGGCACTTCTCTGGGAACCTGTGGAGCAAAATACGTTAGCTCATTAGGCCGATTACCCTGGAAATCACTAGGCATTGCACCATTAAAAGATGGTTCAGGTAATTGCTTATGGTATGCAGTTGCCAGTGAATTTAAAAACAGTGGCGGCCTAGATCCGGCTAATCTGAATAATGCACCGGGATTGTCCAGAACTGAAATGTTAAATGATGACAGTAATGGATCTTTTAACCTGTTTGACAAAAGTGCTAGCCAGCTTACGGGTAGTACAGCAGAAAATCGCGCCGCAGCTGTCATTATTGCGCCAGGTAAGGCATTGCAGGGGCAGGCGAGATCATTTGCAGCGGGAACGCAATGTGGTAATGATTACGATCCAGTGCAATTTCTGGAAGTATTTAATGGCGTAGATAATGCGATTTTATCTGGCGTAGTCGATGCACTTGACGATTTTATAACATCAGATAAAACCAATGATGAAACATTTAATGATCGTATTATGACAATTACATCGCAAGAAATTTTCGATGAAATTAAAAGACGATCAAACTTTAATGTCTTAATGGAAAATACAACCCGTGAGCTGGCTGAATGTGTTGCTGAGTTTGGCTTAAGCAACCCATCGCCTGGAGGTGGGTGCGATCTTCAACTGTGTCTAGATCAATGTGTTACTGATAGAAATATTTGTTTAAATCAATGTGCTACTTGCCGAGATCAATGTCAGCTGGATCGTACCGCCTGTATAGCGGCAGGTAATCGACCAAATGTGTGTAATCAGGCAAGGAACGTGTGTTTAAGTGCTTGTCCACCTAATAATAGTTGCAGGCCTGGTGTATGTAATCCTGTTTATAATGCTTGTGTGTCAAATTGTAATGCAACTTGTACCCCGGGAGGTGGTGGTGGCGGTAATGACTTTAGATTACCCTGGCCAGCACCCATAACCCTGGCAGATTATCGTGATAGCCAGCTGTATGTGGAAGATTCTGTTACAGGTAACCATCTTGGGCGATTGCCTGTTGATATTTCTAATTCTGTTACAACAACAGGCAATACATTTAGTGATAATTATTTACTGGAAAGTGATTTTACTGTTGCGGATCCTGCATATACTCATTGTAGAGATTTAAATACAGATATTTTAGGAATCGTTCCAAATCAGTTTAATAGTATTGAGCGCCGCATATGGCAAAACTGGAAAGATCATTTCTTTTATGCAGTGGCGGGTGATTATGTAGCCAGCCCGGCCAATGTACCAACACCGGCAGCAGGAGCCTGTGCTAA
>JAOUMX010000011.1 GCA_029881275.1 Gammaproteobacteria bacterium | reverse complement strand
TCGGTACGATCATTCTTGCACTGGTCTTTAGATCGGCTGATTTTCGTAGCACCAAAAACAATATTCTGGCTGGTGTTGTGATTGGCCTTTGTGTTGTCGGTGCCTGGTATGTCAGTGGCAGCATGGCTCACATCGATTTAGATGGTGAATCCTATAGCTGGACCGGCTATGCCAGTGACGAAAACTGGAGCATGCTGGAAGAAAAGAAACGCCCTGATGGCATCGCGGTTCAATCATATACCTTCATTAATCCTATTGGCGAAAGCTTACGCTATGCCGTCAGTGGATTTAACAGCAATGCATTTACGTTTGGTCTTGCTGCTTTGTTTGGCGTGATTGCAGGTTCACTGTTCTGGTCGGTCATTTCAAGAAGCTTCCGTATTGAATGGTTTGTAAACCTCAGAGACTTTGTTACCCATATCATTGGCGGTGTACTCATGGGCATTGGCGGTATACTCGCACTGGGCTGTACCATCGGCCAGGGTATTACCGGTGTTTCGACACTGGCACTGGGATCAATGCTGGCCCTGGTATCCATTATTTTTGGCAGCGCACTGACAATGAAAATCCAGTATTACAAAATGATTCATGAAGATGAAGCGACCTTCATCAAAGCATTGATTAGCTCACTGGTTGATTTCAGGCTATTACCCAAAAGTATGAGGAGCCTGGACTCCTATTAATCATCAGCTACCAGCAGTCCAGTTCTGGACTGCTGGTAGCTGTAGAACCAGAATTGTCGCACCACTACCGCATGCTACAATTCGTTTATGTATCTTGATGACACCCTTACTCTAATTACAGCAGGCCTGACCGGCACCTTGATGGGCAGCCTTCTGCTATTAACCGTTATTTACAAACCCTTATTTACCCAACAACTAAATCTGTCTCAACAAATAGACATTTATCGAAAATTTTATCGCCTGAATGCCAGCCTTAGCCTGATGGCCGGCACCCTGGCTGCTCTGCTCAAGTATCAACAATCTGCCTTTCTGCTGGCCATCATTGCGGTTAGTTACATCTTTGCCAATATGCACCTGCTCAAAGCTATTCAACATCATTTTAAACAATCCCATGAACCGGAGTCGGCAAGACTGATCAGACCATTAAAGCTGTCACAAAATCTTCTTCATGCCGCACAGTTTATTGCGGCAGGTTATGTAATCTATTACCTTATCTAGCCTGGCCTGCGCTCGTTAATCACAAGTTATCCACAGATTACTCACAGACTAATCCACATTCTATAGTACTTGACTTAAAAACCATACACACTATATAGTAGCGACAGCAATTCAGGAGATGGCTGAGATATCAGAGCAGGTTTTAGATTCACAGGAATCTAACGGGAACAGGCTGGTTACAGTTTCACATTAACTGATAACAAAGGGATATCTGCAGGAAGACAAAAAAATAATGACGCTGCAACACAAGGACACACTTGGAAAATGAACAGCCTGACTAGCATCAACTCATTACTGGTTGATATAAAAAGTATAAATAATTCTCTACTGATCAAACTACAGGAAACCGGTTTCGATACCCAGCTCGAGTTTGGCCCGGAAAGCGAATACACCGCCAGATCATTATCTCAGGCCATTGAAACCATGGTCATTCACTTTCTCACCATCACGGCTAACCGTCATCAATTTCTACAAAGAACAGGCTATGAAGAACGCAAAGAAATAGAAAGCCTGCTAAAACAGCTTTATTTCAGCCTCAAAGAAAGCCAGAACAATTTGAATTCGATAACAACCGAATCACTAAAAACGGTCGACAGCCAGCCTTTAGCTTATATTTCCAAAGAAGGCCTAAGAAAAGAACTGCCGCTCAGAATCAGTCTCAACTGCATTGACATGCTCAAACCTTATTCACGTATGCTGGAGCTCATTATTGCCCAGGAACGCATACATGCTCTGTCTGCTGTGCTAGAAACACTACTACATTCTGGCCCGTCAGCTGATCAAATCAAAATACATGATGATCAGGATCTCACCAGCGATCAACAGGCAGCTCTTGAACTCTCTCACTATTTCATCAAACAAGCACTCTAACGGAGCTTTATTCTACAAAAATCAAAGATATCAACTACTCTAAACGTTAAAGAATAAATACAGGTGCGACTATGCCTTGGTGGGCCACACTCTATTTAGCTATTCTGACCGTCGTTATTATTATTTCGTTTTTCAAAAATCGAATTGATCGCAAAAGTATTTTTTATCAGGGCGCTGAAATAGTGTCAGGTATTGGCTGTTTTCTATTTATTTATTGTTACTGGCATACAGCGCTCATCGCATCAGTTCAATGGCTGACTATACCCTTACTGATTTACGTCATAAGCTGGGACATGTACGCACTGACCCACATAAGAAAATCAAATTATCCGGATCTAACAGAAGAAGAGAACAGGGAGATGGATCGATATAGCAAGGTTTTTGCCATGCTATTTATACTTCCCTGTTATATTGCTGGCATCCTGCTAATTCACAAACTATACAGCTAATCGACTAAAGATTATCATCACACAATTTGATACGCGCTTCATATTGGCGTTCACACTGATATGGTGATTTCTTATCTCTGTAACATCCAAATCGATTTTTCAATGCTGACTCACGGCAATCACCCCAGGTAGCTGAACGCTCATCCCCGCCTGATTTCTCGCGTTGTTCCTTGGCTTTCCAGGGGTCCTTGGAATTTACTTTAATAACAGCATCTTTCTGAGCAAATTTTGCTTCAAATTCAGCACGAATAGTTTGTTGTTCCGCACCGGATAACTCATGTGCTGACTTATTCTTATCGGCAAATACAGAATTGGCCACAGCTTGATTAACAATCGCCACATTCAGTAAGGCAAAAACAGCTAACAATCTAACAGAAGAAATCATAATAAAACCTTGATAAATAAAACATCCATAAAAATCAATTACACGAATAGATAGATATAGTCGTTGAAAATTTGTTTGTAAAGCCCTTGAGAGCCGGAGAAAAAAACAAATCAGGTTTTCCGGAAAACCTGACCCACTAAACGAGTCCCAAGATTGAAACTCTGGTGCGGAATGATAGCAGAAAATGATACCCAAATTGATATTTAAAACACTGATCAGGCTGGTTTGGTAAAATCTGCATTCTATCCACAATTACTGTGGATAACTCTGTTGATAATATATTGATTCAGGCCTTAAACCTTAATAAACATAAACATTGTTACAATTTGGTTAAAATTTAATCTAAAATTATATTCCTTTAATTATCAACAAGTTAAATTTTCGCCTAATTATATATTGACATCTTCCCCCTGTTAATTATTACTAATTAACACAATAAGCAATACGCACCATGCCTGTGCAAAAAATAACGGCCATTATTAATTTTATGTCACAAAAATCCTCAACCTGCGTGTATCTGGGTGCAAAACTGGCATCCTATGGCTTCGGTAATCAGCACCCGTTTGGGCCCGGTCGACATCAGGCATTTGAAACAGCGTTTAAAAGCCAGCACCTTGATCATCAGATCGACATTTTAGAGCCGGTCATGGCCAATAGAGACATTATTGAACTATTTCATACACCAACTTATATCGACAGGGTTATGCAACAATCCCGCACAGGACAGGGGTATCTCGACTCAGGTGACACGCCAGCCTTTAAAGGCATCTTTGAAGCAGCAAGCTATGTCGCTGGCTCGGTGATTGACGCAGTTAACCAGTTACTCAATCATCATTATCAGCATGCCTTTGTACCCATTGCCGGTTTGCATCATGCACGTCGCGATAGTGCTGCTGGATTTTGTGTATTTAATGACTGCGCTATCGCCATTGAGTACCTCAAGCTCAAAGGCATGAGCCGGATTTTATATATTGATATCGACGCCCACCATGGCGATGGCGTATTTTATGCGTTTGAAGATGACCCGCATCTTATTTTTATTGATATCCATGAATCTGGTGAGCACCTTTATCCCGGTACTGGCAACCAGGCTGAAACCGGACTGGCCGCTGGCCAGGGATTGAAACTTAATATCCCTCTGTCACCCGGTGCTGATGATAATGATTTTTATCAGGCCTGGGATAAGGCAGAATCATTTCTAAAAAAATTTGAACCGGAATTTATCCTGCTCCAGTCCGGTGTTGATAGCATGGCCAATGACCCCATTACACACCTGAAATATTCCTTCCATGCACATAGCCATGCCACACGGTCACTCGTCCATATTGCTAATCGTTACTGTGACGGAAAACTGCTGGTTATGGGTGGAGGTGGATACAATCATCAAAATATCGCCGATGGCTGGACATCGGTAGTAAAAGAACTGATTGCCTGACTTTGGTATCCAGACATTGTTAGTGTATGCTGCGCCTGACACTCAATATAAATAGTTATTTTAATGACATCAGCAATTATTACCGGAATCAAACAGGATAATCACTGTTACATTCTCTATGATGAAGCAGCCATTAACATGCCCGGCGCTCAATTATTTAATCCCGGCTGGCTGAAACATCATGGTGATGTTACACAAATTGGCAGAGGCCGTGGCTCTGCCTGGTTTGTTAATTACAATCATCATCAGTGGGTACTACGCCATTATAGACGTGGTGGTTTTGTTTCCAGATTTATTAATGACACCTACTGGTGCCCGACATTAAATTCATCCCGTTCCTGGCATGAATGGAATCTGCTCAAGGAACTTTATAATAGCGGTCTTCCTGTACCAAAACCTGTCGCCGCCTGTATCAATCGAGCGTTTGGTTTTTATCAGGCTGATATTATTATTGAAAAAATACCTGACACGCAGACACTGGCAGAGATTCTGGAACAACGGCAGTTACCCCATGATCAATGGAAAAAGATAGCGAGCACTATAAAACAATTTCATGATCATGGCGTTTATCACGCAGATTTGAATGCCAATAACATTTTACTCGATAAAAATAACGAAATTTTTATTATTGATTTTGATCGTGGCCAGATTAAAAAACATGGCTCATGGAAAGAAACCAATCTTGCCCGCCTGAAACGCTCACTGGTTAAATTACGCAACTGCAAAACATTGTTTTTATATCAGGACGAAGACTGGGAAGCATTACAAAACGCCTACTATAAAAAATAATCTTTATAATATTTTTTCAGGCTGGTTCTGTATGTCTCAGCAATATGACTCTGATGCACCATTAACTGAGCAGCACGCGCGCCCAGCTCATCACCTAAGGCACGGTCATTCAAAAGATTATTGATAACCTCAGTCAACGCATCAACATCATTAACCTGAATACAGGCATTATTCGACAGAAACAGATCAACTTCCTGCTGAAAATTATAAACACTGGGGCCGATAATAATAGGTTTTGCCAAACGTGCAGGTTCAAGAATATTTTGCCCGCCATGTTTAACCAGTGAACCACCCATAAAAACAATATCCGCTGTCGCCATAAAATTAACCAGCTCACCCAGCGTGTCCGCTATATAGATTTGCGTCTCGTCAGTGACAACATCTTTGTTGCTGCGCAAAGCTACATCCATACCCAGTTGCTGGATGTTAGTAAAAATCTCACGCCCCCGTTCCGGATGCCGGGGAACAATCACCAATAGATGATTCTGGTTATTCACATTTTTCCACAAATGCGCCAACTGCAGTTCTTCATCATCATGAGTTGATGCCGCCAGCACATAATGACGCCCGGTAAAGCCGGTAATATCACCAGGCTTTGACCTGCTACCACAGGCAAATTTTAAATTCCCAGGCACCTCTATTTTATCTGCCTCACAACCCAGCTCTATAAATCCTTTCTTATCAGCCTCACTTCGCGCAAGAACATGATCTACCCTGGCCAATGCTAACTTGTATTGTTTTTTTAACCAGGTATTTGCCTTCAGCGTTCTATTAGATAAGCGGCCATTGATGATGGTAATAGGAATTGCAAACTGCTGACAGCATCGATATAACTCTGGCCATAATTCTGTTTCCATAATCAATGCAAGCTGAGGTTTTATTTTCTTTAAAAAACGTCTAACAGAAAAACGCATATCCACAGGAAGATAACAATGGACCACATTGCTTATATTATTCTGGCTAACAATCTTTGCACCCGTTGGTGTAGTTGTAGTCAGAACCAGTCGCTGGTCAGGATTATGTTTTACAAACAGTTTAACTAACGGTATTGCCGTATTAACCTCACCGACTGAAGCACAATGCAACCAGATAACATCTGGCCCCACAACAGGATAGAAAAAACCCAGTCGTTGAAGAAAATAAGTCAAACAACGATAACGAATCGCTATCTTTAATGTATAAAAAAATACGAATGGAAAAAATACAATCAATAACAGGCGATAACTCATTCTTATTTCACCAGATAAACAGGGGCTTCACCCTCTGGCCTGTTTTTATATCGCTTATGTATCCACAAATACTGTTCAGGATTTTGTAAAATAAGATGCTCAATTGTCTGATTAACCGTTAAGGCATCCACTTCTGCATTACCCGTGGGGAAATTTTCAAGCTCCGGCAAAATTACCAGTTTGTAACCTTTGCCAGACATTTTTCTAATAATGTAATAAGGCACGACCGGTGCGCCGGAAATCTCAGCAAATCGTGCCGGCGCAGTTAATGCCGTTGCTTCGACGCCAAAAAAAGGCACAAAAACCGTATCCTTGCCACCAAAATCCTGATCTGGTGCATACCAGGCGGCATAACCTTTTTTTAAACCTCTGATTAAACTGATCGGCTTGTGATGATCAACAATGGCTTTATACAATCGGCCTCGATGATAACGCATAAAGGCATCAAATAATGGATTGTGTGCTCGTTTATACATTACCTGAAAGGGAACATAATGATTGAGAACGGGGCCACCGATTTCCAGACAGGTAAAATGTGCTGTTAAGATAATAACGCCCTTACCTTTCGCCTGTGCCTGCTGCAAATGCTCAAGACCTTCAATCTCACAGAGCGCCAGTAATCGCTCATGCTCCCACCATGACAGTCCTACTTCAAATGCCGCGATACCCACATTTCTAAAACAGATTTTAATCATGTCTTTAATCTGTTTATCTGTGTAATCAGGGAATGCAAAACGTAAATTGACATCTGCTATATGTCTACGCTTTGGCATTAACCAGTAAAGTAGCTTGCCTAATACGGCACCACATTTCTCAAGCACACCCAGGTGCATTTTAGAAACAAATCGAATCAGCGCGATACTGAACCATGTCGGCCAAAAATGAGGGGCCAGATAATCTTTTACTTTGACAGCCTTAATCATAAAGCCTTACTTGGCTAACCATTGATTAATCTGAATGACATCCTGCTTTGATAAAATACCTGCAGCCTGTTTTAGACTTAATATATTCAAAATATAGTCATATCGTGTCTGTGCATAATCACGCTCTGCACGATATTGTTCACGCAGCACAGCAAGAACCTCAACCGCCGTACGAGTACCCGCCTGGAATCCTGCACGTGTCGCCTGATAAGCTGTTTGAGTCGAAATCAACGCCTGTTTTAAAGCATTAACCTGTGCAATTGATGCGTTCACACCCAGATAACTATCACGCACCTGCTGCACAGCCTGCCGTAATGATTTGTCATGCAATGATTTATTCTTATTCACTTCAGCTACAGCCTGTCGTGTTTTTGAACTGGTTATTCCACCACTATATAAAGGCACATTCAATTCAAGCACGGCGACAGTATCAGTCGAATCACGCACCACAGAATAACCACCATCTGGACTGGAATAATTATGACTAACCTGTAAATTAAGCGATGGATAATGACCGGATCGGTTTATATCCACCTGTTTCTGTGCAAGCTCTACTGCATATGCTGCTGATTTAAGTGCCAGATTATTTTTCTTTGCCGAATCAACCCACATATTTATATCAACCGGCTCTGGTGTTATCAGCGGTATATTTTCAGCCAAATTATGCAAGTCTTCTGGTATTTCACCTATCAATACTTTTAAAGCTTCATGCGCTGTTGACACCTTGTTATCGGCAATTATTTCCTGCGCAATTGCAATATCATATTGAGCCCTTGCTTCCTTTACATCGGTAATAGCTATCATGCCGACATCAAATCTTTTTTGTGCCTGTTCCAGCTGGTGTTCTATCGCATTTTTCTCTGCCCTTGCAAATTTCTGATTATCCTGTGCCGCGAGCACATCATAATAAGCTTTTGCAACTCGCATGATTAAAGCCTGTCGTTCACGCTCAAGTTCGACTGTCGCCACTGCAATGGTTAGATCGGCCTGTTCTAATTGCAAATACAATCCATGCTCGTACAGTGACTGTGTTAATGAAAATGAATAACCATCCGTATTAAAACTTTGCTTTTCATTAGGCATCAGGACAGGATCTGAACTATTACTAATGTCAGACTGGTCATGTCGAACATAAACATTAAGACCAAGCTGTGGTAACAATGAAGACTTTGACTGCGAACGCACTTCCAGTATGGACTGATAATTATATTCAGCCGCCTGTAAATCCGGATCACTTTTTTCTGCCAGATTAAATGCCTGAAGAAAATCAAACGCGTTTGCCGGGTATGACATAACAACCATACTCATTAAAATAATTGCTTGTTTAAAATTCTTCATTTTCGTTTTATTTTAAAAAACAAATGCCTTTACTGGCTCAGCATTAATCAGCGGTTTAATGGAAGTCTCAAACAGAATACGATCACTCCATTGGTCATCTGCCACACGTGTAATTAAACGAGCACTCATAACAGGGTCTTCACCGGTTACTATAAATAATCGCCCATCTATGGCAAGTGACTTTTTAAGAGCATCAGGAACATCTGACATAGAAGCGGTAACCACCACCACATCATACTGTTTAGATTTATCCATCACTTCCAGCGCATCACCAACGACCAGATCAATATTGACCAGATTCTGTTGATGCAATCGATTAGCTGCCAACTGGCTTAAACTGGGGTCTATTTCGATACTGGTAACATGATAACCAAGATGAGCAAGGCAGGCTGTCAGAAAACCACTGCCGGTACCAATTTCCAGAATAGTATCCATTGGCTGAATATTCAGTACCTGGAGCATACGACCTTCCAGAATGGGATGCAGCATTTCCTGGCCATTACCCAGAGGAATAGACGTGTCCGCATAAGCCAGTTTTTTATATTCATCCACTACAAAAGCCTCTCTGGGCAACTGCTTTAATGTGTCCAGTATTTTGTCATCCAGCACATCCCAGGGACGAACCTGTTGCACTATCATGTTGTAATGCGCCTGATCGAGATTAGCTATGCTCATGATTTTCCCCATCTAATAGTATTTTCTTTAAGGTGATTCTAACCCGTGCCGTTAATCAAAGGAACCAATAGTCATTAACGGCTATAAATCTGGCCCCGGCAAATATGAGGGGTAGGCTTCCTGACCTAATAGATATAAACTAAACGATTAATAGAGGCTAGGGGTGCCTGTTATCAGGCTGAGAAAATACCCTTAGAACCTGAACCGGTTAATACTGGCGTAGGGAAGCTTCGGTACTCCCCCCGCCGTTGCCTGCCCCTCAAACCATGAGGAAATTATAGATGAGTGCCATTCCAGAAGATTTTATTAACAAGACGGCTAAACTTTCAGAAGAAATCACACGGCCGTTCACCAATTCAAGAAAAATTTATATTCAGGGCTCACGCCCCGATATTCGCGTTGCCATGCGCGAAATCAACCAGTCAGACACACCCGCCAGTCTGGGTTTTGAAACCAACCCACCCATTCCTGTCTATGATACCTCCGGCCCCTTTACCGATCCGGATATCGAAATTGATTTAATGAAAGGTATGCCCGATATTCGTTCTAACTGGATTGAAGAACGCAATGACACCGAGTTACTGAATGGCCCCAGTTCCGAATACGGCCAGACTCGACAGAATGATCCTCAACTTGCCCATTTACGTTTTGAACATATCCGTCAGCCCCGTAAAGCCAAAGCTGGCAAAAATGTATCCCAGCTGCACTATGCACGTCAGGGCATTATTACGCCTGAAATGGAATATGTGGCAATTCGCGAAAACATGCGCCTGACTGAACTACGCAAGGACCCGGCATACAGCAAACTGCTAAAACAGCATCCGGGCCAGAATTTTGGTGCCAGCATCCCGGATGAAGTAACCCCTGAATTCGTCCGTGATGAAATAGCCCGAGGTCGCGCCATTATCCCGGCTAATATTAACCATCCTGAACTGGAACCAATGATCATTGGCCGTAATTTTATGGTCAAGATCAATACCAATATTGGCAACTCGGCAGTCACCTCTTCTATTGAGGAAGAAGTCGAAAAGATGGCCTGGTCAGCCCGCTGGGGCGGCGACACCCTGATGGACTTGTCGACCGGCAAAAATATCCATGAAACCCGTGAGTGGATTTTACGAAATTCACCCATGCCCATCGGCACAGTTCCGATCTACCAGGCACTGGAAAAGGTTAACGGCAAGGCTGAAGACCTGACCTGGGAAATTTTCAAAGACACGCTGATAGAACAGGCTGAACAGGGCGTGGATTATTTCACTATCCATGCCGGTGTCCGTCTGGCTTATGTACCACTCACTGCTGACCGTGTCACCGGCATTGTATCCCGTGGTGGTTCTATCATGGCGAAATGGTGCCTGGCTCACCATAAGGAAAACTTCCTCTATACCCACTTCAATGATATCTGTGAAATCATGAAGGCCTATGATGTGTCCTTCTCGCTCGGTGATGGTCTGCGTCCCGGCTCACTGGCCGATGCCAATGATGCAGCCCAGTTTGCCGAACTGGAGACTCTGGGTGAACTGACCAAAATCGCCTGGCAACATGATGTACAGGTAATGATCGAAGGCCCCGGTCATGTGCCCATGCAGATGATCAAGGAAAACATGGACAAGGAACTCACCGATTGCTTTGAAGCACCCTTCTATACATTAGGCCCACTGACTACTGACATCGCCCCCGGCTATGACCACATCACCTCCGGCATCGGTGCCGCCAACATCGGCTGGTACGGTTGTGCCATGCTCTGTTACGTCACACCAAAAGAACATCTGGGCCTGCCCAACAAGGAAGACGTGCGTGTCGGTATCATCACTTACAAAATTGCTGCGCACGCTGCGGATCTGGCCAAAGGCCATCCCGGTGCACAAATTCGCGACAACGCCATGTCCAAGGCACGTTTTGAATTCCGCTGGGAAGACCAGTTCAATCTGGGCCTGGATCCGGACAGGGCACGCGAATACCATGACGAAACCCTGCCCAAGGACTCGGCCAAGGTAGCCCACTTCTGCTCCATGTGTGGACCGCATTTCTGTTCCATGAAAATTTCCCAGGATGTTCGAGATTATGCAAAAGAAAATGGCCTGTCAGAAACAGAAGCCTTGAATAAAGGCATGGAAGAAAAAGCCATTGAGTTTGTCAGCAAAGGAGCTCAAATTTATAGCAAAGAATAAATCCATATTTTAAGTCAGGGCAAGGATGCCATTTCATGGTCTAGAATCTGTAATCATGACAAATTTTGTAAAATTACTGCAACAGCAGATTACTAAACACCTCTCGAAGACCGATATCTCCAACAAGGATCTCCAGGCCTTTTTAAAGAGCATTAACGATACTTACAAAAAGCTGGACCACTCACTCACATTAAGCGCTGAAGAACTGTTTCAAACCAATCAGGAAATTCAAGCTATTTTTCAGGCCATCCCTGATCAATTACTGCATCTGGATAAAACCGGAAAAATCATCACTTATAAATCCGGCTCCGGTAGCCACCATTACTTTTCAACCGAAAAATTAATTAACAAGTCTATTGTTGAAATTACCAGCCGCGAAATTTCACATCAGTTCATATCGGCCATTGAAGATGTTATCAGCAATCGACGCACGGTATTATTTGAATTTGTTGAAATATATAATAAAAAAACCTGTTATTACGAAGTTCGCATGATGCTGGTAAAAAGCGACCAGGTTATTGCCATTATTCGTGATATTTCAGAAAAAAAACTGGTTGAAGATCAGATGGCTTACATGGCCTATCATGATAGCCTGACAGGTCTACCCAATAATCATTTATTTAGAGACCGGGTTACTCACTGCATAGCAAGCGCCAAACGAAACAATACAAAACTGGCTGTGATGTTTCTCGATCTTGATCGTTTCAAATTAATTAATGACACACTAGGGCACAGCACCGGCGACAAACTGTTACAGGCCACGGCTGAACGCTTACAAAACTGCATCAGAAGCTCGGATTCAATTGCCTTAAACAGCAACGCCCCTATCAATCCTTCGATTGCACGTCTGGGTGGTGACGAATTTATTATTCTACTGGAAAGCATTGTTGACATAAAAGTGATTAGTCGCATCGCCGAACGCATGGTTAATGAAATAAATCAGCCCATATATATTGGCCAACAGGAAGTATTTACCTCTTCAAGCATCGGCATTGCGCTCTATCCCGATGATGGTAAAGATGTAGACACTTTACTGAAAAACGCCGATGCGGCGATGTATTATGCAAAAGATCAGGGTAGAAATAATTTTCAGTATTATACCCAGTCAATGAATGAAGCCGCCGCGCAACAACTGATTCTCGGAAATAATCTACGCAAAGCTCTGAGCAATAATGAATTTCATATTTATTATCAACCGCAGGTTTCGGTGATTACCGGACAGGTAATCGGACTGGAAGCACTGGTCCGCTGGCAGCACCCTGAAAAAGGTTTTATTTCTCCCGCCTTATTCATTCCACTGGCAGAAGAAACCGGACAGATTCAGGCCATAGGTGAATGGATATTACGTCAGGCATGCCTGCAGGGTGCAAAATGGATAAAACAGGGATTCAAACCCCTTATCATTTCTGTCAATTTGTCTGCCAAACAACTAAGGCAAAGCAATCTAAATAAAATGATCAAGAACATATTAACCGAAACCGAAATGCCTGCCAGATATCTGGGCATCGAGTTAACTGAAAGTGCTATTATTCTTGAACCGGACATGGCACTGGATCGTTTAAACAAAATAAAATCACTGGGCATTAAATTATCACTGGATGATTTTGGCACAGGCTATTCATCACTGAGTTATTTAAAGCGCTTTCCAATCGACACTCTAAAAATTGACCAGGCATTTATAAAAGATGTAAAAAATGACCCTGAAGATGCAGCACTGGTAAAAGCCATTATTGCCATGGGACATGGCATGGGCATGGACATTATCGCTGAAGGCGTTGAACTACAGGAGCAACTGGAATTTCTCGGCGCAAATGCCTGCGATGCTATACAAGGCTATTTATTTAGCAAACCATTACCTGCAAATGAAATCGAACCACTACTACCCAGGCCTGTATTCTATTAATCAGGTATCTGAATTTTCTCCATCAGATAACACAAACAATCCTGTCGAATAGCAGTGGTATTGACCGTCAGCATTGATGGCATAACGGATTTCTTTAACACAATCTGATTATCAATCGTAGTAAAGTATTCACCACTCACATCCTGATCTTTTTCATTCATCACCTGCAGGAAGGCGTGACTTTCTGGCTCAATGGCTGCAAAGGATCGACCTGCTGTTAAGTCAACAAAATTAAACATCTCAATGTCAGGGTAGAAATTTATGGTTGCATCATCAGAAAATCCAAAAGAATATTTTTCGGGGACAAACACTCGCGCCACCGTATGATAAAGATTAATATGCTCATGCACTTCAGCTGAGAACTGATCTAAATTAAGAATCACATCCAGAAAACCCGTGGCATGTGACACGCCATCCATCTGCCCGGACTGGCCACATTCCAGGGTTACCGCAGGACAAACCGGTGCAAAAGCAGCAGACTGAACGCCTTTCGGATTAGTGAAATAAACAACTGTATTACTAAATAGACCTGCTAATGACAAATATTTTTTATTCAGCACATTTATGCAGCCATAATGTGGATTCAGACCTGTATTATTGTGTATATCGACACTGGCAAAAACCTTTTTCTGCGACATAATATCAACAACCTGACTCATCATGTGCGCCTCAGCCAGATAATCATCCTCTGTTCCCGGCCAGATACGATTAAAATCAGCCTGCCGATCAAGACGCCTCATGTTCACTGCTGCAGCCTCAACATTACCAATAAATATTGATAAACTTCGTGGCAGCGTCTGTTGCTGATATTTTTTTAGTAGTTTTTGAACTGCGTAAAATCCAGTCGTTTCATTACCATGCAATAAAGTACATACAAACAGGGGTTCAGACTTTTCACCCTGCAAATGTATTAATGTCGGCTTGCCAAGCAATTCCAGAAGCTGATCTGCTTTGACATCAAGAAATCGCTCAGGTAATTCATTTATTTCATTTAACATATTACTCATCACCGACATAATCCCAGTTATGAACAGCCTCACCTGTTTGCTGATTGCGATAATAGACACGCGTTAAATTATTCATATCTCTTCCATGCAATTTCACAAATTTACGCTGCCACTCACTACCTGTTTGTTTATTTTCGGTTCTTGCTTCAATCACTTTCAAATATTTTTCAATATCTTTTTCATCCATACCTAATGAACGTAATCCCGACTCAGCCTCATCCAGCAAACGATGCAAAATCAAATGCCGAATACTGCATCGATTACAGCCTGGCCAGTTAATTTTATTATCAAGACCGTGTTGTGCCGCCGTATAAAAATTATCTCGAGCCAGTGAAAACTCCAGTTGCAATTCTGCAGGCATATCCATATTTGCATAGTAAAAAACCAGACCATAATAAAAAGCCATATTTGCTACATTATCAACGATACTCGGTCCACTTGGAATGACACGATGTTCAATACGTAAATGTGGCGTACCATCATCATCAAACCCAATCAATGGGCGATTCCAGCGCCAAATAGTTCCATTATGCAAACTCAGATGTTTCATTGCATTCACTTCTGATTCAAAATTCATGGGTAAAAGAACCGGAAAATGCTGAATATTTTCTTCAAAGCATTCCATTAATGTATTCCTGGCATAAGCTGTACCAAAACTGACCCGATGCACAGGCCCATGTGCTGCACCCGCATAACCACCAACATCAACTGACTGCTCAAAGACCGGTATACGTGTTTCTGCCCATAAATCTTTACCAAATAGAAAAGGTGAATTTGCACTGATAGCCACCATCGGTGCAGAAAGCAAAATAGAAGCATTATAATATCTAGCAGCTTGCTCCTGAGTTACCTGAAGGTGAATCTGCAATGATGTCGATGCCGCTTCCAGCATGACATCTCTATGTGTCAGCTTAATAGATTCATGACCACTAATATTCAGTTTAAATAATTCACCATCACGCTGCCTTAATACCTGCTCATTTAATGCACGATAACGCACCTGATTAGAAATATTGCTCATAGTCAGATGATCAGGCTTCAAACTGGGTAATATTCCTATGCTCAGCAACTGACAATCAATGGCTTTTGCGGTTTGCTGACAAAACTTCCAATGTTGGGTAAATGCCCGCTCACATTCCGAAAGCATTTTATTATCCAGCTTCAATGGAACCGAATTTAATTCAATATTGAACTGTGCAAGTTCCTGAGTTAACAATGGTGAATTGGCATTAGCAAGAAACTGCTCATTAGAAGGGCTGGGGTAATAATCCTGACTTATTAACCACGCTTCCAGCTCATAGCCGCTAACCAGTGATTGCCTGGAAAAAAAGTTACCATCAAACCACTCACCTAACAGCGTTGATTCCTGCTGCAATGCCATTTTGAAATCTTCAAAATCAGATAACTTAAATTGACTGGTTTTAATTTCCTGACCCATTTATATCTCTACTTTTACCATAGATTTCTACACTCATTATGAGTGTAGACGAATTGATTTAAATTCATCTGGATATTCTGAAAAATATGCATTCCAGACATTAATGCACTATTATCAGAGGGAGATTAATGAGTCACCAGGAACAGATGAGCACTCTCACCAACAATGATCCGGCTGCAGAACTGGCCATTATCAATAAAAAACGAACCGCCTTACAAAAACTTGTAAAGCTAACCAGCATGTTAAGTCGCCTGCATCAGGGTTTACAATCAGTACTCTTAATGGGCAATCCGACATCATATATTCCTGAAAAAATCATAAATAACTTCAAAAGCCTGACCGACAGACTTGAAGCCCAGTCCACTGAAATACTTAAACATACCCTGGCCAACACGGATATTAAAATTAACCGTGACATCAAACAGGTTCTAAAAATATCGCAACAGGATGAAAATGAACTTGCAGGCCAAATAGGCAATGACAGTAACTTATCCTCTGAGCTTAATTTAGAGTCATCAGTTGCAGAATTTAAGAAAAACGCTCAAACCTCCATTGCCCTTCGTATTGCTTTAAAATCAAGAAATGAACCAGTCAAACCGTTTTTCCTTCCGTTGCCAGAAAAATTCATCAACAATCAAATTCAGGAACTGGATGAAAAGGAAACCATCTGTAAAAATAAAATTCAAAGCAGCATGGAAACCATCAATCACGATTTAAGCAATCTTATAAAACGCGCAGATTTCCCTGAAGACATGAAAAGGAAACTGGATGAAATGCGAGCCAACCTGCGCATGAATATTGATTATTTTTCATCTGGCAGCCCAATTGAGAATATGCCGATACTATCAGAACAGCTCGATAGTAATCTAACCAGCCCGCAAACTGACACGCCGCTACCCACACATATCGAACCGGCATCAGACTCTAACAACAAACTATCTCAACCACCAACAAAAGAGGCTGAACCTCTGGCCAGACGTGGACTAATCACGCGTACAAAAGACTGGTTATTCACGCCCTGGAATGTCAAATGGAAAGACATCGATAAATATAAATAAAACTACCCAGAATTATTATTTACAGCACCCAAACACCTGTTCCAACTTGTTGATATTTCAATAAATTAATAACCTGCCACAACAAAATCCTCATGTAAGAAAATTCCTACATAACTATCAGATTCAGTGATGTTATTTTATACCGACTTCATGAGAAAATTTGTATATTAGTAATTAATAAGCTTTCCGGTGAAAGCTTAAAATACAGAAACAATACAGATCAACGGAAAATATAATGTCGAAGCAGCATCTAAGCAAATTTACATCGGCTTATCTGCACAAGTTTTTTGAAAAGAAAAATTTGCCTGTTGAACAATGGGAAATCAATATTAACGGCAAACCGCAGCTGATTAACAGCACCCAGATTATTCAACAGATATTATCCGCTTCACCTAATGAACAAATCGAACTTGCAGAAGCGCTTCGCGAACTGGATGCCAATAATCATGACATCAACACCTTCCTCAAACATCTGGCAATGAGTTCCCACTAAGCGGCATATCACTCAGCAATGCAGCTGAGTTTTTGCTTAAACATCATAACCAAGATTAGGCGCCAGCCATCTTTCTGCTTCTGCCACTGTCATGCCTTTACGTCTGGCATAATCTTCAACCTGATCCCGATTGATTTTTGCCACGGCAAAATAACGGGCATCCGGATGTCCAAAATACCAGCCACTCACTGAGGCCGCAGGCATCATGGCAAAATGTTCTGTCAGTAAAATATCCGCATTCTTATCCGCATTGAGCAGCTGCCATAGTTTGGATTTTTCTGTGTGATCCGGGCAGGCGGGATAACCTGGCGCAGGACGAATACCTTTATACTGTTCTTCAACCAGAGCATCGCATCCCAGTTCTTCATCGGCTGCATAACCCCAGAACTCCTTACGCACCCGTTGATGCATTAATTCCGCAAACGCTTCAGCCAAACGATCCGCAAGTACTTTTAACATAATGGCCTGATAATCATCATGCTGCGCCTCAAAGCGTTTTACATGCTCGTCAATACCGAGACCTGCTGTCACGGCAAACGCGCCCATGAAATCATTCAGCTGTGTATCCTTAGGTGCCACATAATCACTCAAACAGTGATTCGGACGTCCCGGTGGCTGCTCTGTCTGCTGACGCAAAAAGTTAAGCGTGATTAAAACAGTGTCACGTTGATCATCAGCATAGATCTCCACACTATCACCTTCAATGGCATTTGCCGGAAATAATCCAATGACGGCTTTTGCCCGCAGCCATTTTTCCGCGATGATGGTATCCATCATTTTCTGTGCATCATTAAATAATTTGCTGGCCTCTTCACCTTTCTCTGCATCACTGAGGATTTTTGGGTATCGGCCTTTTAGTTCCCAGGCATAAAAGAAAGGCGTCCAGTCAATATACTCTCTGATTTCTGTCAGCGGATAATCATCAAAAACTTTTACGCCTTTAACATCAGGTGTTGTTGGCTGATAGCTATCCCAGCTGATTGCAACTGCATTCTTTCTAGCCTGCTCAATGCTTGCCCATTTAGTTTGTGAACGACGCCCTGCATGATTTACTCTGACCTGTTCATAATCTTTACGCAACTCTTCTACAAAATTATCTTTCAGATCAGTCGAAATCAGATTTTGAGCAACACCGACAGCACGCGAGGCATCCTTAACCCAAACGGTAGCACCCTGATAATTCTGCTCGATCTTTACAGCCGTATGAGCTTTTGATGTTGTCGCACCACCGATCATCAGTGGAATATTAAATTTTAAACGCTCCATTTCTTTGGCGATATGCACCATCTCATCCAGTGAGGGTGTAATCAGACCACTTAAGCCAATAATATCGACATTCTCTTCTCTGGCTTTTTCAAGAATACGATTAGCGGGTACCATAACACCCATATCAACAACTTCAAAGTTGTTACACTGCAGCACAACACCAACAATATTTTTACCGATATCGTGCACATCCCCTTTCACAGTCGCCATCAAAATCTTGCCATTGGACCGTGCCACACCATCTTTTTCAGCTTCAATAAAAGGAATCAGATAAGCCACCGCTTTTTTCATAACACGCGCTGACTTAACCACCTGTGGCAAGAACATTTTACCATCACCAAACAAATCACCGACCAGATTCATGCCATCCATCAGCGGCCCTTCAATTACCTGTATGGGGCGATCAAACGAGTTACGGGCATCTTCGGTATCTTCTTCTATATAGGCATCGATACCTTTTACCAGGGCATGTGCAATACGTTTTTCTGCCGGCCATGTACGCCATTCAAGATCTTCTTCTTTTTTACCCGTAGATCCGTCGCCCTTAAATTTATCGGCTATATCCAGCAAACGCTCGGTAGCATCATCACGCCGATTTAAAACAACGTCTTCAACCGCTTCACGCAACTCATCCGGCAGATCATCATAGACAGCAAGCTGTCCCGCATTGACAATACCCATATCCATACCGGCCTTAATGGCATGATATAAAAATACCGCATGAATGGCTTCGCGAACCGGGTTATTACCACGAAATGAAAATGACACATTAGACACACCACCCGATATCATCGCATAGGGCAGAGTATTTTTGATTTCACGAGTAGCCTCAATAAAATCAACACCGTAATTATTATGTTCTTCAATACCCGTCGCTACGGCAAATATATTCGGATCAAAAATAATATCCTGTGCCGGGAAACCAACCTGTTTGGTAAGAATATTGTATGCCCGCGTACAGATTTCAACTTTACGGGCACGTGTATCAGCCTGCCCGACTTCATCAAAGGCCATAACAATCGCAGCAGCTCCGTAACGCCGTAACAACTTTGCCTGTTCAATAAACTTTTCTTCACCTTCTTTAAGGCTGATTGAATTAACAACGCCTTTACCCTGAATGCATTTTAACCCGGCTTCAATGATATTCCACTTGGAAGAGTCCAGCATTATCGGCACACGGGAAATATCCGGCTCTGAGGCAATCAAATTCAAAAAAGTTACCATTGCCTTTTCGCCATCAAGCATCCCTTCATCCATGTTGATGTCAATAATTTGCGCACCGTTTTCAACCTGTTCACGGGCAACGTCTAAAGCAGTTTCATAATCTTCTTCAAGAATTAAACGTTTAAATCGTGCAGAACCGGTCACGTTGGTACGCTCACCAACATTCACAAATAAAGTGTCCGCAGAAATATTACAGGGCTCTAAACCACTTAAACGACACTCAACAGGGACATCAGGTATTTTACGTGGCGCAACATCACAAACAGCATCAGCAATGGCTTTTATGTGTGCTGGCGTGGTTCCACAACAGCCACCAATAATATTTAGAAACCCGGAGTTGGCCCAGTCAAGAATTTCTGCCGCCATTACTTCGGGGCTTTCATCATATTCACCAAACTCGTTGGGTAATCCAGCATTCGGATGGGCATTAATATAACAATTGGCAAGACCGGAAAGTTCTTCGATATACTGACGCAGTTCTTTTGCCCCCAGGGCACAGTTAAAACCAAAACTAATTGGCTGAATATGATTTAACGCATTCCAGAATGCCTCTGCCGTTTGTCCGGAAAGAGTTCGACCTGAAGCATCGGTAATGGTGCCGGAAATCATCACCGGCAATGTTATACCTGAATCATCAAAATATTTTAATATCGCGAATAATGCTGCTTTGGCATTCAGGGTATCAAAAATTGTTTCCACTAAAATAATATCGCTGCCACCATCCACCAGACCACGCAAGGCTTCCAGGTAGGCATCTACCAGCTGGTCAAATGTAACATTACGAAATCCGGGATTATTCACATCCGGTGAAATCGACGCCGTACGATTGGTTGGCCCTAACACGCCGGCAACAAACCTGGGTTTGTCATCGGTGGTAAACTCATCCGCTACCTGACGAGCCACTTCTGCACCGGCCTTATTCAGTTCATAAACCAGCTCTTCCATCTGATAATCTGCCATGGCGATGGAAGTAGCATTGAAAGTATTAGTTTCAATGATATCGGCACCCGCCTGCAGATATGCTTTATGAATATCTTTAATAATCTGTGGCTGGGTCAGCACCAGCAAATCATTATTACCCTGGACATCACAACCCCAGTCTTTAAATCTTTCGCCCCGATATCCGGCTTCATCCAGCTTGTAGGTCTGAATTAAACTACCCATAGCGCCATCCAGAATCAGAATTCTCTGAGTCAGTCGCTGCTTTAGCTGTGCAATACGTTGTTCCCGTGTCATAGGATTAACCAGATAATTAAAATAAAGTCGGCGATTATAGCACTGCTAAGACAGGCATCCCAAACAGACTCAATGCTAAAATACATTTATGAATACCCAAAGCCTATCCCTCTACCTGACTGCTGAACACAGTTGCGGCTATTATGCTGATCGCAATTCGGCCAATATCATCCCTGACCCGCAGATTCAGATGAATAAAAATCTCTATAGCTTTCTGGTGAGTAAAGGCTTCCGTCGCAGTGGTAACTTTGTCTATCGTCCCCACTGCCCCGCGTGTCAGGCCTGTATTGCCTGCCGTATCAAGGTTTCCGGATTCCAGCCCAATCGTAATCAACGTCGTTGTCTGAAGAAAAACCGTGATCTCATTACCCGAATCACCCCGGCTTGCTATACAGAAGAATATTTTGATCTCTACAGGCGCTACCTTAATGTACGCCACCATGATGGCAGCATGGCCAATCCTGAACCAAATGATTTCCAGCAGTTCCTTCTCTGCGACTGGAGACAAAGCCTTTTTATCGAATCCAGAGTGGCTAACCGATTAATCTGCGTCACCGTCGCCGATCATCTGGCGGATGGCCTGTCCGCGGTTTATACCTTTTTTGATCCCGATGAAAACAAACGCAGCCTGGGCACCCATGCCATATTGCAGCAAATATGGTTCACCCAGATTTATCAGCTACCTCATGTGTATCTGGGCTACTGGATCCGCAATCATCCTAAAATGAACTACAAAAACAACTTCCAGTCCCTGCAGCTCTACCAGGAGAACCAGTGGGTTTCAAATAAATCACTTATCATGAGTAGTTGATATATATCAAAAACAAAACCCCATTTAACTTATAAGCTTATTTCCAAGTTAGACAGACAGATGTTCTCCCTACTCTGTTTTCTAACTACAGCTTAGCCCACTCGACGGGCACCTAATCTCCTGGGGGGGAGTAAGGGTCGATTTATAATGCCAAGCATGTAAGTCGACCTTTTTTTTGCCTGTTATTTATCCCTGACTACCCCAAAATCCCTCTCAATCACCCCTGTATTCAGGCCAAAGTATTGTTATCATTAGCACCTTGAATCAGGACACCGCCATGACCATTGAAACCGATATCATTACCAAGCTGCAAAACACTCTCAAGCCAGAGCATCTGGAGGTCATTAATGAAAGCCATATGCATAATGTCCCCCCCGGCTCCGAGTCTCATTTCAAGGTAATTGCCGTATCCGATGATTTTGATGGTCTGATGCTGGTTGCCAGACATCGACTGATCAACCGAGCCCTGGCCGAGGAACTGAAAGGACCGGTTCATGCCCTGTCATTACATACCATGACACCACAGGAATGGGCTGAAAAAGGTGAAGCCCCCGCCTCTCCTCCCTGCATGGGCGGTGGCAAATAGCACTAATTTCGCCAAAATCCAACTTTACAGGTAAAATAACTTGGCAAATGTTTATTAAGTTCTTATGCTTAATCAATTAAAGGTGAAATAAAAATAATCCATGACCACAAAGCCTATAAAACTGTCGACACTTAAAACCGCCTGTAAAAGTTGCAAATTGCATGATCTGTGTCTGCCATTAGGTCTGGATTTAGGTGATATGGATAAGCTGGACAATATTATTAAACGCCGCAAACCCTTGCAAAAGGGCGAATTCCTGTTCCAGACCGGCAATAAATTCACCTCCATTTATGCCGTGCGCAGTGGCTCAATAAAAACCTATACCGAATCAGAACAGGGTGATGAGCAAATTACCGGCCTTTACCTGCCCGGTGAATTATTAGGGCTGGATGCTATCCATAATTACGAACACCCCTGCTCGGCTATCGCACTGGAAACCACCAGCCTGTGTGAAATCCCGTTTGAAATTCTTGAGGAACTAAGCGAAAGCGTGCCCAATCTGCATCATCAGCTATATCGTATTATGAGCAAGGAAATTGCATCTGACCAAACACTGCTAATGCTGATTGCACAAAAAAACGCGGAAGAAAAACTGGCTGCTTTTTTGATTAATCTTTCAACGCGCTTAAAACTACGTAATTTCTCTGAAACCGAATTCCACCTCAGCATGTCTCGCAAAGATATTGGTAATTATCTCGGCCTGACCATTGAAACGATCAGTAGAACGTTCAGTCGCTTTCAGAGCGAAGGCCTGCTGACAACACAAAGAAAATATGTCCATATTCTTGATTTGCGCAAACTAAAAGCCATTGCCGGCATGGCGGACGATTGCGCTCACCATAACGAACCCTCAGATTCGGCAGTTAATTAAACTTACTGTCTAACATTTTTCCTGCAATATGCCAAACTCCTTAAATAATTAATGGGTGGTTTTGCTATGGATGAAATTAAAAAACTGATTCGATCTCTGAGTAAAATTCCATTATTTTATGGCTTGAGTAATGCAGAACTGGAAACGGTTCTCGGCATCTGTAAACCTGACTCATTTCAAAATAATGAAATCATTTTTAATGAAAATGATCCCAGTCACAGCATGTATATCATTTTGTCCGGTGAAGTGGATATCACCAGCGTCAAAACCGGGCTCATCTACACACTACACAGTTGTGACATTTTCGGAGAAATAGGACTCATTACTCAGAAAACTCGATCAGCGAATGCAATAGCACAGGCCAGTTGCAAACTGCTTCGCATAGATCATACCAACTTTAATTTTCTACTCGGCACACATCCAAGAATCAGCGCTGTCATCATGAAAAACATCAGCTCTAACCTGGCTAATCATCTGATTCGTATGAATAATGTTTCACTGGAACACATCCCACAGGCCTGTAAACAGGATGCTGAAATAGAATCACAGGTATTAATTAACCATCCAAAATAGATTTCCGTTACTTACCCACCAAATTTAGCAACTCTATTCAAATATTGATGCAAGTCTTTGTTTTCTAAAACAGCTTAAAAATAATCATAAAAAATGTTCTGTTCCTTGTTTCATGCAGGGTAATTTCCAAGTAATATTACCCGTCCATGGAGCAGGACCAGAACAATGATAATAGGCTCTTACCAACTCGCATCACCTGTAATACTTGCACCAATGGCCGGAATAACCGATCAGCCATTCAGACAACTATGTCGTCAATTAGGTGCAGGACTTGCTGTATCCGAGATGGTTAGCTCAAATCCGGATTTACGTAACAGTCGGAAAACACAGTTACGACTTAATCACACGGATGAGTCGGCTCCTATCAGTGTACAGATAGCGGGCACCGAAGCCAGCCAAATGGCAGATGCAGCCAGATACAACAGAGATAAGGGCGCGCAGATTATTGATATCAATATGGGTTGCCCGGCAAAAAAAGTGTGTAACGTTGCTGCCGGCTCTGCATTGTTAAAAGATGAACAGAAAGTTGCCGATATTCTTCAAGCCGTTGTTAATGCGGTTGATATACCGGTAACATTAAAAATTCGTACCGGCTGGGATAAAGAAAATAGAAACGCAGTCGATATAGCCAGAATTGCCGAAAATAGTGGCATTCAGGCACTGGCCATTCACGGTAGAACCCGAGAGTGCGCCTTTAAAGGTGAAGTTGAATACGACACCATTGCCGAAGTAAAAACAAAAATTAACATACCTGTTATTGCCAATGGTGATATTGATTCACCGGAAAAAGCAAAACAGATTTTAGACTATACAAATGCTGATGCGATCATGATTGGTCGTGCAGCACAGGGAAGACCCTGGATTTTCAGAGAAATAAATTATTATCTGGAAACAGGAGAATTTTTAGCAAAACCAGAACTGAATGAAATCAGCGAGCTATTACAGAATCACCTGCACAACCTCTACGCATTTTATGGCGAATACATGGGTGTACGCATTGCTCGTAAACACATCAACTGGTATTGCATGCAGCATCAGGGAGCAAGGGAGTTCAGGAAACGGATTAATGCTGTAGAAGACCCGGCGCAACAACTGTTAGAAGTCGTTGCTTTTTTTCAAAAACAAAAAGAAATAAATATAGCCGCATGAATACTCAAAATACTAACGTAATTTCAATTGATACTTCTTTAAACAAGCCCAGAAGTAGCAGTCTGAATCAGACGGTGCGCAGTTGTCTGGAACAGTACTTTATACAGCTGGATGGTGATCAACCCAGTGATCTCTACAACATGGTTTTACAACAGGTAGAAGAACCCTTACTGGAACTCCTGCTTGACTATGTTGACGGCAACCAGTCACGTGCTGCGGAATGCCTGGGACTGAATCGTGGCACCCTGAGAAAGAAACTGAAAACCTACAACCTGATCAAGTAACCCAAAAAATACCGGCATGCACCTGATACGGCATGCCGGTTTGCGTTATAATCTCCCCCCTTTTTTGTTTCACACTCAACAATCCGGAAAACTCGACCATGAGCAAACACAGCATCAGCCCGGTAAAACGTGCTCTGATTAGCGTGTCTGATAAATCAGGCATAGTAGAACTTGGCAAAGCCCTGTCCGCAGCAGGCGTTGAAATCCTCAGCACCGGCGGCACAGCCAAAACCCTGACTGAAAACAATGTGCCTGTGATTGAAGTTTCCGAACATACCGGCTTCCCGGAAATGATGGATGGTCGCGTTAAAACTCTGCACCCTAAAATACATGGCGGGATTCTGGGACGTCGTGGTATTGACGATGACGTCATGAAAGCTAATGGTATAGACCCCATTGATCTGGTTGTGGTCAACCTTTACCCCTTTGCAGCCACCACCGCCAAAGAAAACTGTTCTCTGGAAGATGCCATTGAAAATATTGATATTGGCGGCCCGACCATGGTACGCGCCACGGCCAAAAATCATGAATATGTCACCATCGTGGTCAACCCCTCTGACTACAATCGTGTAATTAATGAAATCAACAATGGTGGCATCACCGCCGAGACCCGTTTTGATCTGGCGGTCAAAGCGTTTGAACACACCTCAGCTTATGACGGTGCTATTGCGAATTATCTGGGACGCATCCAGAACGATGGCAGCAAAACCGACTTCCCTCGCACCTTTAACCTGCAATTCGATAAGGTGCAGGAAATGCGCTACGGTGAAAACCCACATCAGAAAGCAGCGTTCTACAAGGAAGCCCATCCAGCTGAAGTCTCTGTCGCCAGCGCCAGCCAGATCCAGGGCAAAGAACTGTCATACAACAATGTAGCCGATACCGATGCTGCACTGGAATGCGTAAAATCATTTGAACAACCAGCCTGCGTTATCGTTAAACATGCCAACCCCTGCGGCGTTGCCATTGCGAATGACACCATGGGCGCCTATGATCTGGCCTACAAAACCGACCCCACATCGGCCTTTGGTGGCATCATCGCCTTCAATCGCACCCTGGAAGCTGATGTTGCTGCTGAAATTATTAAACGCCAGTTTGTTGAAGTCATCATCGCACCCACTGTTAATGATGCCGCCAGAAAAGTATTGAGTGAAAAACCCAATGTGCGCGTACTTGAATGTGGCCAATGGGGCAAGGCAGTAGCCAGTCTGGATTTCAAACGGGTCAATGGTGGTCTGCTGGTACAGGATCGTGATCTGGGTATGGTCAGTGAATCCGACCTGGAAGTGGTTACTGAACGCAAGCCATCGACTGAAGAATTAAACGATCTTATGTTTGCCTGGAAAGTTGCCAAGTTCGTAAAATCCAATGCCATCGTCTATGTCAAAAATCAGATGACCATTGGTGTCGGTGCCGGCCAGATGTCCCGCGTTTATTCTGCCAAAATCGCCGGCATTAAAGCTGCCGATGAAAAACTCGAAGTGAAAGGTTCGGTGATGGCATCCGATGCGTTCTTCCCGTTCCGTGACGGCATAGATGCAGCCCATGAAGCCGGTATAACCGCGGTAATTCAACCTGGCGGTTCGATGCGTGACGATGAAGTTATCGCCGCAGCCAACGAGCACGGCATGGCCATGGTCTTCACCGGTATGCGTCACTTCAGGCATTAAATTCCTGTGGCGAGCAGTCAAAGTCATGTATGGTTTTGACTGCTTCGCAACTTTGCGACACAAAAGTTAGGTAATTATTATGAACGTTTTAATCGTCGGCGGCGGTGGTCGCGAACATGCACTGGCCTGGAAAGCAGCCCAGTCTGAAAAAGTTGAAAAAGTCTTCGTTGCTCCGGGCAATGCAGGTACCGCCCGTGAAGCGAAAATGGAAAACATTGCCATCAATGCAGACGACATCAGCGCCTTAAAAACATTTGCCTTAAACAACAACATTGGCCTGACCATTGTCGGTCCTGAAGCACCGCTGGTGCTGGGAATTGTCGATGATTTCAAAGCCGCCGGCCTGAAAGTCTTTGGCCCATCCAGAGGCGCTGCACAACTGGAAGGTTCAAAAGCCTTCACCAAAGATTTCCTTGCCCGCCACAATATTCCCAGTGCTGCTTATGGCAACTTTACCGACGTTGATAAAGCCATTGCCTATATCAAGCAACAGGGCGCACCCATTGTCGTTAAAGCCGATGGTCTGGCTGCCGGCAAGGGCGTCATCCTGGCGCAAACCGAAGCAGAAGCCATCGAGGCGGTTAAGGACATGTTATCCGGCAATGCCTTTGGTGATGCGGGTGCACGGGTAGTCATCGAAGAATTTCTGCAGGGCGAAGAGGCCAGCTTTATTTGCATGATCGATGGCAAAAACATTCTACCCATGGCCACTTCACAGGATCATAAAGCCCGTGATAACGGCGACCTGGGCCCGAATACCGGCGGCATGGGCGCATATTCTCCGGCACCGGTGGTGACTGCCGAGATTCATCAACGGGTAATCGATGAAGTGATTCGCCCAACGGTGGATGGTATGGCTGCCGAAGGTAATGAATACACCGGTTTTCTCTATGCCGGCCTGATGATTGATAGCCAGGGCAATTCAAAAGTACTGGAATACAATGTGCGCTTCGGTGACCCGGAAACACAACCGATTATGCTGCGCATGAAATCAGACCTCACTGAACTCTGTCTGGCGGCCACCGAAGGCAAACTGGACCAGTATCAGACCGAATGGGATGAACGCTGCTCACTGGGCGTGGTACTGGCTGCTGGCGGCTATCCTGCTGATTATCATAAAGGTGATATCATCAGCGGACTGGAAGGCCTGGATAGTGCCACCACAAAAGTATTCCACGCCGGCACCTCAGAAAAAGACGGTAAGGTTGTCACCAATGGTGGCCGTGTACTCTGCGCCTGCGCACTGGGTAACACTGTAGCGGAAGCACAGCAATCGGCTTACCAGCTGGTGAACAAAATCAAATGGGATAATGTTTATTTCAGAACCGATATAGGTTATCGTGCCATCAACCGTTAATAATACACAACCTCAACGAGTGACATGGACGAAAACACCTATCGGGTAGTCATCACCAACCAGCTCCCTGATGATCAGGACAAACACCTGATCATCAAAAATCTTGCCGCGCTATTCAAAACCAGTGAACAACAGGCAGCACAACTGCTGCAAAAACCCGAAACCATTGTTAAAAAAAATCTCGACAAAACCAGTGCTGAAAAATATCACGCTGCGATTACTAAAACCGGTGCAGCTTGCAAAATTATTAATACTGTCAAAGAAGAACCGGCGCTGCCGGACATCATGGAACCGGTAGCACCCACCGTAATTGCTGAACACTCATCTTTCATACAGACTGCCCTCGAAAACACAAAAAAAACCGAACTGGAAGCCAGGCAACATCAACAGCTGAAAGAGCTTGATAATTTTTCAGAAAAAACATTTTGCACCGAATGTGGCACCATTAAAAACTCGGCCACTGCGGTATGCTTGCATTGTGGATACGATCCACAGGCACCAGAAATTAAAAACAGAAAAATCCGCAAATATGCCAGTATCCTTTTAGGCATCACCGCGCTGATCATCATCGCCTATCTGGTTGCTTTGCCTTTTTATAATACCTACGCCAGCAGAAGCAAAATCGAAAATGGACTGGGCCTGGCGTTTGATACCCGCAACACCATCACAGCATTTATTTTAAAAACCAATTTCTGGCCCAATCAGAACATCGACGCCAATCTACCACAGAATATCAGCAATGAAATCATAGAATCCATCGTCATTGGTGAGCATGCGATGTTTGTCGTTACCGTTCGTGCACAGGCACTAAATAAAGAACAACCACAGACATTAATATTTATTCCGAAATTATTAAAAGACAAACTGGTATGGAACTGCACCCAGGGCACACTGGATAATGAATTCAGACCGGATATTTGCAAAACGAATCAGCGTTAAAATTAATAACTGATTAAGTTAAATTCCACGGCCAACAAATCAGTTTTGACTCAGGCACCACTGACAAACACAAATAACAACGGAGGTTATTATGACATGCATCTGTTATCGCAAAGGTTACAAATACCAGTTACACGATGACTACGGCATCAACATTAATATATTTCCAGAAACCAGCATCATCACCCGATTTATTGACCTGACATCAGATGGCAACCTGATCATCAAAGCAGGCTATGCATGGGACGGCCCCTCCGGACCCACTATCGATACTAAAAACTTCATGCGTGGCTCACTGGTACACGATGCACTTTATCAGCTAATGCGAGAACAAAAAATATCACAGCATCATAAAGACTTCGCCGATCGTTTATTAAAAACCATGTGCCGTGATGATGGCATGAGCTGGCTCAGGGCACAAATGGTGTATCAGGGAGTAAAACATTTTGGCAAACCGGCAACGGACCCGGCTAACAAGAAACGGGATCATGCGGCGCCTAAGGGGTGTATTTGCGAACATGATGAAGACGTGTAAGCAACAACAAAAACAAGGCTCACGAGAAAAAAGTGCGCACACAGGTTAATCCTGACGATATGACTGATAGAGACCCCGATGCATCCACATAAAAAACCTTTCGCTCTAACCATTCTTCTACTCTTGAGCTCACAAGCAAATGCCTATATATGTTTTGAAAGCACAGAGCTTCAAGAACAGAAAATATGCTATACCTCTAATCCAGAAAAAGATTTAGCAGCTCAGCAATACTTTATAGAATTCTTAAAAAACTTATCAAATCCTGGTCGCCTGGTGACTCTACACGGTGAAATGGCCAATCTATATACACCCGAACAATTTAATCGCTCACTCATCAGGCATTATTCACATATAACACCAGACAGCATTCAACAAATAATTAGTCATGGTGATTTAAGTGCTGTTTTCTTGACATCAGGTGAAATCATGTACTTCAATCACACACTATCAACCTTTGTTTTTGACTTTACTGTACCTTTATTTTTTGTCGGCGCCCATAAGTTTTACCGGAAAGGTATCACGCCACTCAAATACAACCCCCCCATTCGCACCTCAAACTGCAACCTGAAGAAAAAGACATAATCTTTCTATCTCCACAAAAAGAGTCATTATTTTTCAGTGAAACAGCAACTTTTTGTACTTATGCCGGTCTGTTCTTTGAAAAAGCAGATCATAGTATTACAGTAAAACCGGTTAGCAGCATCGGCAAAAACCACTATGCCATATCAGGCTTAACGGTTGAGTTTTCTAATTTTATAAAATGGCTAAACAGGCCATAACATTGCACTCAGGTGGAACACTGTACAACAGGGCATATTGTCCCGCACAGTTTAAACATTAGACGAATTTTAAAAACCAATGATAGAATGCAGATAACTATTACTCGGAACTTAAGAAAATGCCAGATAACCAGAATAACCAGAATAACCAGTATGCTTACTACACTAAAATTGCATGGGCTATTTATTCTTTAATAACCATTATCTTTATTATTGTATTAGTGCTATTTGTTGCACAGGACAATGAAGAAAGATTTTTCTACAGCTTAATGCCTGCTGCTGCCGCTTATGTTTTTCGCCCTATGAATAAACCTTTTAGCAAACTTATTTTTAAATTCACCGGCCTTTCTCATCCTGCAGATGAAAAATGATCTGACGCACATTTGGCAAATAGTCCAGAGTGAAAAAGCCACTCATAACGTCTATGCACCATTTAACTACACGAACAATCGCTGCCGCTTTAATCCTTGCTACCGGGTAAGTTTACACATGGTACGACGCTAATAAACTTCCATGATAAAAATCTACTCCGCCGCCAACATCACTGAAGCTCATATTCTAAAAGGCCTGCTTGAATCCAATGGCATCGAAGTCTATGTTGGCGGCCATTATTTACAGGGCGGCATAGGTGAACTCCCTGCATCTGACTTCGCCTCTCTCCACGTCAATAATGAACAGATGGATGTTGCCAAAAAAATAATACACCAATATGAAAATAATACTTACAATAGCAACAACGAATCCGAAACGAGCGACACTAATGAATAAGCTAAAACTTTCCGCCCTGCTAATACCCTTTATTACCGTAACCGCCTGTAATGAAAAAACTCAAACCGTCTCAACTCCTGCACCGGTTAAAACCGAAATTAATCTCGACAGTGGAGATTATGTGTGCGCCCGAATGCAAACCACAATGGGTGACATTGATCTCGCTCTGGATAGCAAACACGCGCCGCTATCAACTAAAAACTTTATGGACTATGTTCATGCCAATTTTTATTCTGGCACGGTATTTCATCGTGTTATCGACGGATTCATGATTCAGGGTGGCGGCTGGACCACTGACCTTAATCGCAAGGATACTAATGAACCGGTTCTCAATGAAGCTGACAATGGTTTAAAAAATCGTCGCGGCACCATAGCACTGGCCCGTACTATG